>NZ_JARVSL010000005.1:0-217603 GCF_030209215.1 Pseudomonas sp. efr-133-TYG-23 | reverse complement strand
AGCCCGTTCCGCTGTAGCCTAGACAATTACTGTCCAACTTTTGGGGCGCACTTCAATTCACACTTCGAATGTGGGAGGGGGCTTGCCCCCGATTGGCCCTCCAGGCCGCCAAAAAAAGCCTAGATTGGCGACATTTCCTGGGCTAACCCCAAAAACGCCGCCGGCAGGCGAGCGCCTTTTCGTTCTTTGAGGCAGTACAGATACTCCGGAATCTGCGGCGCATGCTCAAGGGTCAGCACCTTGAGCTGTGGGTCATGGGGCACTTCCTGGCGGGCGATGATGCTGATGCCGATATTGCGCAACACCGCCTCGCGGATCGATTCACGGCTGCCGATTTCCAGCAGCGGCCCGTAGTTCACGCCGGCGCCGCGCAGCATGTCTTCGGTCAGGCGGCGTGTGGTGGAGCCGACCTCGCGCATCAACAGGGTGTGTCCGGCGAGCGCGCTCAGCGGCACATGATCGAGTTTGGCCAGGGGATGGTTGCGATGCACCGCCAGCACCAGCGGGTCGGTGCCGAGGACGCGACGTATCAGCCGTGGGTCGTCGAGCAGCTGTGAGGACGCCGCCACATCGACGCGGTAGTCATCCAGCGCTTCGAGCACCTGCTGCGAGTTGCCGATTTCCACCGACACCTCCACTTGGGGTAGGCGCTCGCGAAAGGCTTTGACCAGATCCAGGATGTAGTACGGCGCCGTTGCGGCAATCCTGAGTGCGCCCTGGACCTGACCGTTGTTGCGCAGGAAAAACTCGATATCGGCTTCCTGCTGCAACAGCGTCTTGACCATCGGCAACAGCCGTGCGCCTTCGTCGCTGACGGTGAGGCGGCGCCCGCCGCGATAGAACAGCTCGACGCCGTATTGGCTTTCCAGGTTGCGGATCTGGGTAGTGACCGTGGGCTGGCTCAGGCCGAGTTTTTTCGCCGCCTGGGTGATGCTGCCCAGGCGGGCGACCATAAAAAACGCCTTCAGCTCGGCACTCAGCACACCACCCTCTCTTGTCTATTTGCGCAACAGGCGCAGGCCATTGAACACCACCAGCAGGCTCACGCCCATGTCGGCGAACACCGCCATCCACATGGTGGCCATGCCCATGAACGTCACCGCGAGGAAGATCGCCTTGATCACCAATGCCAGGGCGATGTTCTGCTTGAGGATACTCGACGTTTGCCGCGACAACCGAATGAATGCCGGAATCTTGCGCAGATCATCGTCCATCAACGCCACGTCGGCGGTCTCGATGGCGGTGTCGGTGCCGGCAGCGGCCATGGCAAAGCCGATTTCGGCGCGGGCCAGGGCCGGAGCGTCGTTGATGCCGTCGCCGACCATGCCCACTCGACGGCCTTGGGTGTAGAGGGTTTCGATGGCGTGGAGTTTGTCGGTGGGCAGCAAATCGCCCTGGGCTTGATCGATACCTACCTGCGCCGCAATCGCCTGGGCGGTGTGGGTGTTGTCGCCGGTGAGCATCAGGGTCTTGATGCCCAATTCATGCAACTGCTGGATGGCTTCTCGGCTGCTGTCCTTGACGGTGTCGGCCACGGCGAACAGCGCCAGCGGGCCGGATTTGTCCAGTAGGAGCACGACCGACTTGCCTTGTTTCTCCAGGGCGAAGAGTTTCTCTTCCAGCGCTGGCGAGCACAGGCCCAGGTCCTCCACCAGGCGGTGATTGCCCAGGTGATAGGTTTCGCCGTTGATATCGCCTCGCACGCCGCGCCCGGCCAGGGCCTCGAAGTTATCCACAGTATGGGGCGGCAGGTTTTTATCCACAGCTGCGTTGGCGATTGCCAGGGACACGGGGTGGTCGGAACGCCCAGCCAGGCTGGCGGCGAGGGCCGGCGCGCTGTCTTCGACAGTGGGGAACAGCGCCAGGTAGTCGGTCTGCACGGGTTTGCCGTGGGTGATTGTGCCGGTCTTGTCGAGGGCCAGGTAATCGAGCTTGTAACCGCCCTCCAGGTACACGCCACCCTTGATCAGGATGCCTTTGCGCGCCGCAGCGGCCAGGCCGCTGACAATGGTCACCGGCGTGGAAATCACCAGCGCACAGGGGCACGCGACCACCAACAGCACCAGCGCGCGGTAGATCCAGTCGAACCAGGCGCCGGCCATGAACAGCGGTGGAATCACTGCCACGCCGAGTGCGAACAGGAACACAGCCGGGGTGTAGATCTTGGAAAAACTGTCCACGAAGCGCTGGGTCGGAGCCCGCGCGCCCTGGGCTTGTTCCACCGCGTGGATGATCCGCGCCAGGGTGGAGTTGTTGGCCGCCGCCGTCACGCTGTATTCCAGGGAACCGGCCTGGTTGATGGTGCCGGCGAAGACTTTATCGCCCACCGTCTTCTCAATCGGCAGGCTTTCACCGGTAATCGGCGCCTGATCGACAGTGGATTGACCCGCGGTCACCTCACCGTCCAGGCCGATGCGCTCACCGGGCTTTACCCGCACCACAGCGCCCAGTTCGATGCTTTTAACCTCTTGTTCAACCCAACTGCCGTCAGGCTGCCGCACGGTGGCCTGTTCCGGGGTCATCTGCATCAAACCGCTGATGGCATTGCGCGCGCGGTCCAGGGACTTGGCTTCGATCAGCTCGGCCACGGTAAACAGGAACATCACCATCGCCGCTTCCGGCCACTGGCCGATAAGAATCGCGCCGGTGACCGCGATACTCATCAGCGCGTTGATGTTCAGATTGAGGTTTTTCAGGGCGATCCAGCCCTTTTTATAGGTGCCAAGGCCGCCGCTGAGGATCGACACCAGCGCCACCAAGGCAATGACCCAGGTCGGCGCGGCATTGGTGAAGTGCAGCACTTCGGCGCCCAACGCCCCAAGACCCGACACGGCCAGCGGCCACCAATGTTTCTTGGCCGGGGGAGTAGCGGCGGGCGCGCCCTCTTCGATGGGGTCGGCTTGCATGCCGATGGATTTGATCGCATCGATAATCGGCGCAGTACTCGGCAGGTCGTGGGTGACGCCGAGAATGCGGTTGATCAGGTTGAATTCCAGCTGCTGCACGCCAGCGATCTTGCCCAGCTTATTCTGGATCAGCGTCTGCTCGGTGGGGCAGTCCATGGCTTCGATACGGAAGGTGCTCAGGCGCGAACCGGCGGTGGGTGCTTCGCTCAGTGTCACCACCGCAGGCGCGGGGCCACCTGAACAGCAGGAGCCGCCGTGGCCGTGATTGTGTACGGGCGTGAGTTTTTCAGTGCCATGATCGTGGGTGTGATCATGTTTATGCGGGGTGTGGTGGGAATCGCTCATGCTGTGGCGTCCGTAAGAGTGCTTGTTGCCAAGTAAAGACCCTGTAGCCACTATAGGGTCAAGCACCCATTTGGAGATTGCTGCGATGAAGATCGGCGAACTGGCCAAACTCACCGACTGCGCGGTGGAGACCATCCGTTACTACGAGAAGGAAGGCCTGCTGCCGCCCCCGGCGCGCACTGACGCCAATTACCGCGTGTACACCCAGGCGCACAGCGAACGGCTGGTGTTTATCCGCAACTGCCGCAGCCTGGACATGACCCTTGAGGAAATCCGCAGCCTGCTCAGCCTGCGCGACAGCCCTCAGGACCAGTGCGAAAGCGTCAATGCGTTGATCGACGAGCATATCCAGCATGTAAAGACGCGCATCGACGGGCTGCTGGCATTGCAGGAGCAATTGCTGGACCTGCGCCAACGCTGTGGGGGCGGGGATCACTGCGGGATTTTGCAGCGGTTGGAGGTCAACGGCGGGGTAGTCGCCAGCGAGGCCGAGCCCTCACACGTAGGCAGGAGCCACGGGCATTGACTCAAGCGAACACTGTTCGAATGTGGGGTGGGGGCTGCCCTGGATGCGGAATTTCAGCTGACCCACCGCAATCGGGGGCAAGCCCCCTCCCACATTTGACAGCGTCAGGCTCTAACCCTCTCCCACTTCGGACAGCGTCAGGCTCTAGATAGCGACATCGGCCTTGATGCTCGGATCGGCGTCGTAACCCACGATCTCGAAGTCTTCGAACTTGTAGTCGTAGATCGACGCAGGTTTACGCTTGATCACCAATTCCGGCAGCTTCTTAGGCGTGCGCGCCAGCTGGGTCTGGATCTGTTCCATATGGTTGCTGTAAGCGTGGGTGTCGCCGGTGGTGACGATGATCTCGTGGGGGATCAGGTCGCACTGTTGAGCCAGCATATGGGTCAGCAACGCCAGGGCGGCGGTGTTGTACGGCAAGCCGAGGAACACATCGGAGCTGCGGATATACAACTGCATCGACAGGTGACCGTCATGCACGAACGCCTGATACAGCAGATGGCACGGCGGCAGGGCTTGTTTGCCGTTGCGCGCGTTTTCCTGGGGGCTCTTGGTTTCGTCGGGCAGGTACTCGACGTTCCAGCCGTGGAACAGGATGCGGCGGCTGTTGGGGTTGGTCTTGAGGGTGTGAACCATATAGTCGATCTGGTTGATCGTGCCGCCGTCCTTGGTCGGCCAGGCGGTCCATTGCTCGCCGTAGACCGGGCCCAGGTCGCCGTCTTCGGTGGCCCATTCGTCCCAGATGCGCACGCCGTTTTCATTGAGCCATTTGATGTTGGTGTTGCCGCTCAACATCCAGATCAACTCGTTGGCGATGCTTTTGAAGTGCAGCTTCTTGGTGGTCAGCAGCGGGAAGCCGTCGGCCAGGTTGTGCCGATACTGGCGAGCGAACACGGCCTTGGTGCCGGTGCCGGTGCGGTCGCCCTTGGTCAGGCCATTGGTCACGACGTCGTGCAGCAGTTCGAGATATTGCTTCATGTGGATACCCGTTTCGTTGAAGCCTGGGCCCATCGCGGCTGGGCCCAGGCGTTCGAATTTAAAGCGCGGTGTTCTTCAGCGGCTGCGGGCGATTGTACGCCCACCACAGCAGGCCCAGGCCGACCAGGATCATCGGCAGGCTGAGGATCTGGCCCATGGTCAGCCAGCCCCACGCCAGGTAACCCAGCTGCGCATCCGGCACCCGTACGAATTCGACGATAAACCGGAAGATCCCGTAGAACAGCGCGAACATGCCGGACACGGCCATGGTCGGGCGCGGTTTGCGCGAGAAGATATACAGAATCAGGAACAGTGCCACACCTTCCAAGGCGAATTGGTACAGCTGCGACGGATGGCGCGGTAACTGGGCCGGGTCGCTGAACGGCGGGAATACCATGGCCCACGGCACGTCGGTCGGCTTGCCCCACAACTCGGCGTTGATAAAGTTACCGATGCGCCCGGCGCCCAGGCCGATCGGCACCAGCGGCGCGACAAAGTCCATCAATTGGAAGAACGACTTGCCGTTGCGCCGACCGAACCACCAGGCCGCGATCATCACGCCGATAAAGCCGCCGTGGAACGCCATGCCGCCCTTCCACACTTCGAAAATCAGCATCGGGTTGGCGATATACGCCGACAGGTCGTAAAACAGCACATACCCCAGGCGTCCGCCGACGATTACCCCCATCGACAACCAGAACACCATGTCGGAGAGTTTCTCCTTGGTCCAGGTTGGGTCGAAACGGTTCAGGCGCCGAGACGCCAGCAGCCACGCGCCGCCGATGCCGATCAGGTACATCAACCCGTACCAGTGGATTTTCAGCGGACCGATGGCCAGGGCCACCGGGTCGATCTGCGGGTAAGGCAGCATTGCGACTCCTCGTTAAATCATTCGTTATGGCGTCCGGACCATGCCCGGGCGCGATTAAGCCTTCGTTACAGCAAAAAATTCAAACCGACGCACAATAGCAATCCGGCAAACAGCCGCTTGAGCAGGCGGGGCGACAGCCGGTGCGCCAGGCGTGCACCGAAGCGCGCGAACACCATGCTGGTCAGGGCAATGCCCAGCAGGGCCGGCAAATACACGAACCCCAGACTATGAGCGGGCAACAGCGGGTCATGCCAGCCCAGAATCATGAAACTTAATGCACTGGCCAGCGCAATCGGCAGGCCGCAGGCCGACGACGTCGCCACTGCCTGCTGCATCGGCACGCTGCGCCAGGTCAGGAATGGCACGGTCAGCGAGCCGCCGCCAATCCCGAAAATCGCCGAGGCCCAGCCGATCACGGTGCCGGCCAGGGTCAGACCGACCTTGCCCGGCACCGTTCGACTGGCCTTCGGCTTGACGTCCAGGCCCAGTTGCAGCGCCACCAGCAGAGCAAATACGCCAATGATCTTCTGCAAGTGCGGCCCGGAAATCGCTTCGGCGGTCAGCGCGCCAAAACCGGCGCCGATCAGAATGCCGACGGTCATCCACACAAAGATCGGCCAGCGCACCGCGCCACGCCGATGGTGCTCGCGCACGGCATTTACCGAGGTAAAGATGATAGTCGCCAGGGACGTTCCCACCGCCAAGTGCGTCAGTACCTGCGGGTCGAAGCCCTGCAAGGTGAAGCTGAACACCAGCACCGGCACGATGATGATCCCGCCGCCCACACCGAACAGCCCGGCGAGCACGCCCGCACAGGCGCCAAGCACCAGATACAGCAGAAATTCCATGGGAGCCCCCGAAACAAGTCCGGCATGTTAACGGATGGAAGGCATGCGACCCAACTGGAGACGATGGAACGCTTCTGCTTGAGTGAGTAGAGTGGCAAAAAACACAAAAGGGATCGCCTGATGTGCTTGATCGTTTTCGCCTGGCGGCCGGGTCATGCCCAGCCGCTGATCGTCGCGGCCAACCGCGATGAGTTCTACGCCCGCCCTACGCTGCCGCTGGCCCAGTGGCCGGATGCGCCCCATGTGTATGCCGGCCGCGATCAGGAAGCCGGCGGCACCTGGCTGGGGGTGAACGCCGATGGGCGGTTTGCGGCACTGACCAATATCCGCGATCCGCACCAGCCGCCGGCGCGTAAGTCCCGCGGCGAGCTGGTGGCGCGGTTTCTCAGTGGTTCGCTGCCGATTGACCAGTATTTGGCCGAAGTAAATGGCCGATCCATCGAATATGCCGGCTTCAACCTGCTGGTGGGGACGCGGGAAGAGATGTGGCATTACAACGCCAATCACACCGAGCCTGCCCGATTGGAGGCGGGAGTGTATGGGTTGTCCAATGCCGGGTTGGATACGCCGTGGCCGAAGCTGCTCAAGGCCAAGGCAGCGTTAAGCCAGGCGCTGGATGATCCGCACCCGCATACCTTGCTGGCGTTGTTGAGTGATCCGCAGACCGCGCCGTTCGCCGAGTTGCCGGATACCGGCGTGGGGCTGGCGACTGAAAGCCTGTTGTCGAGCGTGTTTATCGCCAGCCCTACTTATGGGACCCGAGCCAGCACAGCATTGATCGTGAATGCCGACGGCACACGGTGGATGGTGGAGCGTAGTTTCGGGCCCGAGGGCGGGCGGCTGGGCGAAGTGGAGATCAACCTCTAGCCACACCACAACGCCGATGTGGGAGGGAGCAAGCCCCTCTCACAATTCTGATCGGTGTCAGCGTTATAGGGGTTTCGCCGAAGCCGGATTGATCATCCGCGTCAGCCCCAGGTTTTTCAGGGCCAATTGCAGCGAGCTGTGGATAACTTGCGGGTTGTCGATGGTCATCACCTCCGCCAGCAGATCCTTGGCCATGCTCAGGTTGACCTGGCGCAGCAGCCACTTCACTTTCGGCAGGTTGGTGGCGTTCATCGACAAGCTGTCAAAACCCATCGCCATCAACAACACCGCCGCCGCCGGGTCGCCGGCCATTTCGCCGCAGATACTCACCGGTTTGCCTTCGGCATGGGCGTCGCGAACCACATGTTGCAGGGCTTGCAGCACGGCCGGGTGCAGGTAGTCGTATAGGTCGGCAACCCGAGGGTTGTTGCGGTCCACGGCAAGCAAATACTGAGTCAGGTCGTTGGAACCTACCGACAGGAAGTCCACCTGCCGCGCCAGCTCCTTGGCCTGGTACACCGCTGCCGGGATTTCGATCATCACGCCAATCGGCGGCATCGGTACGTCGGCGCCTTCGTCGCGCACTTCACCCCAGGCCCGGTGGATCAGGTGCAACGCTTCTTCCAGCTCATGGGTGCCGGAGATCATCGGCAACAGAATGCGCAGGTTGTTCAGGCCCTCGCTGGCCTTGAGCATGGCGCGGGTCTGCACCAGGAAAATCTCGGGATGGTCGAGGGTCACGCGAATACCGCGCCAGCCGAGGAACGGGTTGTCTTCCTTGATCGGGAAGTACGACAGCGACTTGTCGCCGCCGATATCCAGGCTGCGCATGGTCACCGGCAACGGGTGGAACGCCGCCAACTGCTCACGATAGATCGCCAGCTGTTCCTTCTCGCTCGGGAAACGCTGGTTGATCATGAACGGCACTTCGGTGCGGTACAGCCCCACGCCTTCGGCGCCTCGCTGTTGCGCGCGGGCCACGTCGGCCAGCAAGCCCGTGTTGACCAGCAGCGGCACGCGGTGGCCGTCGAGGGTCACACACGGCAACTCGCGCAGGGAATCGAGGCCCAGCGCCAATTGCTTCTCTTCTTCCACCACCTCGGCATATTGCTTGCGCAGCACTTCGCTGGGGTTGGTAAAGACTTCGCCGCGATGGCCGTCGACGATCATGTCGATGCCGTCGACTTTGGAATACGGCAGGTCCACCAGGCCCATCACCGTCGGAATGCCCATGGCCCGAGCCAGGATCGCGACGTGGGAGTTACCCGAACCGAGTACCGACACCAGGCCCACCAGTTTGCCTTCCGGTACTTCGCCGAGCATGGTGGCGGTCAGTTCTTCACTGATCAGGATGGTGTTGTCGGGGTAGACCAGGTTGGTGCTGCGATCTTCCTGCAAGTAGGCCAGCAGACGGCGACCGAGGTCACGCACATCCGAGGCGCGCTCACGCAAGTAGGCGTCGTCCATCATTTCAAAACGGTTGACGTGATCGCTGACCACCTGACGCAACGCGCCCTGGGCCCACTGGCCGGTCTTGATCACGGTCTTGACTTCGTTCCCGAGGGACGCGTCGTCAAGCATCATCTGGTACACCTCGAACAACGCCCGCTCTTCGGGGCGCAACTGGGTGGCCAGCTTGTTCGACAGGTTGCGCATGTCGGCGCGCACGCCTTCGAGGGCGGTCTTGAACAGTTTGATTTCGGCGTCGATGTCGGTGATGGTTTTGTCCGGCACCACATCGAGGTCGGCCGGCGGCAGCATGACCACCGCCGTACCCACAGCAGCACCTGGCGAACCCGGCACGCCGACGAACTTGGCTTCCTGAATACCCTTGCCCTGACGGCCCAGGCCACGGATGGAACCGGTGGCCTCGGCGTGGGCGATAACCCCGGCCAATTGCGCGCTCATGGTCACGAGGAAGGCTTCTTCACCTTCGTCGAACTGGCGGCGTTCTTTCTGTTGAATGACCAGCACGCCGACAACGCGGCGGTGGTGAATGATGGGTGCGCCGAGAAATGAGGCGTAGCGCTCTTCGCCGGTTTCGGCAAAGTAGCGATAACGCGGGTGATCGGCCGCATGTTCAAGGTTCAGGGGTTCTTCACGCGTCCCCACCAAGCCAACCAGACCTTCATTGGGCGCCATGCTGACCTTGCCGATGGAGCGCTTGTTCAAGCCCTCGGTGGCCATCAGCACAAAACGGTTGGTCTCGGGGTCCAGCAGGTAAACCGAGCAGACCTGGCTGCCCATGGCTTCCTTGACGCGCAACACAATAATCCCCAACGCCGCCTTGAGATCCTTGGCGGAGTTAACTTCCTGGACGATCTTGCGCAGCGTATTGAGCATGGCTCGGGGTCGAACTCCGTCGTCAGTCGCGCGCTAAAAGGCGCGGGGCAAGCTCTTTGAGAGCGCGACGATAAACTTCGCGCTTGAATGTCACCACCTGGCCCAGCGGGTACCAATAACTGACCCAACGCCAGCCATCGAACTCCGGTTTACCGGTCAAATCCATCCGCACCCGCTGCTCATTGGAGATCAGGCGCAGGAGAAACCATTTCTGCTTCTGGCCGATGCACAGCGGTTGGCTGTGGGTACGCACCAGGCGTTGCGGCAAACGATAGCGCAACCAGCCACGGGTACAGGCCAGAATTTGCACATCTTCGCGCTCAAGGCCGACTTCTTCGTTCAACTCACGGTACAAGGCGTCTTCAGGGGTTTCGTCGGGGTTGATTCCGCCCTGAGGAAACTGCCAGGCATCTTGGTTGATTCGGCGAGCCCATAGCACCTGTCCGGCATCATTCGTAAGAATAATCCCGACATTTGGACGGAAACCATCGGGGTCGATCACGGCAACAACCTCGCAAACGCATGTCGCCGCATTGTTCCACAAAGCTTGCGCAAGCGGCAACGAGGCTTCTTAGCTTATGTGCACTCTTGTGAAAAGACCGTATTCTGGACGCCTTTTTACAGACATTTCAGCGAGTAACTGCAATGCGCCTGGCTTTATTCGACTTGGACAACACCCTTCTCGGCGGTGACAGCGACCACGCCTGGGGCGATTACCTGTGTGAACGCGGGATTCTCGACCCGGTGGCCTACAAGGCTCGCAACGACGAGTTCTACCAGGATTACCTGGCCGGCCAACTGGACAATGCCGCTTACCTGAACTTCTGCCTGGAAATCCTCGGCCGCACCGAGATGGCCCAGCTGGACGCCTGGCATAACGACTACATGCGCGACTGCATCGAACCGATCATGCTGCCACGCGCCTCAGAACTGCTGGCCAAGCACCGCGACGCCGGCGATAAGCTGGTGATCATCACCGCCACCAACCGTTTCGTCACGGCGCCGATTGCCGCACGCCTGGGCGTGGACACCCTGATCGCCACTGAATGCGAGATGGAAAACGGCCGCTATACCGGACGCAGCACGGATGTGCCGTGTTTCCGTGAAGGCAAGGTGACGCGCTTGAATCGTTGGCTGGAAGAGACCGGGCATAGCCTGGAAGACTGTTACTTCTATAGCGACTCGATGAACGACTTGCCGCTGTTGGAGCAGGTGGCGAACCCGGTGGCGGTCGATCCGGACCCGAATTTGCGCGCCGAAGCCGAGAAGCGGGGTTGGCCGGTGATTACCCTGCGTAGCTGATAGCGCTATCGGGGCAAGCCCCCTCCCACAAGGACTCGGTTAAATGTGGGAGGGGGCTTGCCCCCGATACAGGCGACACGATCCAACGGGTTAAACCGGCTTGGCCCCCATCAACCCGGCAATCGCCACAAACCCCACCAGGCTGACCACCGCTAGCACCAAAGTGAAATTCAGGCTACCGCCCTCGCCCTTGCGCAACCGGTTGAGCCGCGCCACCAGCCAGAACCAGGCCAGCGCCGCCACGGTGTAGAGCAGGCTGGAGCCCAGAATCCAGGTCTGCCCCAACGGCCAGCCCACCAGGTGCACCAGCCACCAGCCGGTAAACGGCATGCTGAGCAGACAAACCCCCATCAGCAACCATACGAACGCCCAAGGGCGCTGCACGACCACCGCCGGACCGACGCTGCGTTTGCGCCATGCCAGCAGCGCCAGGCCCAGGCCGCAGAGCAGCAACACCGCAGTGGCCGCAATGTGGATAACTTTGAGGGTGATCAGGGTTTGCATGTGTCTACTCCTTAAAGGCCGCCCCAATCAGCGTAGTCGCTCAACCGAGGAACAGTTTGTAGGCCGGGTTATCGCTTTCGTCCCAGTACGGGTAACCGATTTCCGCCAGGGCCGCCGGTACCAAGTGACGTTCGTTAGCCGGCACTTGCAGGCCGGCCACCACACGGCCATCCGCCGCGCCGTGGTTGCGATAGTGGAACATTGAGATGTTCCAGCGCCCGCCCAATTTGTTAAGAAAGTTGAACAAGGCCCCCGGCCGCTCCGGAAACTCGAAGCGCAACACCACTTCATCGCTCACCTTGGCCGCATGACCACCGACCATATGGCGGATGTGCAACTTGGCCAATTCGTTCTCGGTCAGGTCCAGCACCGGAAAACCCTGCTGGGTGAGGCTGGCGATCAAGGCGCTGCGCGGGTCGCTTTCCGGATGCGTCTGCACACCGACGAAAATGTGCGCTTCGCTGCCGGTGTGATAGCGGTAGTTGAACTCGGTAATCTGGCGTTTGCCCACGGCCTCGCAGAACGCCTTGAAGCTGCCAGGCTTCTCGGGAATGGTCACGGCGATGATCGCTTCGCGGCCTTCACCCAGCTCGGCGCGCTCGGCCACATGGCGCAGCCGGTCGAAGTTGACGTTGGCGCCGGAATCGATAGCCACCAGGGTTTGCCCGCTGACGCCTCGGGTTTCCACGTATTTCTTGATGCCCGCCACGCCCAGCGCCCCCGCCGGCTCGGTGATGGAACGGGTGTCGTCGTAGATGTCCTTGATCGCCGCGCAGATTTCGTCGGTGCTGACGGTGATCACTTCATCCACGTAGTCCTTGCAGATGTCGAACGTGTGCTGACCGATCTGCGCCACCGCCACGCCATCGGCAAACAGGCCCACGGTCGGCAACACCACGCGCTCGCCCGCTGCCATCGCGGCTTGCAGGCAGTTGGAGTCATCCGGCTCGACACCGATGATCTTGATTTCCGGGCGCAGGTATTTCACGTATGCCGCAATACCCGCGATCAGGCCACCGCCGCCCACCGGTACGAAGATCGCGTCCAGCGGCCCTGGGTGCTGGCGCAGAATCTCCATCGCCACGGTGCCCTGCCCGGCAATGGTGTGCGGATCGTCGTAGGGGTGAATGTAGACGTAGCCTTTTTCGTCGACCAGCTTGAGCGAATAGGCCAGGGCTTCCGGGAACGAATCGCCGTGCAGCACCACTTTGCCACCACGGGAGCGCACGCCTTCGACCTTGATCTCGGGGGTGGTCTTGGGCATCACGATAGTGGCCTTGACCCCCAGCACCTTGGCCGCCAGGGCCAGGCCCTGGGCGTGGTTGCCCGCCGAGGCGGTGACCACACCGCGCGCACGTTCTTCGGCGCTCAGTTGGGTCAGCTTGTTGTAGGCGCCGCGAATCTTGAACGAGAACACCGGCTGCAGGTCTTCCCGCTTGAGCCAGACCTTGTTGCCCAAGCGCTCGGAGAGCTGGCGGGCGGTCTGCAACGGAGTTTCTACGGCAACGTCGTAGACGCGCGAGGTTAGGATCTTTTTGACGTACTGTTCAAGCATCGGAAAGCATCACTGGGCGGGTTGGGCAGGGCCAAGGAGTCTAACCCGGCTTTTAGCCATACGACCACACGAATCCCGAGGTTTTGTTGGGGTATACTCGCCGCCCTCGATAACTCCCCGCCCGTTCCGGAGCCCGCATGACCCAGGATCAACTCAAACAGGCCGTGGCCCAGGCCGCCGTCGATTTAATCCTTCCCAAACTCGACGACAAGAGCATCGTCGGCGTCGGCACCGGCTCCACCGCCAACTGCTTTATCGATGCGCTGGCCCTGCACAAGGGCGCGTTCGACGGCGCCGTGGCCAGCTCCGAAGCCACCGCCGCGCGCCTCAAGGGCCACGGCATTCCGGTGTATGAGCTCAACACCGTGAGCGACCTGGAGTTCTACGTCGATGGCGCCGATGAAAGCGACGAACACCTGCACCTGATCAAAGGCGGCGGCGCAGCCCTGACCCGCGAGAAGATCGTCGCGGCCGTGGCCAACACCTTCATCTGCATCGCCGATGCCAGCAAACTGGTGCCGGTGCTCGGTACATTCCCACTGCCGGTGGAAGTCATCCCCATGGCCCGCAGCCACGTAGCCCGGGAATTGGTGAAGCTGGGCGGCGACCCGGTGTACCGCGAAGGCGTGTTGACCGACAACGGCAACATCATCCTCGATGTGTTCAACATGCAGATCACCAACCCGGTCGAGCTGGAAACCCGGATCAACGCCATCGTCGGCGTGGTCACCAACGGCCTGTTCGCCGCGCGGCCGGCGGATGTGTTGCTGCTGGGCACGCCTGAAGGCGTGAAAACCCTCAAGGCTTAAGCACAGGTTGACTGTGGGACGGAGCCAGCCTCCTCCCACAGCCCCTGTCCATGTAACAAAAACGCTACCTTTCGCAGCACCCCTCTCCAAAATCGTGCGCCAAATCACGACATTCAATGCCGTCGCTGGTATCAAATCCGTTACAACTTACAACCACGCGACCCCGCCGTTTAACAATGCGCCAATTCACAATCGCCCAGGGAATGAGGCGCACATTGTGCAAAGGGTCTCGGCTCAACCACTCCGTCACTTCAAGGAAGACCCTGTGATAAAGCCCCTCGCCTTCGCGATCGGCGCGACCTGCGCCTTGGTGTCCCTGCAAGCCTCAGCCTACGAATACGGCGAGCACGCCAACACCACCCTGGAAAAGCTGATCAACGACTACCCCGGCCGGTATCGTGGCACGGCCAATTTCGCCGGCGCGGCCGACTGGATGCAAAGCCAGATGGGCACGGCCTACACCATCAGCCGTCAGGACTTCACCTGGAACAGCGGCAGCCGCGCCTCGCAGAACGTAGTGGCCTACGCCGCCGGCACTCGGCCGCAGTACGTGGTAATTGGCGCGCATTTCGACACTTACTTTGGCCGCCCTACCCTGCAAGGCCTGGATGACAACGGTTCCGGCGCCAGTGTGCTGACCGAAGTGGCGAAGAACCTGGGCGGTCTGCAGCTGGAAAACGGGCTGCAGGTTGTCGGTTTCGGCGCGGAAGAAGAAGGCTTGCGCGGCTCCCGGGCGTTCGTCGATTCGCTGAGCGCCAGCCAACGCGCGAATATGCTGGCGATGATCAACCTCGACAGCCTGATCACCGGCGACATGATGTACGCCCACGCCGGCCAGAACAGCACCGCCAACCCCGCACTGGCGGCATTGCGCGAACACACCTTCCAGATCGCCAAGGAATTGAATATTCCTTTGTTCACCAACCCCGGCCTCGACCCGCAATACCCCACAGGCACCGGTTGCTGCAGCGACGGCGAAGCATTCGAAGCGCTGAACATACCAATCCTCTATATAGAGGCCACTAACTGGGAACTGGGCGACCTGGACGGCTATACCCAGACCAATAACCCGAAAATCCCCGGCGGCTCGACCTGGCACGACCCCGCTGAAGACAACAAAGCAGTACTCACCGATGCCTTCGGCCAAGCGCGCATTGACCAGCGCCTGCGCGACTATTCGCGCCTGCTCAGCCGCTTGGTGCTGGAGCTGACCAACGCTGACCTGCTGGCCTCAACCGCTTCCGGCGGCGCCGTCGCGCGCAATATGCAGGACAACCTGCAGCGCCAGCACCAGGCGATGGTGCGCCTGCACGATCGCCGCTGGCTGACCTTGCAATCGGCCAGCCGCGAGGTAGGCAGCTTTGACGGCGAGATTGGCGTGGACGGCGAATACAACCCCGACAGTGGCTTCGACACGGCGCCCAACCCAGAGGCCCGGCGCGTGGGCCTGCACGCCCTGGGCGATTACCAACTCAGCGCGAGCCTGAACATCGGCGCCAGCCTCAGTTACCTCAACGGCCGCGACAAACTGGAACACCGCGGCAAACTCGACAGCGACACCTGGCAAGCTGCCGCCTATGCGCTGCTTAACGATGGCGGGCCGAGCTGGCTGGCCGGCGACCTGAGCATCGGCCACAGCCGCTTCGATAGCCGGCGCAACCTGCTGATCCAGGCCAATGGCGGGCCGATCCTGCTCAATCAACAGCTGACCGGCAGCACTGACGCATTGACGCTCGGCGCGCGGGTGCTGGGCGGCTACGACTTTGACCTCGGCGCAATCAAGAGCGGCCCGTTCGCCGGCCTGGACTACAGCCACTCACGCATCGATAAATTCCACGAGAAACAAAACCTGCGCACCGCCCTTGAATACGAGGAACAATCCTTCGACTCCCTGGAAGCCAGCCTTGGTTGGCGAGTACGCGGTACCGTCGCACTGCCTCATGGCCTAAGCCTGATGCCCTACGGCGACATTGCCTGGGTTGAGGAATTGGCCGACGGCCGCCTGGACGATCTGCAATTGACCGCCCGCGCCGATGGCCAGGCGCGTACCGCGCGACTCGGCGCTGTGGATAAGCATTTTGGTCGCGCCCAACTGGGCAGCCAGTTGGCGATTACCCCACAGCTGGGGGTGTATGCCGAGGTCAATAGCCGCCTGGGCCATAGCGAAGGCAGCCAGACCGGCTATTCACTGGGTGTGCAATGGATGTTCTGATCAGGGCTTTTTGAATACGTAGAACAGGTTCGGCTCGCTGACCAGGTACAGCGCGCCATCGTCATCCATGGCAATGCCTTCGGCCTGGGGCACGCGTTTTTTCAAACCCTGGCGTCCGTTGAGCAGAGACAGACTGCTCAACGGGCGACCGTCGATGTCCAGCTCCAGCACCAGAAACGACTCATCCGACAGCGCCAGTAAATGGCCGCTGCGCTCGTCGTATTGCAGGCTCGACAGGTCGCGCACAAACAGCCCGGCGTCACGCTTGGGGTTGTTGATCACATGCACCGAGTAGGTTTTTTCCGGCTTGAAATGAGGAAAGCCGTGCACCTCGTAGATCAGCATCGGGTCGCGCTCCTTAGCGACGAACAGACGCTTGCCCACCGAATCGTAGGCCAAACCCTCAAAGCCCTTGTTGCCGCCGACATGCACGCCCAAGGTCATTTGTTCAGCGTCGGCCGCGTCGAGGAATTCGGTGTCATCGTCCACATGCACTTTGATCAGCCGTTGCTGGCGCTCATCGCTGATAACGTAGATGTTCTCGCTGATGAACTCCACGGCCTCGGCATCGCCAAACCCGACCAGGGGAATACGCCGCAGGATCTTGCCCTCCAGGGACAGCTCGATCAGCTCGGCGTTTTTATTGGTCACGGTAAACAGGCTTTTGCGGATCGGATCGTAGGTGAGGGCTGACACGTCGTCGTCCAACCCCTCAATCACCTGCGCCTCCAGCACCACGCGGTAATCCGCCAGGCCAATGGATTGCTCATTGGTAGGCTGGCGCCACGCCTGCCAGTTGAACCAGGCGCGCTCAAAGAGACGGAAGTACTGCGCAACAGCGACGGCGCTGATCACGATGACCAGCGCAAGCATCAAAAGAATAGGTTTGGGGCGGGCAAGTCGACGCATTGGGCGAGCTCAAAGTCAAAAGTGGCGAATAAATATCACGCCGGTCTGAATTTAAACTTAAACGCGCCCCACTGTCTGGCGAATGCCGTTGAAAGAGAAATGTCCGACGTATTTCGTCAGCTACTTCTGCTTTTCGAAACGATAGAACAGGTTCGGCTCGCTCACCACGTACAGGTTGCCATCCTCGTCCATGGTCACCCCTTCGGCCCGCGGAATCGTGTCCTTGAGGCCATTGAAGCCACCGAGCAAGGTCATGAAGCTGACCTGATCGCCCTTTTCATCCAACTCCAGCAACAAGTGAGAGTCGGCCGATAACACCAGTAGATGGCCCGTGCGTGGGTCGACGGCCAGGGCCGAGAGGTTGCGCATGTCCAACTCTTTGCTGGCCAGCTTTTGTTTATCGCCAGTCAGGCTCTGGCTGCCGTCGCTTTTCCAGGTGAACAATGCCGGCGGACGCTCCTCACCGAGCACCAGTTGCTGAGTGCGCTTGTCCCAAGTCACGGCCTCAAACGCTTTGTTCTGGTCCTTGGAGGGGCCCAGGTCGTAACTGGTGAAGTCGGCTTTGTTCAACTGCTGGGTCGTGGCATCGACCTTGACGATGGTCAGCGTGTGTTGACGTTCATCGACCACCGCCATCAGGCCGTTTTCCAGCATCGCGACGCCTTCCGGATTACTCCAGCCGTTGAGCGGCATCTTGCGTAGCACGTCGCCTTGCAGGTTCAGCTCCACAAGAAACGGGTTTTTGCCCATGACAGAGAACAGGGTCTTGGTCTGTGGGTTATAGGTGAGGTCCGACGCTTCGTCTTTTTCCATGCCCGGCAGCACCTTGGCATCGATCACCGCCTGATAGTCCGGCAGCCAGACACTTTCCTTGCGCTCGGCAGCGCTTTCAAATCGCTCCAGCACCCACAGCACGCCTCGATCGTCCCAATGCATGGCCCACGCCACGCCATACACCACCGCCCCGACCAGAAACAGCCAGGAATACCAGCGCAGGGCAAAGCGGGAGCGGGGCTTGGATGATGCAGAGGGCAGAGGCACGGCCATTGAGCGCTTTTCCGAGAAGTGATTAGGGGATTAGCACAGGATCAATGGGCTCGCGTGCTGGAGCCTGAAGATTATCCGGATCGCGTGTGAAAAAAATGCAAAAGCCGTGATGTGAGACGTGCTCGCCCCCCCTTTTATAGAAGGGGGCAAGCCCCCTCCTACGGCGTGCTTAGCGGACGACGCTTTCGAAGCGACTTACGCCCGGCAATTCCAGCACCAGTTCATCGCCTGCATTCAACGGGCCTACGCCGGCGGGGGTGCCGGTGAGGATCACATCCCCCGCCTGCAGCGAGAAGCAGCCGGCCATGTACTGGATCATCGGAACGATAGGGTTGAGCATCTGCGCGCTGTTACCGTCCTGGCGCACTTCGCCATTGATGGTCAGGCGAATGCCGATGTCGGTCAGGTCCGGGAAGGTGCTGCCGACCACGAAGGGCGCAATCACCGCCGCGCCGTCGAACGACTTGGCGACTTCCCACGGCAGGCCCTTGGCTTTCAGTTCGGCCTGCTTGTCGCGCAGGGTCAGATCCAACGCCGGGGCGAAGCCGGAAATGGCATCCAGCACTTCTTCACGGCTGGGCTTGGCCGACAATGGCTTGCCGATCAACACCGCGATTTCCGCCTCGTAATGCACCGAACCACGCTCTGCGGGAATAGCGAAACCGCCTTCCAACGGCACCACGCAACTGCCCGGCTTGATGAACAGCAAAGGTTCGGTCGGCACCGGGTTATCCAGTTCCTTGGCATGTTCGGCGTAATTGCGCCCAATACACACCACTTTCCCCACAGGAAAATGGATATTGGTGCCGTCGACATACTTGTGCTGGTAGCTCATGAAACGACTCCTTCAGGGGCGGTTTAAACAGCGAAGATCTTGCCGGGGTTCATGATCCCGTTCGGGTCGAACACCGCTTTGACGGCTTTCATGTATTCGATTTCAACTGGCGAACGGCTGTAGGTCAGGTAATCGCGTTTGGTCATGCCCACGCCGTGCTCAGCGGAGATCGACCCGTTGTATTTCTCGACGGTTTCAAAGACCCACTTGTTGACGGTGGCGCACTTGGCGAAGAACTCATCCTTGCTCAGATTTTCCGGCTTGAGGATGTTCAGGTGCAGGTTGCCGTCACCGATGTGGCCGAACCAGACGATTTCGAAGTCCGGGTAGTGTTCGCCGACGATTGCGTCGATTTCCTTCAAGAATGCCGGCACTTTACTGACGGTCACCGAAATATCGTTCTTGTAAGGCGTCCAGTGGGAAATGGTCTCGGAGATGTACTCGCGCAGTTTCCACAGGTTGTGCAATTGGGTTTCGCTTTGGCTCATCACGCCGTCCAGCACCCAGCCCTGCTCGACACAGTGCTCGAAGGTTTCCAGGGCATGATTGGCAACTTCTTCGGTGGTGGCTTCGAATTCCAGCAGCGCGTAGAACGGGCACTCGGTTTCGAACGGCGCAGGCACGTCGCCACGCCCGAGGACTTTGGCCAGGGCCTTGTCGGAGAAGAACTCGAAAGCCGTCAGGTCCAACTTGCCCTGGAAGGCATGCAGCACCGGCATGATCGAGTCGAAATCGGTGGTGCCCAGCACCATGGCGGTGAGGTTCTTCGGTGCACGGTCCAGGCGCATGGTGGCTTCGACCACAAAGCCCAGGGTGCCTTCGGCGCCGATAAACAGCTGGCGCATGTCATAGCCGGTGGCGTTCTTGATCAGGTCGCGGTTCAGCTCCAGCACGTCGCCCTTGCCGGTGACGACTTTGATGCCGGCCACCCAGTTACGGGTCATACCATAGCGAATGACCTTGATCCCGCCGGCATTGGTGCCGATATTGCCGCCAATCTGACTGGAACCGGAGGATGCAAAGTCCACGGGGTAGTACAGGCCGTTTTCTTCGGCGACGTTTTGCAACTGCTTGGTGACCACGCCCGGCTGGCACACGGCGGTGCGGTCGGTGAGGTTTACGTCGAGGATCTGGTTCATATAGTCGAAAGACACCACCACCTCGCCATTAGCCGCAACGGCTGCGGCCGACAGCCCCGTACGCCCGCCGGACGGCACCAGCGCCACCTTGCGCTCATTGGCCCAACGCACAACCGCCTGCACCTGCTCGATGGTCTTGGGAAACACGATGGCGGTCGGCGCGGGGGCGAAGTGTTTAGTCCAATCCTTGCCGTAAGCCTCCAGGGAGTCGGCGTCGGTCAGCACTTTGCCGGGCTCAACCAGGGTCTTTAGCTCATCAATCAGGGCAGGATGGGTCATCGACAGAACTCTCGAACAATTCATGGTCATCCTGAGAACGCTTCACGTCGCAGGATAGGTGTTTAGCGGGGCGCATATGCTAGCATACCGCCCCCGCAGGACAGAGCCCAAGGGCGTTTCTGCGGTGACGGCTTTCCTGCCGTCCGGGTCAGCTTAAGTGATCCGACTCCCTGCCATTTTTCTCCGGGATACAGGTTTACGCAGATGAGCAAGACTTCTCTCGATAAGAGCAAGATCAAGTTCCTTCTTCTGGAAGGCGTCCACCCATCGGCTGTCGACGTTCTGAAAGCCGCCGGGTACACCAGCATTGAGTACATCACCAGTTCTCTGCCGGAAGCCCAGCTCAAGGAAAAGATCGCCGACGCGCACTTTATCGGCATTCGCTCACGCACTCAGTTGACCGAAGAGATCTTCGATCACGCCAAGAAACTCGTGGCGGTCGGCTGTTTCTGCATCGGCACCAACCAGGTCGACCTCAACGCCGCACGCGAGCGCGGTATTGCGGTGTTCAACGCACCGTACTCCAACACCCGTTCCGTGGCGGAGCTGGTGTTGGCCGAGGCGATCCTGTTGCTGCGCGGCATCCCGGAGAAGAACGCTTCCTGTCACCGTGGCGGCTGGATCAAAAGCGCGGCCAATTCCTTCGAAATCCGTGGCAAAAAGCTGGGCATCGTCGGTTACGGTTCGATCGGCACGCAGTTGTCGGTGCTGGCTGAAGGCCTGGGCATGCAGGTGTTCTTCTACGACACCCTGACCAAGCTGCCGCTGGGCAACGCCACTCAGGTGTCGAGCCTGACCGAGTTGCTGGGCATGTCCGACATCGTGACCCTGCACGTTCCGGAAACCGCTGAAACCCAGTGGATGATCGGCGAGAAGGAAATCCGCGCCATCAAGAAAGGCGGCATCCTGATCAACGCCGCGCGCGGCACCGTGGTGGAGCTGGACGCCCTGGCCGACGCAATCAAGGACAAGCACCTGATCGGCGCCGCCATCGACGTATTCCCGGTAGAACCTCGCTCCAACGACGACATCTTCGAAAGCCCGCTGCGTGGCCTGGACAACGTGATCCTGACCCCGCACATCGGCGGTTCCACCGCTGAGGCCCAGGCCAACATCGGCCTGGAAGTGGCCGAGAAGCTGGTCAAGTACAGCGACAACGGTACGTCGGTCTCGTCCGTCAACTTCCCGGAAGTGGCCCTGCCGGCTCACCCTGGCAAGCACCGCCTGTTGCACATCCACCAGAACATTCCGGGTGTGATGAGCGAGATCAACAAGGTTTTCGCGGAAAACGGCATCAACATCTCCGGTCAGTTCCTGCAGACCAACGAGAAAGTCGGCTACGTGGTAATCGACGTCGACGCCGAGTACTCGGACCTGGCGCAAGAGAAGCTGCAGCACATCAACGGCACTATCCGTAGCCGCGTGTTGTTCTAAGGCTTTAACCGCTGCACAAAAAATGGGAGACCCGCAGGGGTCTCCCATTTTTTTGTCCGCAGAGCGCTTACTTGACGTTAACCGTGATGACTTTCGAGGCGACCGTTGGCTCGAACTGGCGATGCACGTTGTCGCCCGCCACCAGTTGCAAGGTGTGCTTGCCTGGGGCCAGGGTGAGTTCGGTTTCGGTTTGCGCCTTGCCGAAGTGGATCGAGGTGGCGGTGGCCGGAATCGCCTCGTCGGCTTTAAGCGCCGTCACGTCCTGGTCGACCAGCAGGTGATGGTGGCCGGCGTTAGGCACTTGCTTATCGATAGGTTCCAGGTCCAGGTTCTTGACGCCGAATTTGACGGTGAAGGTTTTGTCGACGGTCGCGCCATCCTTCGGCGAGACGATAAACACTTCGGCACCTTCAGGCGCCGGCGTACGTGGAAGGTCGGCGGCGCTGGCCAACATCGAGGCACCCAGCAACAGGCTGGCAATCGTTGCACGGGACAAAAGGGCTTTCATTCGCTTCTCCAGTTTTTCTGTGAAATCTGTAGGTTTATGACAACTTCGCGGCAAATTGCTGTCCAAGGCACTCAACACCATAGCAAAGCGATGCTGAACGGCGCCTCGCACATTCGAATTCTCTAGGAGTGACCATGCGCTTTTCGCCTGGCCTGTTACTGCTGCTTCCTCTTCTGAGCCCTTTGGCCCATGCCGAACTGATCGACGATGTGAACGATCGCGGCGAACTGCGCATCGCCCTTGAAGCCACTCACCCGCCGTTCAACTTCAAGGAGGGCGACAAGCTCACCGGCTTTGAAGTGGAGCTGGGCGAGCAACTGGCCAAGGAAATGGATGTGCGCCCGTCCTTCATCACCACCGATGACACTGACTTGCTGCAAGGGGTGGAAAGCGGCAAATACGACGTGGCCATCAACCATATCGCTATGACTGCCGAGCTGCGTGATCGGTTCGATTTCAGCGAGAGCTATAACCAGGCGCCTGACCTGGCGATTCCGTTCCAGAAGGGCAATCCGGCGTTCAAGGCCAGCCTGGACAAAGCCTTGGAGCGGGTGAAGGCGGATGGGCGGTTGAAGGCGCTGTCCCACAAGTGGCTTGAAAGCGACGCCCAGTAACGCCAACGCGCTGGCAGCCCTCTCCCGCCTTTTGATTAGGTCGGGATTGAAAGCTGAGCCAGCGCGGCGGCAGCCTCGGGCAGCTCCAGCTCGCTGAACACCTGCACGCCATGGCGCTTGAGTAGCGCCGCCGTGACCCCTTCGCCGCTGACTTTGACGCCTGTGAACGTACCGTCATAGGTCAGCAGATTGCCGCAGGAGGGGCTATTGGCCTTGAGCACAGCGATACGGATGCCGTGGCGCTGCACCAACGCCAACGCCTGGCGCGCGCCGTCGAGGAACGCGGCGCTGAAGTCTTCGCCCGCGGCGGTGAGCACCTGGGCCCGGCCTTCCCACACATCGATGCCCTGCCCGCCCGGAATCTCCGCAGACGGACGCGGCGTCGGCAAGCCGCCCGCGACTTCCGGGCAAACCGCCACTACCCGCCCTTCTGCCTGCCAAGCCGCCAATTGGTCGAACGGCCCACTGGCCCCACCGTCGTAGCGCACCTTATGCCCGAGCAGGCAGCGGCAGATCAGTATCTTGTGCATGCTCAGAACGGCTCGTTGCCCCGCCGACGGAACCAGCCGGTCAGGGACAGCCGTTCGCGCGTGGCGGGCATGACTTCGTGGGGGATGACGCCGGACAGGAACACCACCAGACAACCGCCGACAGGGGTCACGTCGTATTCGACGTCGTCCTTGAGGTACATGCGCAACTGGCCGCCGTGTTCGGGCAACCAGGCGTCATTCAGGTAGATCACCGCCGAGACCATGCGCCGGTCATCATCGCGAAAGCGGTCCAGATGTTTGAGGTAAAACGCCCCTGGCGGGTACATGGCGAAATGGCTTTCGAAATCCTCCAGGCCGAGGAACAGCCCTCGGTTCATGGCCAGGCGCAGGCTATCCATCACCGCCATGTAGGTGTCGCAGACGGCGGCGTCACCCTCCTCCAGCCACTGGATACGGTCGCCGCGAATACCCTCACGGATCTCCTGGGCCGGGCCGCGCCCTACCGCCGCGGGCGCCAATTCACCTTCGGCGGCACGTTTACGGCACTCAGCCGCCAGTTCCAGGGTCAGAGCCTGGGGCAGGAAGCCGTTCTGCTGCGACCAACCTTTCTCGGCCAGGTCGTCGACAATACGTTGCAGCAGGGGATGATCGAAGGGTATTTGCATGGCGCGCATAGTATCCATACGCCTGTGAATCCGACAGAGCCGCCGAGCGTCTGAACACAGATTAGTTCATGTGACTGACAGGATTTCTCGACAAATCCTACGCCCCACACGGACAATAGTGGCCGACTGACAGGAGTCCATATGCGTCGTTTGTTTTTTTCCTTGCTGATGTTCTGCGTTTTGCCCGCCTGGGCAGACGGCCATGACCAGTTGTACAAGGTTGCCGGCTGGGCCGAACAACGTGCGCATTTCACCGATGCACTCGCGGCGGCCCAACAGCGCTACCGCAATAGCCTGCCGCCGGCGGTATATCAGGCACTGGTGGACAACAGCAACCAACGCTTCGCCGCCCAGGCCATGGATCAGCGCGCCGAAGCGCAGTTACGCAAGCACCTGGCGGACCCGGCACCAGCGCTGGCGTTCTTTCAGTCACCCTTGGGGCGCAAGATCGTCGCCGCCGAATTACTCGCTACCCGCCGCGATCAATTAGCCAAAAACGCCCAGGGCCTGCCGAAGATCCAGGCCGACGCCACCCGCAGCCTGATCATCGGCCACCTGGCCCAAGCCCTGCCCGCCCGTGAGGCCGGCGCAGAGGTCAGCCTGGCGATTGCCGGCGTGGCGGCCGACAGCCTCAGCCAGATGATCCCTGGCCTGCTGGGCGGCGGTCAGGCCCAGGGCATGTTGAATGGCCAACGTGAGCGCTTGATGCAGCAGATCGGTAATGACCTGAACAACACGTTGCTGTACGTCTATCGCGATTTGTCCGACCCGGAGCTGGAAGAATTCGCCACGTTCGCCGAGTCGCCGGAGGGTAAGGCGTATTACCAGGCGGCGCTGGCGGCGATTCGCGCAGGCCTGGCAGTCGGCCAGAGCACCTCAAGCCTGACGCAGTAGAAATGTGCGAGGGGCTTGCCCCCTCCCCCACTTGCACCGCGTTATTTCAGATGGTCCGTCAAATACCGGAAGTACTCTTCGCGAATCTCTGGAATCTCATTGGCCAGGTGATGCCGTCCACGGGACAGCATCAGCACCTCGGGCCGGTCGAACTTGCCGCGCAGCACGTGCAGGTTGTGCTGCCAGTCCACCGTCATGTCTTCCTCCCCCTGCACGATCACCGGCCGCCGCGTGCTGCGCGGGGCGGCCTCGATGCGTTTGATCCAGCGCGCCAGGGCGCCCACCCAGGCGGTGGGTAGTTGCCGCGGCTGCAGCGGATCGGCTTCCAGGAACGGCCGGAAGGCCGGGTCGTTGGAGTTGTCGCTGAACCGCCGCGCAATACCTTTGACGAATGGCCTCAGCAGGTAATAGCTGACCTGGGACCAGCCCCACGCGCGCGGACGCACCAGCGGCGACAGCAGCAGCACTTTGCCTTGCGCCGGGCTCTGGGCGCCGTGATAAAGCAGATGATCCACCACGATCGCGCCGCCGGTGCTTTGCCCGAACAGGTGCCAGGGCTTGGGCAGTTGCAGTGCCTCGGCCTGGGTGAACAGGGCTTGAACCACATCTTGGTATACCGCGAAATCATCGATGCTCGCGCGCGCGCCACTGGACAAGCCATGCCCCGGCAAATCGCAGGCGATCACAACGAAGCCCTGGTCCAGTGCCCAGTCCACTACGTTGCGGTACAGCCCCATGTGGTCGTAGAAGCCGTGAAACAAAAACATCGTCGCCACCGGCACCGGCGGCCACCACACCTGCGCCACCACGTCGAAACCGTCCACCTCAAAGCGCCCCAGGCGACTCACCGCCGGCACTTTGCGCGCGGGCAGGTCCAGCCCGTAAAAACGCTGGTAGACCCGCGCCTCGGCGCTGAGCGGTTGCGCATCCGACAAGGGGCGCAAGCTGTCGCGCAGATGATCCGGGTCAAAGGTGACGGGCATAAAGGGTTTCCAGGCTCACAATATCGAGCTGCGATATTCATCTGTCAGGGCAGGCATGGCAAGCTACGCGACCTGCGAGGATAGATCCGAATGCGACAGACCTACCGTACCGCCCTGTTCGCCAGCCTGATCCTGATTATCTGCACCGGCGTGCTGTGGACGGCGTATGACTGGTTTCAGGGCCGCTATCTGCGCGCTTTCAGCGAGCACACGGCGGTTTTTTCCGGCGATGCGCTGCAACTGCCCGCCGAACTCAGCGGCCCAGGCCCGATCCGCCTGGTGCATTTCTGGGACCCGGCGTGCCCGTGCAATGTGATCAACCAGCAACATCTGGGCGAGCTGATCGAGCAGTACGCGTCCAAAGGCGTTGAGTTCTACGCCCTGCAAAAAACCGGCAGCCATGGCCAATTACCGGACAACCTGCGCCAGATGAAAATCCTCACTGCCCTGCCCGGTGCCGACCAGGTGCCGGCCAGCCCCGCCGTGGGCATCTGGGACCGCAGCGGCAAGCTCGCGTATTTCGGGCCCTACAGCGAGGGCCTGACGTGCAATGCCAACAACAGTTTTATCGAGCCGATCCTGCAAGCGCTCGACGCCGGGCGCGAGGTGAATGCCACGCACACCCTGGCGGTGGGCTGCTATTGTTCGTGGTCAACCGGGCCGTAGGCCGCCACCCCATTCTTGGTAAGGACTCTTCATGAAGCGCGTCTTGCAGACTCTCGCGGCTGTGGTGGTGCTGCTCGCTCTCGGCGCCGGTTGGTATGTGTACAGCAAACAGCCCACGCGCCAGGGCACGGTGACACTGGCCCATCTGCAAGGCTCGGTCACCGTGCGCTATGACGACCGTGGCGTGCCGCATATCCGTGCCGAGAACGAAACCGATCTGTATCGCGCCCTGGGCTATGTGCACGCCCAGGACCGGCTATTCCAGATGGAGATCATGCGCCGCCTGGCCCGTGGCGAACTCGCCGAAGTGCTGGGCCCCAAGGTGGTCGACACCGACAAACTGTTCCGCAGCCTGCGCATCCGCGACCGCGCCGCGACTTATGTGGCGCAGCTGGATCATGCATCGGCGCACTGGAAGGCGCTGCAAGCCTATCTGGATGGAATAAACCAGTATCAGGACAGCCACCCCAGCCCGATGGAGTTCGACGTGCTGGGCATCCCCAAGCGGCCCTTCACGGCTGAAGACACCATCAGCGTGGCCGGGTATATGGCCTACAGCTTTGCTGCCGCGTTTCGTACCGAACCATTGCTGACTTACATCCGCGATCAATTGGGCAGCGACTACCTGAAGGTTTTCGACCTCGACTGGCAACCCAAGGGCGCCCTTAACCTGGCCGCCAGCGACTGGCAATCCCTCGGCGCCCTCGCCGCTCTGAGCGACCAGGCCCTGGCCGACAACGGCCTGCCGCAGTTCGAGGGCAGCAACGCCTGGGCCATCAGCGGCAGCCGTACCCGCAGCGGCAAACCGTTGCTGGCGGGCGACCCGCATATCCGTTTTTCCGTGCCGTCGGTGTGGTACGAGGCGCAACTGTCGGCGCCGGGTTTTGAGTTGTACGGCTATCACAACGCATTGGTGCCGATGGCATTCTTGGGGCACAACCTGGATTTCGGGTGGAGCCTGACCATGTTCCAGAACGACGACCTCGACCTGATCGCCGAGAAGGTCAACCCGGACAATCCCAATCAGGTCTGGTATCAGGGCCAGTGGGTCGACCTGATCCGCAGCGAACAACAGATCGCGGTCAAGGGCCAGGCACCGGTCACCCTCACCCTGCGCCAGTCGCCCCATGGGCCGATCATCAATGACGTGCTTGGCGAGACGGCAGGCAACATTCCCATCGCGATGTGGTGGGCGTTTCTCGACACTCAGAACCCGATCCTTGAAGGCTTCTACCAGCTCAACCGCGCCGATACGCTGGCCAAAGCCCGCGCTGCTGCGGCCAAGGTCTCGGCACCCGGCTTGAATATCGTGTGGGCCAATGCCAAGGGCGATATCGGCTGGTGGGCGGCGGCGCAGTTACCGATTCGTCCGGCAGGCGTGAACCCCGGGTTTATCCTCGACGGCAGTACCACCCAGGCCGACAAACTCGGCTTCTACCCCTTCAGCGCCAACCCCCAGGAAGAAAACCCGGCGCGCGGCTATGTGGTCTCTGCCAACGCCCAGCCAGCGTCGCCTACGGGCATGGAAATCCCCGGTTATTACAACCTGGCCGACCGTGGCCAGCAGTTGAACGCCCAGTTGAGCGACGCCCGAGTGAAGTGGGACGTGACCAACAGCCAAGCCTTGCAACTGGGCACCACCACCGCGTTCGGCCCACGCCTGCTGGCACCGCTGCTGCCAGTGCTGCGTGAGGTGGTCAAGGACCCGGCGCAACTCAAGCTGGTGGATCAACTGGCCAACTGGAAAGGCGACTACCCGCTGGACTCCATCAGCGCCACGCTGTTCAACCAGTTCCTGTTCAACCTCGCCGATGCGGCCTTCCACCCCAAACTCGGCGACGCGATGTTCAAGACCCTGATCAGCACCCGCGTGATCGACGCGGCCCTGCCACGCCTGGCCGCCGCTGCGGACTCGCCCTGGTGGGATGGCAAACGCACCGACACCGTCAAGCTCGCATGGGACAACAGCCTCGCCCACCTCAAGGCCACCCTTGGCGACGACCCGAACCAGTGGCAGTGGGGCAAGGCACATACGTTGACCCACGGTCATCCGCTGGGCATGCAGAAGCCACTGGATAGGGTATTCAACGTCGGCCCGTTCCCCGCACCGGGCACCCATGAAGTGCCGAATAACCAATCCGCTGCCATCGGCCCGGCGCCCTGGCCAGTGACATACGGCCCATCCACCCGCCGCTTGATCGACTTCGCCGATGTAGCCCACGCCCTGACCATCAACCCCGTGGGGCAAAGCGGCGTGCCGTTCGACAAGCATTACGGCGACCAGGCCGAGACCTATATCGAAGGGGGTTATGAGCAGGCGCATTTGAGCGATGAAGAAGTCACGGCCAATACCCGCGGCACGCTGAAGCTATTGCCCGCTCGATAACGGCCTGTAGCGCGGGCAAAAAAGTGGGAGGGGGCTTGCCCCCGATAGCAGTGGGTCAGTCACTTCATCTGTTGACTGATTCACCGCTATCGGGGGCAAGCCCCCTCCCACATTTGGATCGCGTAGATCTTTAGACCGGTGCTGGCGCGCGGCGCTTGTCCGGTTGCTGCCAGCCGTCGGCGGCGGCCTCTTCGATGGCTTGCTGGATGGCCTTCTTGCGCATCTCTTCGGCACGCCTGCTGAAGAACCACACCAGGAAGGTCACCAGCGACACTGCCAGCAGAATCAGGCTGGCCACGGCATTGATCTCGGGCTTAACCCCCAGACGCACGGCCGAGAACACTTCCATCGGCAGGGTCGTGGAGCCTGGGCCCGACACGAAGCTGGCGAGTACCAGGTCATCCAGGGACAACGCGAACGACATCATGCCGCCCGCCGCCAATGACGGCGCGATCATCGGGATGGTGATCAGGAAGAACACCTTCCACGGCCGCGCGCCCAGGTCCATCGCGGCTTCTTCGATCGACAGGTCCAGCTCACGCAAGCGCGCCGACACCACCACCGCCACATACGCGGCACAGAACGTGGTGTGGGCGATCCAGATGGTGACGATGCCACGCTCCTGGGGCCAGCCGATCATCTGCGCCATGGCCACGAACAGCAGCAACAGCGACAGACCGGTGATCACTTCCGGCATCACCAGTGGCGCGGTCACCAGGCCGCCGAACAGCGTGCGGCCCTTGAAGTGGCTGATGCGCGTAAGCACAAAGGCCGCCAGGGTGCCCAGCGCCACCGCAGCGATTGCGGTGTAGCAGGCGATTTCCAGGGAGCGGGCCACCGAGCCCATCAATTGGGTGTTATCCAACAGGCCCACGTACCACTTGATCGACCAACCGCCCCACACCGTCACCAGTTTGGATTCGTTGAACGAGTAGATCACCAGAATCAGCATCGGCAGGTAGATGAACAGCAACCCCGCCACCAGCATGAAGCTTGAGAAACTGAAGCGCTTCATATCTTGCCCTCCATCTCTTTGGCTTGGCTGCGGTTGAACAGGATGATCGGCACGATCAGGATCGCCAGCATCACCACCGCCAGTGCAGAGGCCACCGGCCAGTCACGGTTATTGAAGAATTCCTGCCACAACACTTTACCGATCATCAGGGTTTCCGGGCCGCCCAGCAGTTCCGGGATCACAAACTCGCCCACCACCGGAATGAAGACCAGCATGCAGCCAGCGATGATGCCGTTCTTGGACAGCGGCACGGTGATCTTCCAGAAGCTGTTGAAGGTGCTCGAACCCAGGTCAGACGCGGCTTCCAGCAGGCTCTGATCGTGCTTCACCAGGTTGGCGTACAGCGGCAGGATCATGAACGGCAGGTAGGAATAGACCACGCCGATGTACACCGCGATGTTGGTGTTGAGGATCTGCAACGGTTCGCTGATCAGCCCGATGGACATCAGGAATCCGTTGAGCAAGCCGTTGTTGCTGAGGATGCCCATCCACGCATACACGCGGATCAGGATCGCGGTCCAGGTCGGCATCATGATCAGCAGCACCAGCACGGTCTGCATCTCTTTGCGCGCGCTGGCGATGGCGTAGGCCATCGGGTAACCGATCAGCAGGCACAGCAGCGTGCTGAAGAACGCCATTTTCAGCGACCCCAGGTACGCGGCGATGTACAACTCGTCGTCGCCAAGCATCGCGTAGTTGGCCAGGTTGAGCACCAACTGCAGCTTCTGCTCAATGAAGGTGTAGATCTCGGTGTACGGAGGGATCGCTACATCGGCTTCGGCAAAGCTGATTTTCAGCACAATGAAAAACGGCAGGGCGAAGAACAGGAACAGCCACAGGAATGGAATCCCGATGACCACCTGCTTGCCGCTGGGGACGATGCGGAGCAAGCGCCGCTTGAGCTTCTTCATGTTCATGAGCGAAGTACCACGCCGCTGTCGTCTTCCCACCAGACGTAAACCTGATCACCCCAGGTGGGCCGCTGGCCACGGCGCTCGGCGTTGGCCACGAAGGACTGCACCAGCTTGCCGCTCGGCAGCTCCACATAGAACACCGAGTGGCCGCCCAGGTAGGCGATGTCGTGGACCTTGCCGCTGGACCAGTTGTGTTCGCAGGTCGGCATTTCGGTGGTAACCAGCAGTTTTTCCGGGCGGATGGCGTAGGTCACCGATTTGTCTTCCACCGAGGTGGCAATGCCGTAGCCTACGTAAATGTCGCGGTCCAGGTCCGCGCACTTGAGCACCGCGTGGCCTTCGGCGTCGTCCACCACTTGGGTGTCGAAGATGTTGACGTTGCCGATGAACTCGCACACCAGGCGGCTGGTGGGGGTTTCATAGATATCGATCGGGCTGCCGATCTGGGCGATCCAGCCCAGGTGCATGATTGCGATGCGCTCGGCCATGGTCATGGCCTCTTCCTGGTCGTGGGTCACCATCACGCAGGTCACGCCGACGCGCTCGATGATTTCCACCAGCTCCAGCTGCATCTGCGAACGCAGTTTTTTGTCCAGGGCGCCCATAGGCTCATCGAGCAGCAACAGCTTCGGGCGCTTGGCCAAGGAGCGGGCCAGGGCCACGCGCTGACGTTGGCCGCCGGACAACTGATGCGGCTTGCGCTTGGCGTACTGGCTCATCTGAACCAGCTTGAGCATCTCGGCCACGCGGGCGTCGATCTCGGCCTTGGGAATCTTGTCCTGTTGCAGGCCGAAGGCGATGTTCTGCGCCACGGTCATGTGCGGGAACAGCGCATAGGACTGGAACATCATGTTGATCGGCCGCTCATAGGGCGGCATATCGGTGATGTCCACACCGTCGAGGTAGATGCGGCCTTCCGTTGGCCGTTCGAAGCCCGCGAGCATGCGCAGCAAGGTGGATTTGCCCGAACCCGAACCGCCGAGCAAGGCGAAGATCTCGCCTTTCTTGATTTCCAGGGACACATCGTCCACGGCAATCGTCTCGTCGAACTTCTTCGTGACCCGGTCGATTTTGACCAGCACCTTTTTCGGTGTCTGGTCGCCCTCGAGGGCTTTCTTATAGGCGCCGGAGGCAACTGCCATTTACGAAACTCCCAAAAAAATAGACTGCGGTTCACCCGAGGCGGGCGAACCCAGGAAAGTTGTGCCTTATTTGCCCGTCTTGACCTTGGTCCAGCTACGGGTCATTAAACGCTGCACCTTCGGGGGTAGCTCGAAGTTGACGAATGTCCGGTCGAGAACCGCCTGCGGTGGGTAAACCGCTTCGTCGGTGCGTATCGATTGCTCCATCAGCTTGTCCGCCCCGGGGTTAGGGTTGGCGTAGCCGACGGCGTCACTGACCTGAGCGATCACCTCAGGTTGCAGCAAATAGTTGATGAAGGCATGGGCCTCCTTGACGTTGGTGGCATCCTTGGGGATGGCCAGCACGTCGAACCACAGGTTGCCGCCTTCTTTCGGAATGACGTAGGCGATGTTCACACCTTTGCCCGCCTCGCTTGCGCGAGCCTTGGCCTGGAACACATCGCCGGAGAACCCGGCGGCCACGCAGATATTGCCGTTGGCCAGGTCAGAGATGTATTTGGACGAGTGGAAGTAGGTCACGTAGGGCCGCACTTTCAGCAGCTTTGCTTCGGCCTTTTTGTAGTCTTCCGGGTTGGTGCTGTTGGGGTTCAGGCCCATGTAGTTGAGCACCGCCGGCAGCATTTCATCCGCCGAATCCATGAACGACACACCACAGGTGGCCAGTTTTTTCATGTTTTCCGGTTCGAACAGGACGGCCCAGGAGTCGATATGGTCGACGCCCAGCACTTCTTTGACTTTGTCGACGTTATAGCCGATGCCATTGGTGCCCCACAGGTACGGCACGGCGTACTGGTTGCCCGGGTCGTTCTTTTCCAGGCGTTTGAGCAGTGCCGGGTCGAGGTTGGCGTAATTGGTCAGCAACGATTTGTCGAGCTTCTGGAACGCGCCGGCCTTGATCTGCTTGCCGAGGAAGTGGTTGGACGGCACCACCACGTCGTAACCGGTGTGCCCGGCCAGCAGTTTGCCTTCCAGGGTTTCGTTGGAGTCGAACACGTCGTACACAGGTTTGATGCCGCTCGCCTTCTCGAAGTTGGCCAGGGTGTCGGTGCCGATGTAATCCGACCAGTTATAAATATGCACGGTCGGTGCAGCCTGCACGCTGACAGCCAGCGTGATACCTGCACTCAGCAGCATGGCTTTGCGAAATAAAGAAATTGGCAAGTGGAGGTCCTCTTAAATAGTTGGGCCCAAAGTTGTTGCCCGGCAACAAAACCGGCGCGCAACTTACCCTCGATAAACCGATCCGGCAAAACTTTCTGTCATTTAATTAATGTGTGGGAGAGCGTTTCCCCCTCCCACAGGTTTCAAGGCTTACTTGCCCGATTTGATCTTGGTCCAGCTGCGTGTCATTTCACGCTGGGTCGCGGCTGGCAGGTCAGCAATGGCATAGAGCTTGGCTTGCACATCCGCCGGTGGATAGATGCCTGGGTCGCTGGTGATGTCTTTGTCGACCAGGGCGGTGGCCTTCTCGTTACCGTTCGGGAAACGCACGCTGTTGGTGATCGACGCCATGACTTCCGGCTTGAGCAGGTAGTTCATGAACTTGTAGGCCGCGTCGACATTTTCGGCATCCTTAGGAATGGCAACCATGTCGTAGAAACTGCCGGCGCCTTCTTTCGGAATGTCGTACGCCACTTTGACCTTGCCACCGGCTTCAGCCGCGCGGGACTTGGCCTGCTGGATGTCACCCGAATAACCCACGGCTACGCAGATGTTGCCGTTGGCCAGGTCGGAAATGTACTTGGAGGAGTGGAAGTAACCGATCGAAGGACGGATCTTCAGGAACAGTTCTTCGGCTTTCTTCAGGTCGTCTTTCTTCTGAGTGTCGGTCGGCAGGCCCAGGTAATGCAGGGCAATCGGCAACATTTCGGTCGGCGAATCAAGGAAGCTCACGCCGCAGCTTTTGAGCTTGGCGATGTTTTCAGGCTTGAGCAGCGTGCCCCACGAGTCGATCTTGTCCACGCCCAGCGCAGCCTTGACCTTCTCCGGGTTGTAGCCGATGCCGATCGAGCCCCACATGTACGGGAAGGCGTGCTTGTTGTCAGGGTCGCTGACCGACACGGCTTTGAGCAGGGATTTGTTCAGGTTGTCGTAGTTGGACAGCTTGGACTTGTCCAGCTCCTGATAAACGCCGGCCTTGATCTGCTTGGCGAGGAAGTTGTTCGACGGTACGACGATGTCATACCCGGACTTGCCGGCCAGCAATTTGGCCTCCAGGGTCTCGTTGCTGTCGAACACGTCGTACACCACTTTGATGCCCGACTCTTTTTCAAAGTTGGCGATGGTGTCCGGTGCGATGTAGTCGGACCAGTTGTAGACGTGCAGCACTTTATCGTCTGCCTGGGCCGCGCCTGCCATTGCGCCCATCAGGGACAAAGCGAGGAGGGTCTTGCCCGCGTTCTTCAAACCTAATGCCTTCATTTGGTGATGCTCCAATTTTTTCTTTTTTGGGCCACAAGCTATGTATGTTCCGCAGCCCAGCCAATGGGCAACAAAACAGGGCGACAGTCTGGCAAGTTCAGGGGCCGGCTTTCAACCAAAGCCCCCACATTTATAACCACTCGGTGCGCTGAGCACTGAGCCTAGCACTTAGCCTTGCAATGCCGCCAAAGTCAGGTCCAGGCACTGGCGGGCCTTGGTCACCAGCTCGTCGATTTCCGTCTTGCTGATCACCAGCGGCGGCGAAATGATCATGGTGTCGCCCACGGCGCGCATGATCAGGCCATTCTCGAAGCAGAACGTGCGGCAAATCATGCCCACGCCCTTGCCTTCGTAACGCTTGCGCGTGGCCTTGTCCTGCACCAGTTCAATCGCACCGAGCATGCCGACGCCACGCACTTCACCCACCAGAGGGTGATCCGCCAGCTCCCTCAGACGTTTCTGCAAATAGGGTGCCGTTTCGTCATGTACACGCTTAACAATCTGTTCATCGCGCATGATGCGGATGTTTTCCAGCGCGACTGCCGCCGCTACCGGATGACCGGAGTAGGTGAAGCCATGGTTGAAATCGCCGCCTTCGTTAAGCACGGCCACCACGTCATCGCGCACGATCAGGCCGCCCATGGGGATGTAACCCGAGGTCAGGCCCTTGGCGATGGTCATCATGTGCGGCTTGAGGCCATAGAAATCGCTACCGAACCACTCACCGGTACGGCCGAAACCGCAGATCACTTCGTCGGCGACAAATAGAATGTCGTACTTGGCGAGGATTTCCTTGATGCGCGGCCAGTAAGTCTCAGGCGGTACGATCACGCCGCCGGCGCCCTGGATCGGCTCGGCAATAAAGGCACCGACATTGTCCACGCCCAGTTCCAGGATCTTCTCTTCAAGCTGGTTGGCAGCCCACACGCCGAACTCTTCGGGGCTCATATCGCCGCCTTCGCCGAACCAATACGGCTGGGCGATATGGACGATGCCCGGAATCGGCAAATCGCCCTGCTCGTGCATATAAGTCATGCCGCCCAGGCTGGCGCCGGCCACGGTGGAGCCGTGGTAGCCATTCTTGCGGCTGATGATGGTTTTCTTGTTCGGCTGGCCTTTGATCGCCCAGTAGTGGCGGACCATGCGCAACATGGTGTCGTTGCCTTCGGAGCCGGAACCGGTGAAGAACACGTGGTTCATGCCGGCTGGAGCGATGTCGGAAATGGCCTTGGCCAGTTCCAGCACCGGCGGGTGAGCGGTCTGGAAGAACAGGTTGTAGTACGGCAGTTCTTTCATTTGCTTGGCGGCGGCGTCGGCCAGTTCATCGCGACCGTAACCGATCGCCACGCACCACAGGCCGGCCATACCGTCGAGGATCTTGTTGCCTTCGCTGTCCCACAGGTATACGCCGTGGGCTTTGGTGATGATTCGTGGGCCTTTCTCTTTCAATTGCTTGAAATCGCTGAACGGCGCCAGGTGGTGATCACTGCTCAAGGCTTGCCATTCACGGGTTTGCGGGTTGTTGCTGGACATACCGATCTCCTAGACTTTTCAGTGAAGGGCGCACCGTTCAAAGGGCGCGCCCGGCGCATCAGACGGCAAAGAGCAGGAATTCCCGCTCCCACGAACTGATGACGCGCTTGAAGTTTTCATGCTCGGCCCGCTTGACCGCGACGTAGCCTGTGATGAATTTGTGCCCCAGGTATTTCTCGATGGTCTTGCTGTTTTCCATACGCTCCAGGGCGTCTTCGATGGTCAGCGGCAAGCGCAGATTGCGCCGCTCGTAACCACGACCCACCACCGGCGCGCTCGGGTTATGGCCTTCGACCATGCCGATAAAACCGCACAGCAGGCTGGCGGCAATCGCCAGATATGGGTTGGCATCGGCGCCCGGCAGGCGGTTTTCCACGCGGCGGTTCTGCGGGCCGGCATCCGGTACGCGCAGGCCCACGGTGCGGTTTTCTTCGCCCCACTCCACGTTCACCGGCGCCGAGGTATCCGGCAGGAAGCGGCGGAACGAGTTCACATTCGGCGCAAACAACGGCAGCAATTCAGGGATGAATTTCTGCAAGCCGCCGATGTGGTTGAGGAACAGCTCACTCATGGTCCCGTCCTCATTGGAGAAGACGTTCTTGCCGGTGGTGATGTCGATGATGCTCTGGTGCAGGTGCATGGCGCTGCCGGGCTCGCCGGTCATGGGCTTGGCCATGAAGGTGGCGGCCACATCGTGCTTGAGCGCGGCTTCACGCATGGTGCGCTTGAACACCAGAATTTGGTCAGCCAGGGACAGCGCATCGCCGTGACGGAAGTTGATTTCCATCTGCGCGGTGCCGTCTTCGTGGATCAGGGTGTCGAGGTCCAGTTCCTGCAGCTCGCACCAGTCGTAGACGTCTTCGAACAATGGGTCGAATTCGTTGGCCGCTTCTATAGAGAAGGACTGGCGACCGGTTTCCGGGCGACCGGAACGACCAATCGGCGGTTGCAGTGGGAAGTCCGGGTCTTCGCAGCGTTTGGTCAGGTAGAACTCCATCTCCGGCGCCACGATGGGCTGCCAGCCTTTATCGGCGTAGAGCTTGAGGACTTTCTTGAGCACGTTGCGCGGCGACAGCTCGATGGGGTTGCCTTGCTTGTCATAGGTGTCGTGGATCACCTGTGCGGTGGGCTCGATGGCCCAGGGCACCAGGAACACCGCGTTCTGGTCGGGGCGACAGATCATGTCGATGTCGGCCGGGTCGAGCAATTCGTAATAAATGTCGTCTTCGACATAGTCGCCGGTCACGGTCTGCAACAGAACGCTCTCGGGCAGGCGCATGCCTTTTTCGGCGATGAACTTGTTGGTCGGCGAAATCTTGCCTCGGGTGATACCGGTGAGGTCGCCAATCATGCATTCGACTTCTGTGATCTTGTGGTCTTTCAACCAATCGGTGAGCTGGTCGAGGTTGTTACTCATAAATGCCTCTGGGCTGGGTTTCCTGGCATCCATTAAAGGCCAGGCGTTGGTTGACGCAGCATCCGCGTCGTTTCTTCACTCAGGGTAGGAGCTTACCTGCCATTTGGGGTGGTAATGCATTCCTCACGCCAAAGTCGTGCAGAATCATGAGCGGCACCCGGGGTCGGCGCCCTTCAGAGGCGAAGGCGCGGTGAGTGAAGGGGGAGAAAAAAGGTCGCCCGAGGCGTCAAGAATATTGGCCGGGGCATGGGTATTCACGCAGGATGGGTGAACGGATGACAAAGCCCGTGAGAAGCAGGCCGAGACGCCGATTAGCGGCAGGCGAGACATGAAGCACCCCGGTATTATTGCTGTTATGGGTTTGAATCGAGCTTAGCCTTGTTCATTTTTTTACACAACACCCCCGTAAAAAATACAACACGGCCCGCTCAAGCCTGCGGTGCCCAAGCCGTTCAAAGCGGAAAAAACGCCCCGAAAAGCCCCAAAAAAGCCGTCACGGCGCTTTTTTAGGGCAAAAAAGGCCTCGCTTGACTTCGGCATGCCGTTCGGGTTGACTGAAACCAGAAAAGATCAATGATTGATATTTTTAACAACAAAGGTGTTGCATCATGTCGGTACCCCCGCGTGCCGTTCAGCTTAACGAAGCGAACGCGTTCCTTAAGGATCATCCTGAGGTTCTGTACGTAGACCTTCTAATTGCGGATATGAATGGTGTGGTGCGCGGCAAGCGCATCGAACGCACCAGCCTCCACAAGGTTTACGAGAAGGGCATTAACCTGCCTGCCTCTTTATTTGCCCTGGATATCAACGGCTCGACGGTGGAAAGCACCGGCCTGGGTCTGGACATAGGCGATGCTGACCGAATCTGTTATCCAATCCCCGACACCCTGTGCAATGAACCTTGGCAAAAGCGCCCTACCGCGCAGCTGCTGATGACCATGCACGAACTGGAAGGTGAACCTTTCTTCGCCGATCCGCGCGAAGTCCTGCGCCAGGTTGTTAGCAAATTTGACGACCTTGGGCTGACCATCTGCGCCGCCTTCGAACTTGAGTTCTACCTGATCGACCAGGAGAACGTGAACGGCCGCCCACAACCGCCCCGCTCGCCGATCTCCGGCAAACGCCCGCACTCGACACAGGTCTACCTGATCGACGACCTCGACGAATACGTCGACTGCCTCCAAGACATTCTGGAAGGTGCCAAAGAGCAAGGCATCCCGGCCGACGCCATCGTCAAGGAAAGTGCCCCGGCGCAGTTCGAAGTGAACCTGCACCACGTCGCCGACCCAATCAAGGCCTGCGACTACGCCGTACTGCTCAAGCGCCTGATCAAGAACATCGCCTACGACCATGAGATGGACACCACCTTCATGGCCAAGCCTTACCCAGGCCAGGCAGGCAACGGTTTGCATGTACACATTTCGATCCTGGACAAGGACGGCAAGAACATCTTTGCCAGCGAGGATCCCGAGCAGAACGCCGCATTGCGTCACGCGATCGGCGGTGTGCTGGAGACCCTACCCGCCCAAATGGCGTTCCTGTGCCCTAACGTCAACTCCTACCGCCGTTTCGGCGCACAGTTCTACGTGCCGAACTCGCCGTGCTGGGGCCTGGACAACCGCACCGTGGCGATTCGCGTACCAACCGGTTCGGCCGATGCGGTGCGTATCGAACACCGCGTGGCGGGCGCCGACGCCAACCCTTACCTGCTGATGGCTTCGGTCCTGGCAGGCGTGCACCACGGTCTGACCAACAAGATCGAGCCTGGCGCTCCGGTGGAAGGCAACAGCTACGAGCAAAACGAGCAGAGCCTGCCGAACAACCTGCGCGATGCCCTGCGCGAGTTGGACGACAGCGAGGTGATGGCCAAGTACATCGATCCTAAGTACATCGATATCTTCGTTGCCTGTAAGGAAAGTGAGCTGGAAGAGTTCGAACACTCCATCTCCGACCTTGAATACAACTGGTACCTGCATACCGTGTAAGCGGTTGCGGCGATAAAAAAACGCCACAGGCTTTGGGTCTGTGGCGTTTTTTTATGGGGCTGTTCTGAGAGACCGGGTCGGTCTTATCGGGGGCAAGCCCCCTCCCACATTTTTGATCTGTGAATACATACCAAGTGTGGGAGGGGGCTTGCCCCCGATAGCTGCCTGGCAGACAACACAGATTCCTGCTCATACAATGCCCGCTGCCTTGTAGGAGACTTCCATGACCACCCGCCCCGCCGCCCCTCGCAAACCCCGCGCCCGCAGCCAGGCGCGGATCGATGCGATTCTCGATGCCGCCCGCACCCTGCTGGCCGCCGAAGGCGTGGCAAGTCTGTCGATCTACAGCGTGGCCGAACGCGCGCAGATTCCACCGTCGTCGGTGTATCACTTCTTCGCCAGCGTGCCGGCGCTGCTGGAGGCGTTGACCGCCGATGTGCATGGGGCGTTTCGTGCGGCGATTCAGGCGCCCATCGATCATGAACCCCTCAAGCAATGGCGCGATCTGTCCTGCATCGTCGAGCAACGCATGCTCACCATCTACGACCAGGATGCCGCCGCGCGCCAATTGATCCTGGCGCAGCATGGCCTCACCGAAGTAACCCAGGCCGACCGCCAACATGATCTGGAACTGGGCGACCTGATGTTCAAGGTTTTCAACCACCACTTCGAGGTGCCGACACTGCCCAGCGATGTGGATGTGTTCGCCCTGGCGCTGGAGCTGAGCGACCGCGTGTATGCGCGCTCGGTGCATCAGCATGGGCTGATCACGCCGCGCATGGCCGAGGAAGGCATGCGGGTGTTCGATGCGTATGTGGGGCTGTATCTGCCAGCTTACCTGCCCAAGCGTTGAGCCTTGCGTTGACTGGGGGCGATCCCATCGGGGGCAAGCCCCCTCCCACACTTTGACCTGTGAATACATTCAAAAGGTGGGAGGGGGCTTGCCCCCGATGACGACCTCAAGCCTGTTCACAACTTGGCGATCGACACCTCGGTTGATTTCACAAAGGCAATCACTTCACTACCAATGACCAGCTCCAGCTCTTTGACCGAGCGAGTGGTGATCACTGAGGTGACGATGCCGGACGCGGTCTGCACGTCGATTTCCGACAACACGTCACCGACCACGATTTCCTTGATGGTGCCTTTGAACTGGTTACGCACGTTGATGGCTTTAATAGTCATGTCGTTCTCTCTTCATGGGGATAGGTGAGTTATTGAGCCCAACGCAATTGCGTCGGCAGCGGTGAAACAGGTTCGGGGTCGGGCGGTGTACCGGGCAGTGACAGCACGCGGTTGAGTACCTCGGCTTCCAGCGCGGCCAGGCGGTGGGAGCCACGGGCCCGTGGGCGGGGCAGGTCAACGATCAGGTCCAGACCGATTTCACCGTCTTCGATCAGGATCACCCGGTCGGCAATCGCCACGGCTTCGTTGACGTCATGGGTCACCAGCAGCACGGTAAAGCCATGCTGCTGCCAAAGGTTTTCGATCAGTTGCTGCATCTCGATGCGGGTCAGGGCATCCAGCGCGCCCAGCGGCTCATCGAGCAACAGTAGGCGCGGTTGGTGGATCAGCGCGCGAGCCAACGCCACGCGTTGCTTCTGGCCACCGGACAAGGCCGCCGGCCATTCATTGGCGCGCTCGGCCAGCCCCACCGCGTCCAAGGCTTGCAGCGCTTTGGCACGCCAGTCGCCTTTGAGGCCCAGGCCCACGTTGTCGATGATCTTTTTCCACGGCAGCAGCCGCGCTTCCTGGAACATCAATCGCGTGTCTTCACGGGCCGCGCTCAGGGGTGCGGAACCGGCTAGCAGCTCTCCGCCGCTGGCGTCGTCCAACCCGGCCAGCAGGCGCAGCAAGGTACTTTTGCCGCAACCGCTGCGCCCCACCACGGCAACGAATTGCCCCGCCGGAATGTGCAGATCGATGCCCTTGAGCACTTCCCGCGTGCCGAAGGCTTTGCGCAACTTACGCACCGCCAGGGGAATCCCCTTGAGCAGGCGTGGAGGTTGTTGAGCGGTCATGCCGCACCTCCTTTATGCGTTTGGTACGCCGGATGCCAGCGCAGCCACACCCGCTCCAGACCGCGCGCGGCCAGGTCCGCCAGTTTGCCGAGGATCGCGTACATCACGATCGCCAGCACCACCACGTCGGTTTGCAGGAATTCGCGGGCATTCATCGCCAGGTAACCAATACCGGAACTGGCCGAAATAGTTTCCGCCACGATCAGCGTCAACCACATAAAGCCCAGCGCAAAGCGCACGCCCACCAGGATCGACGGCAACGCACCCGGCAGGATCACCTGCCAGAACAGGCTGAACCCGGACAACCCGTAACTGCGCGACATCTCCACCAGCGCCGGATCGACGTTGCGAATACCGTGGTAGGTATTCAGGTAGATGGGGAACAGCGTGCCGAGGGCGACCAGGAAAATCTTCGCCGTCTCGTCAATGCCGAACCACAGGATCACCAGCGGGATCAACGCCAGGTGCGGCACGTTGCGGATCATCTGCACCGAACTGTCGAGCAGGCGCTCGCCCCATGTCGACAGCCCGGTGATAAAGCCCAGCGCCAGGCCGATAGCGCCGCCGATCACAAAACCCAGGCCCGCGCGCCAGCCACTGATGGCCAGGTGCGTCCAGATTTCACCGCTGCGCACCAGGTTAACCCCGGCTTCGATCACCGCGCTCGGCGCCGGCAGGATGCGTGTCGACAACCACCCAGCCGACACCGACACCTGCCACACCGCCAGCAACAGCAGCGGCAGCACCCAAGGCGCCACGCGATGGCTCACTTTTTCAAGGTTCATCGCGCCGCCTCAGCTCTGTGACGCCGCTTTGGGAAGAATATCGTTGGCGACCATTTCGCCGAACGGGCTCACGTATCCGGCGCTTTTCGGCAGTTCTGGACGTTCGATATCCAGGTGCGGGAACAGCAATTCGGCCACGCGGTACGACTCTTCCAGGTGCGGATAACCGGAGAAGATAAAGGTGTCGATGCCCAGCGCTGCGTACTCCTTCACGCGCTCGGCCACGGTTGCGCCGTCGCCCACCAGCGCCGTACCCGCCCCGCCGCGAACCAGGCCGACGCCGGCCCACAGGTTGGGGCTGACTTCGAGGTTGTCGCGGTTGCCGCCGTGCAAGGCGGCCATGCGTTGCTGGCCCACCGAATCAAAGCGCGCCAGTGAGGCTTGGGCGCGGGCGATGGTGTCGTCGTCCAAGTGGGAAATCAGTTTGTCGGCAGCTTTCCAGGCTTCGTCATTGGTTTCGCGCACGATCACATGCAGACGAATGCCGAAGCGCACAGTGCGCCCGAGCTTGGCGGCCTTGGCCCGCACTTGTTCGATTTTCTCGGCCACGGCGGCCGGTGGTTCGCCCCAGGTCAGCACCATTTCCACCTGCTCGGCCGCCAGGTCCTGGGCCGCTTCGGAGGAGCCGCCGAAGTACAGCGGCGGCCGTGGCTGCTGGATCGGCGGGTAGAGCAATTTGGCGCCTTTGACACTGATGTGTTGGCCGTCGTAATCCACGGTTTCGCCTTCAAGTACGCGACGCCAGATACGGGTGAACTCCACCGAGGCCTGGTAGCGATCTTCGTGGCTGAGGAACAGGCCATCACCGGCCAGTTCTTCGGGATCGCCACCGGTCACCAGATTGAACAACGCCCGCCCGCCGGACAAACGATCCAGGGTCGCGGCCTGGCGCGCGGCCACCGTCGGGGAAATGATCCCCGGGCGCAGTGCGACCAGGAACTTGAGACGTTGGGTCACTGGAATCAACGAAGCGGCCACCAGCCACGAGTCTTCGCAGGAACGCCCGGTGGGGATCAGCACCCCGCCGAAGCCCAGGCGATCGGCAGCCTGGGCCACTTGTTGCAGGTAACCGTGATCCACGGCGCGAGCGCCTTCGGCAGTGCCAAGGTAATGACCGTCGCCGTGGGTAGGCAGGAACCAGAAAATATTGAGGCTCATGGAGTTGTCTCCTGAAGAAGTCGGATTACGGCGCTTTAGCAACAGCGGCCGGAGGCGTCCAGATCACGTCCTTGATGCTCAAGGGCTTGGGGATCAATTTGAGTTGGTAAAAGCTGTCGGCGATTTTCTGTTGAGCGGCCACCACTTGCGGGGTCAGGAACAGCGCGCCGTAGCCCTGGCGTTTTACCGAGGTGAGGGTGATGTCGGCCGGCAGGCCGAGCAGCGGTGCAACTTGGTCGGTGACTTCCTGCGGGTTGGCTTTGGACCACTCGCCCACGGCACGCACCTCTTCCACCAACGCGGTGATCACGTCGGGGTGCTGTTCGGCGTAGGGTTTGGTTGCCAGGTAGAACTGATGGTTGTCGGCGATGCCAGTGCCGTCACGCAGGGTACGTGCTTGCAGTTGTTGCTCGGCGGCGGCCTGGTACGGGTCCCAGATCACCCACGCATCCACACTGCCCCGCTCGAACGCCGCACGGGCATCGGCAGGCGGCAGGAATACTGTCTGCACATCGCTGTATTTCAGGCCGGCGTCCTCCAAGGCGCGCACCAACAGGTAATGCACGTTGGAGCCTTTGTTGAGCACGATTTTCTTGCCCTTGAGCTCGGCCACCGATTTGATCGGTGAGTCTTTGGGCACCAGGATCGCTTCGCTGGTCGGCGCCGGTGGCTCGTAGGCCACGTAGAGCAGATCGGCACCGGCCGCCTGGGCGAAGACCGGCGGAGTTTCGCCGGTCACGCCGAAGTCGATGGAGCCGACGTTCAGACCTTCAAGCAACTGCGGGCCGCCAGGAAACTCGGTCCACTGCACCTGCACGCCTTGGGCCGCCAGACGTTTTTCCAGAGTGCCCTTGGCCTTGAGCAGGACCAAGGTGCCGTATTTCTGATAACCGATCCGCAGGGTCTCGGCGGCGTGAGCTTGAACAATGGCGCCGAAGGACACAGCCGCAGCAAACAGTGCGACCAGACCACGACGCAAGATGACAGTGCGCATGGCGCTCTCTCCAAAAATGCGATGAGGGGTTTTGGCTGCACCTGCTTGGCCGTTGGCGGCTGAGTAAGGTGAGTGTTTCCAGGTTTCAGGTACGGCTTAAATGCTCCAGCGAGCACTCAACAAACGTTCATTCAATACATGCGGATCAAGGGGTTTCGGGCGACGGGCCATGGCGCCGTAGAGCGTCTCCAGCGCCTCGTACAACCGCTGCTCCAGCACCGGCACCAGTTGCGCCTGGGCGCTGCCTTCGCCATAGGCGATCTGGCTGTCTTCGGCAAAAATGCCGTGGAGCAACTCCTGCGCCTTGAGCGCCGACAGCACTGGCTTCAACGCGTAATCCACCGCCAGCATGTGCGCGATGCTGCCGCCAGTAGCCATTGGCAGCACCACCTTATGGGCCAAGGCCCGTTCAGGCAGCAGATCGAGCACGGTTTTCAACGCGCCGGAGAACGAAGCCTTGTACACCGGGGTGGCGATCACCAGGCCGTCGGCGTTGGCCACCTGCTCCAGCAGGTCGATGATCTTTGGGCTGTCGAACCGCGCGTGCAGCAAGTCTTCGGCCGGGAAGTCCCGTACCTGGTAACTCACTACTTCCACGCCTTTGTGTTGCAACCACTGACGGGTTTTTTCCAGCAAGACCCCGGAGCGGGAACGCTGGCTGGGACTGCCTCCGAGTGTTACGACCAACATGCAGGAATTCCTTGAGCAAGTGCCGGCGGTTCGCTGAAGTTGCGATGGCGCCAAGATGGAACAGACCTTATCAGTTGATTCATATATCTATAAATCTTATTTTTTCATTTGTTTATTCCATAAAAACATATGGACTTTAACAATCGCCAGGCGAAAAAAAAGGCCGTGGAAACGGCCTGAAAACCCCTGCTTTGATTCAGTTACAGATGCGGTGCATCGACGGTGGTAGGGGGCTTGCCACCAGAGCGATATCCGCGTCAACGATTGGGCTGCGGAGTCAGCCGCAAGTACGGCTTCACTGCGCGATAGCCCTTTGGAAAGCGTTTCTTGATCTCGTCCTCGTCCTTGAGCGACGGCACGATCACCACTTCATCCCCGTCCTGCCAGTTGGCGGGCGTGGCGACCTTGTGGTTATCGGTCAATTGCAGCGAGTCGATCACCCGCAGGATTTCATGGAAGTTGCGCCCGGTGCTGGCCGGGTAGGTGATGGTCAGGCGAATCTTTTTGTTCGGGTCGATTACGAACAACGATCGCACGGTGAGGGTATCGCTGGCATTGGGGTGGATCAGATCGTAGAGATCAGAGACCTTGCGGTCGGCATCGGCCAGGATCGGGAAGTTGACGGTGGTGTTCTGGGTTTCGTTGATGTCTTCGATCCACCTGTGGTGCGAGTCCACTGGGTCAACCGACAGCGCGATGGCTTTGACGCCGCGCTGGGCGAATTCGTCCTTGAGCTTAGCGGTAAAGCCCAGCTCGGTAGTGCATACCGGTGTGAAGTCGGCCGGGTGGGAAAACAACACTCCCCAGCTATCGCCCAGCCACTCGTGGAAACGAATTTTGCCGGCGCTGGAATCCTGTTCGAAGTCGGGGGCGATATCGCCCAGTCTTAGGCTCATGGTGTGGCTCCTGATGAGTGCTTATGGAGCCCACTGTGCATGGGTTGTGGCTATTTTAAAAAGAATAAATATCGATTTATCTAGATGATAAAAGAATATTAAAAATCGTTCATTGGACGCTCAACCGGGTGCAAGGCACCATCGTCACCAAGGTTCGAGAAGGCCTTGAGACGCTGTAAAAGAGGGGTTCAGGAAGGGCTTACGGGGGTGAGCCTGACTTGAAAAGCAAGACACCTTGCCCGGCGTTGCGCCGGGCAAGGTTTTACGCAGTTACTTGAACGCGTAGGTATAGCTGACGATTACACGGTTTTCGTCCTGGTCGCGCGCGGCGGCAACATCGTTGCGCCACATAGCGTTTTTCCAGGCCACGCCGACGTTCTTGAACGGGCCTTCCGGCACCACGTAGGCAACAGTGATATCGCGCTCCCACTCGGACTGGCCGGTGAACTCTGCACGGCTACCGTTAACGGTGTCGATGTCAGTACCTTTGAGGTACACAACGCCCGCTGTCAGGCCAGGCACGCCGACCTTGGCGAAGTCATACGCGTAGCGAGCCTGCCAGGTGCGCTCGCCGGCACGGGCGAACTTGGCGATCTGCATGTCGGTGGTGATGTAAGCCGAAGAACCGTCGCCTTGGTTCAGCCAAGGGAAGTCGCTGCTACCGTTGCTGACTTGATAACCACCACCGAAGGTGTGACCACCCAGGGTGTACAGGAACAGGCCGCTGTACAGGTTGTTATCGACCTTGCCGCGACCGGAGTTCACGCCGCTGTAGTTGCCCGAGGAGAAATAGGCCGACTCGTTGCCGTTCTTGCCGTCATCGGTGCTGTGGAAGTAGCGCAGGTCAGATTTCAACACGCCCGGGCCGATTGCCCAGTTGTGAGTCAGACCCAGGAAGTGCTGCTTGTAGAAGTCTTCCAGATTGCCGTAGTAGTACTGGGCAGTCAGGTCCTTGGTGATCTTGTAATCACCACCGGCGTAGTAGAACTTGTTGCTGTCACGCCAGTTGGCGCCGCGGGAGTTGGCACCGGAGATCGACAGGTTGTCGACGTTGCTGGAGTTACGACCTTTGGCTTTTTCGATCTGACCGGCAACCAGGGTCAAATCCTTGATGTCGTTGGTGGTGATCTGGCCACCCTGGAAGGTCTGCGGCAGCAGACGACCGTCGTTGGTCACGATGACCGGCAGCTTGGGCTGCAGAGTCCCCAGCTTCAGTTCGGTCTGGGAAATCTTGGCCTTGGCGGTCAGGCCCAGGCTCGAGTAGTTATCAACGGCTTCGCCGTTGGACTTGCTCGGGAACACAGTGCCACCGTAGGAAGAGGCAGTAGCACCGTTGGTGCCGCCACCGGAATCCAGGCGAACACCCAGCAGGCCGATAGCATCAAGACCGAAGCCTACGGTGCCTTGGGTGTAACCGGAGATGAAACGCAGGTCGAAGCCTTGGCCCCATTCTTCCTGCTTGCTTTGAACACCGGCGCGCTTGTTGGCAGCAGAGCCAGCAGCCGAATCACGGTTGTCGGTGTTGATGTAAAAGTTACGCAGACCCAGGGTTACTTTACTGTCATCGATGAAACCAGCAGCGCCTGCTTGCTGAGCGATTGCGCCCAGGGCTACAGCCAGTGCCAAGGTGGACTTCTTCATGTACCGCTCCTCTCGTTTCTAATTTTTGTAGTTCTTTGGTCTCGGGTCTGACGCCCTCGATCCACAGATGCGCGATTAGCGCCAGATAGTGACTACCAAGTCAATCGTAACCTAGTGTGTCTACTACTTTCGTCTAACCGCTGTTGATTTGGTCCCTGCAGGGTAATGAGTTTTTCATACACCCAAAAAGAATTGTTTCATTCTTTTTCATACAAATTTGGAATAAGCCTTTGCGTAGATCGGGTTGGTCAGCGTAGACGAACCTATCGAAATGCTAATTCCTAAAAAGTATTTTTTAACGCCATTTAGATCAGTAAAGAATAAACGTAACGCAGCAAACGTCACCTACGATCAAAAAAGCGACGCCATGATGGCCAAACGCATATCCTCCAGTCAATTTGTTACAGTTTTTGTATCGGAATAGTTTCTTTTGATGACAAGCCCGGCACTCAACGGCCGAGCAACACCTTCTTCACGCAATCTACTCCTTGCCGCGCTTACCGTATCGGCCCTTACCGAGCGTTCTGAAGGGTTTATAGCCCTTTATGACAGCCACGTTGTCGCACCCCGGCACACGGCGAGGTCTGAAGGAACCTAAAAAGGTTGGCGCGAGCTAGCTCGCGCCTGCAACAAGGTCGCGAGGGTTAGAGGGCTTTTTCGAAAATCTTCGAATTGCGCTGGTAGTTGTACAGCGAGGCGCGCGCGGACGGCAGACGGTCCACGCTGCTTGGCACAAACCCACGCTCCCGGAACCAATGGGCAGTGCGGGTGGTGAGGACGAACAACGTCTTCAAGCCCTGGGCCCTGGCGCGGGTTTCAATGCGCTCAAGCAGTTCATCGCCGCGCCCGCCGTGGCGGTATTCGGGGTTCACTGCCAGGCACGCGAGTTCACCGGCATCCGAATCGGCGATCTGGTACAGCGCCGCGCAGGCGATGATCATGCCTTCGCGTTCGACCACGCTGAACTGCTCGATTTCGCGCTCCAGCACTTCCCGCGAACGGCGCACTAAAATGCCCTGCTCTTCCAACGGGCTGATCAGGTCGAGCAGGCCACCGACGTCTTCAATCGCCGCCTCGCGTACCAGTTCGAATTGCTCCTGAGCCACCAACGTACCGCCACCGTCGCGGGTGAACAGTTCGGTGAGCAGCGCGCCGTCTTCGGCATAGCTGACGATATGGCTGCGCCCTACCCCGCCCCGGCAAGCCTGGGCCGCTGCGTCGAGCAATTCGGCCTGGTAGTTGCTGCTGCCCAGGCGCTGCAGATGTGCCGGCACCTGCTGCGGACGCAGCTCGCGCACCAAACGCCCATGTTCATCGATCAGGCCGAGATCGGCACCGAACAGCAGCAATTTATCGGCCCCTAAGTCGATCGCGGCGCGAGTAGCGACATCTTCGCAGGCCAGGTTGAAAATCTCTCCGGTGGGCGAGTAACCCAAGGGCGACAGCAAGACGATAGAGCGTTCGTCCAGCAGGCGATTGATGCCCTTGCGGTCGACCCGGCGCACTTCGCCGGTGTGGTGGTAGTCCACGCCTTCGAGTACGCCGATGGGGCGTGCAGTTACCAGATTGCCGCTGGCCACCCGCAGGCGCGAGCCCTGCATGGGAGAAGAGGCCATGTCCATCGACAGGCGTGCTTCGATGGCGATACGCAGATGGCCGACCGCATCGATCACGCACTCCAAGGTGGCGGCATCGGTGATGCGCATGCCTTCGTGGTAAGACGGGGTGAGGCCGCGCGCTTCAAGGCGCGCTTCGATCTGTGGACGCGAACCATGCACCAGCACCAGACGCACGCCCAGACTGTGGAGCAGCACCAGGTCGTGGACGATATTGCCAAAGTTAGGATGGTCCACACCATCGCCCGGCAACATGACCACAAAGGTGCAGTCGCGGTGGGCATTGATGTAAGGGGAAGCATGACGAAGCCAATTGACGTATTCGGGCATAACACCTGGGCCTGTAATAAAAAGCAGCCAAAAAAGGATGAATCGTGAAAGCGCACGGCGGGCTGATGGTTATCGTCGGAACAGGCTTGGCGACACGCTCACTCTCCTTCTATGTACGAACAGGCAGGGGTTAATTTATGCGGGTTTCAGGCAGTAATGTTCGATCAATTCCCGCAATAGACGCACTGTAGGCGTCAGGCGTGACATTTCGAGGTATTCGCCCGGCTGGTGCGCACAGGCGATATCGCCAGGGCCGAGCACTAGGGTTTCACAACCAAGGCGCTGAAGATAAGGCGCTTCGGTGCCGAACGCTACTGCTTCGGCACGATGACCGGTCAAACGTTCCGCAACCCGCACCAGCTCTGCGTCTTCCGGCTGCTCGAATGGCGGCACCGCCGGGAACAGCGGCGCGTAGGCGATCTTGACTTGATGGCGCTCGGCCAACGGTTGGAGCTTCTGCCGAATGGCATCGCGCAACACTTGAGGGTCCATGCCGGGCAGGGGGCGCAAATCGAACTCCAGGGAGCATTGGCCACAGATGCGGTTGGGGTTGTCACCACCGTGGATGCAGCCGAAGTTCAGGGTCGGTTGCGGCACGCTGAATTGCGGATTGCGGTACTCGCGCTGCCAGGCCAGGCGCAGGCCGCGCAGTTCACCGATAGCATCGTGCATAGCCTCAAGGGCGCTGCGGCCGAGGCTGGGGTCCGACGAATGGCCGCTGCGACCGAGAATGTCGATGCGCTCCATCATCACGCCTTTATGCAGGCGGATCGGTTTAAGGCCCGTCGGCTCGCCGATCACCGCCGCGCGGCCCAGCGGGCGACCGGCCTCGGCCAGCGCACGGGCGCCGGACATGGAGCTTTCCTCATCGCACGTAGCGAGGATCAGCAAGGGCTGCTTGAACGGTTGATCCAGCAGCGGCAACAGCGCCTCGATGATCAAAGCGAAAAAGCCCTTCATGTCGCAACTACCCAATCCTACCCAGCGACCGTCGATTTCCGTCAGTTTCAGCGGGTCGGTTTTCCACAACGCGGGGTCATAGGGCACGGTGTCGCTATGCCCGGCCAGCACCAGGCCGCCAGGGCCGCTGCCGAAACTGGCGAGTAGATTGAATTTGCCTGGGCTGACGGTCTGGATGTCGATGCTGAACCCCAGATCGCCCAGCCAGCCGGCAAGCAGGTCGATCACGGGGCGGTTGGTCTGGTCCAGGGACGCCTGGGTGCAACTGACCGACGGCGCGGCAATCAACGCGGCGAACTGCTCTTTCATGGACGGCAACGGCATATACAGTCTCCCCACTTCCCGGATGAACCTCACTATAGAGGCATCTGCACGACACAATAAACCGTTGCGGCGCGTTGCCGGGCTCAGTCCTGTACACTGCACGACCTTGGCAGCCACTCTTTTCCCCGGCTGCGCTCCCGATCCTGGATTTTCCGGCCATGCAGAAAGAAACCGAAATCAAGCTCCGCGTCAGCCGCGAAACACTCGCCGCGCTGCGTGAGCACCCGTTACTGAAAAAACGCAACAAAAGTGGCTGGGAACGCCGTGAGTTGATGAACCAGTATTTCGACACCCCCGAGCGCGACCTGGCCCAGGCCAAGGTTGCCCTGCGCCTGCGCAAGGACGGTGACGACATCATTCAAACCCTCAAGACCCGTGGCCAGAGCGTCGCCGGCTTGTCGGAACGCAACGAGTACAACTGGGACTTGCCCAAAGCCAAGCTCGACGTGAAGAAACTCGACGGCGAGTGCTGGCCCGAGCAACTGGCCGAACTGGACAAAAAAACCCTCAAGCCGATTTTTACCACCGACTTCGTGCGTGAACGCGCCGAAATCGCCTGGGGCCGCGGCAAGGCCAAGGTGGTGATCGAAGCGGCTCTGGACCTGGGCCATGTAGTGGCCGGCAAACAGAAAGAAGAAATCTGCGAGCTGGAACTGGAACTGCGCGAAGGCGAGCCGGCCGCCCTGCTGGAACTGGCCGCCGAACTGGCCGCCACCCTGGCGCTGATGCCATGCGATATCAGCAAGGCCGAGCGCGGCTACCGCCTGTATGACGCCAGCAGTTACTCCCTGAGCCTGCCGGCGCCACAGCTACACGCCGAAATGCCGCTGGACGATGCTTTCGCCGCCCTGATGTGGCACCTGCTCGGCAGCAGCCAGCGCCTGGCTGAACAATACCGTTTCAACGGCCACTGGCGCCTGCTGCAGGACTGGGTCGATAACCTCGGCGAACTGCGCGCTCTGGTCGGCAGCCTCGGCCAGGCCGCGCCCCGCCAGTCCACCAGCGAACTGCGCACTGCGCTGGACGCGCTGCTGGAAGACTGGCGCCCACTGGTGCAGGCCGGTGACGATGATGAAGACATCCGTAAAGCCGCACCGGAACAATTCGCCGAAGAATTGGAAGACGTGCGCTGGGGCCTGTTCTCACTCAACACGTCGCGCTGGCTGATGGCCCGCACCTGGACCGCCGACCGCAACGTGCGTGGCAACCGCCAGGGCGCCGCGCAAATCGCCAACTGGTTGCCGCGCCTGCTGGCCGACGACGCCGTCGCCTTGCAACTGCCACGCTACCAACAGCAGCCGGAAGACTTGGCCGAGCAACTGCCACGTATCGAACGCATCCAGGCCTGGCTGCACCACGCCCGCCATGTGCTGGACATTCCGGAACTGGATCGTCTCTACGGCGAGCTGAACAAGTTGGCGCTATTGGCCAACCAGCCGATCACTGATGAGTCGCTGGATGCGCGGATGCACCAGGCGATTGCGGTGTATCAGAACCGTGCGTGGAAGACCCTGCTGCGTTTGTAACATTGCAATCGGCCGCCAGCCCTCCTTCCACATATGAAATGCATTCCAAGTGTGGGAGGGGGCTCGCCCCCGATAAGATCCACCCGATCAGCGCAATACTGGCAGGCTGGTGGTCGACTTGATTTCAGACAGCGCCACAATCGAATTGACCTCCTGAATCCCAGGCACCATCGACAGCTTCTCGAAGAAAAACCGTTCGTACGCCTCGATGTCCGACGTCACGATGCGCAGCAGGAAATCCACCGCGCCCATCAGCACGTAACACTCCAACACTTCCGGAAACCCGCGAATCGCCTCGGTGAACTCAGTGAAGTTGGAACGGCCGTGGGCGTTGAGTTTGACCTCGGCGAATATCTGCGTGTTAAGGCCGATTTTCTTGCGATCCAGCAACGTCACCTGACCGCGTATCACCCCTTCCTCCTTGAGCCGTTGAATCCTGCGCCAACAAGGCGACTGGGACAGACCGACCTGCTCAGCGATCTGCGCGCTGGACAGCGACGCATCTTCTTGCAGCAAGGCCAGGATGCGGCGATCGTAGGCGTCCAATTCACTGTGCATAAAAATACCTTCTTTGGACCGTCTATTGGTTTGAATACGTTTTTATGTCCGTATTTACGCCAATATTAGATAAGAAATCTCCGAGGTTGGATGTAAAAATTCCTCCACTCAATTTGGAGAGTCAGCATGCACGCCGTCGAAACCACTCCGCCTGTCACCCGCGTCGATGCATGGGCCGTCAACACCGCCCACTGTCAGGCCCACTACCAGATCGTCGCCGAAGCCGAGCCCGATGTGCTGTGCCGCGTGCTCAACTATTTCGCCCTGCAATTTCTTACGCCTCGGCAGGTCTCGGTGAGTCGAGACGTAGACGTACTGAATATCCAAATTGTGCTCGATGGTCTGAGCTGGCATCGGGCCCAGGTGATCGGCGAAAAGATTCGAAACCTGATCAGCGTATGTTCTCTGGACGTGTGGACGCCCGATGCACTGGGGGCCGGCGTCCAGATGGCGGTCGCCAGGTAAAAACCTGCAACACAGGTTGACGGGGCGAGCGTCGGAGGCTGACTAGCCTGGGAGAACATCCAAGGCCATCCGGAAACCTCTTCATGCCTGCTGATCGTCGTTTGGAACTGCACCCGTTGCTGCCACCCTTGGTGGAATATGGGCTGATTACGCCCGACATCGCGCACCGCTTATCGGCGTTGCCAGCCGATACGACCCGCCACCCACTGGAGCGCATCGCGGAGCTGGGGCCATGCCTGGAACGCCTCACTCAGTGGCTTGCCGAGCAGGCCGGGCAAATCTATCTACGCATCGACCCGCTGAAGATCGACGTCGCGACGGTGGTGCCGCTAATGTCCCATGCGTTCGCCCAACGCCACGGCATCCTGGCGGTGGCCGTGGACGCGCAAACCGTCACCGTTGCCAGCGCGCAACCCTATGTGACCTGCTGGGAGGCCGGCCTGGCGCAGGTGCTCAAGCGTTCGATCACGCGCGTGGTGGCCAACCCGCAGGATATTCAGCGCTGCATCGGCGAATTCTATCGGCTGGCAAAATCGGTCAACGGTGCTGAGCAGAAGGTCACCGCGCCAGGCCATCCGGACCTGCTCAACCTTGGGGGCAGCGATCAGGAGCCGGACGCTAACGATGCGCACATTGTCCATATCGTCGATTGGCTGCTGCAGTACGCCTTTGCCCAGCGGGCCAGCGATATCCATATCGAACCCTGCCGGGATCAGGGTCGCGTGCGCTTGCGCATTGACGGGCTGCTGCACGATGTCTATCAATTCCCACCCCAGGTTGCGGTGGCTGTGGTCAGCCGCCTCAAGAGCCTGGGCCGCATGAACGTGGCGGAGAAACGTAAACCCCAGGACGGTCGGGTGAAGACCAAAAGCCCGGCGGGTATGGAAATCGAGTTGCGCCTGTCGACCCTTCCCACGGCCTTCGGCGAAAAACTGGTGATGCGGATTTTCGACCCTCAGGTCCTGCTCAAGAGTTTTGACCAGTTGGGTTTGTCGGATGACGACCGGCACCGCTGGAATGCCATGACGCGCCAGACCAACGGCATCATCCTGGTCACCGGGCCTACCGGCTCAGGCAAAACCAGCACGCTCTACACCACGCTCAAACAGCTCGCGACCCGTGAGGTCAACCTGTGCACCGTGGAGGACCCGATCGAGATGGTCGAGCCGGCGTTCAATCAGATGCAGGTGCAACACAATATCGACCTGACCTTTGCCAGCGGCATCCGCGCCCTGCTGCGCCAGGACCCGGACATCATCATGATCGGCGAGATACGCGACCAGGAAACCGCAGAAATGGCTATCCAGGCCGCGCTGACCGGGCATCTCGTGCTGTCCACCCTGCACACCAACGACGCGCCCAGCGCCATCAGTCGGCTACAGGAGCTGGGTATTGCTCATTATTTGATCAAGGCTACCTTGTTGGGGGTGATGGCGCAGCGCTTGGTAAGGGTGCTTTGTCCTTATTGCAAGCGTATGGGCGATGACGGCCATGAAGCGGTGGGATGTGCGGAGTGCCGTCACAGCGGTTACCGGGGACGAGCCGGTGTTTACGAAATCATGATATTGGACGAGTCGCTCAAAGCGCTGATTACCCCGGGCGCCGATGTTCAAGCCCTGCGTCAGGCGGCGATGGCGCACGGGATGTGCAGCTTGCGCATGGCGGGCATGCAGAAGGTCAGGACGGGGCAGACCTCCTTGGCTGAAGTGCTGCGGGTCACCCCCTCAGATTCAGTAACAAATCCCTAGATTACGGCGCGGACAGATCGTTCTTATCGCAGACAACACCATTACAATCAGCAAACGTTGCGTCACTGACATCATCAGATAGGGAATCGTCATGCAAATCGGAACCGTACTGCTGCTCTTTGTAGGATTGGCCATCGCCATTCTGTTCATGGGCTTCAAAGTCGTACCCCAGGGTTACCAATGGACGGTCGAGCGCTTTGGTCGCTATACCAACACCCTCAAGCCAGGCCTGAACATCATCATCCCGGTCATGGACCGTATCGGTCGCAAGATCAACGTAATGGAAAGCGTGCTGGATATCCCGCCGCAGGAAGTCATCACTGCCGATAACGCCACCGTGCAGATCGATGCCGTGTGTTTCTTCCAGGTGGTCAATACCGCTCAGGCTGCCTACGAGGTCAACAACCTCGAACACGCCATTCGGAATCTGCTGCAAACCAATATCCGAACCGTACTCGGCTCGATGGAACTGGATGCCATGCTGAGCCAGCGCGATGGCATCAATGAAAAACTGCTGAAGACCGTGGACGAAGCCACCGCGCCCTGGGGCATCAAGATCACACGTATCGAAATCAAAGACATCAGCCCCCCGGCCGACCTGATGGCGGCCATGTCCGGTCAGATGAAAGCCGAGCGGATCAAGCGTGCGCAAATCCTCGAAGCTGAAGGGCTGCGGGCATCGGCGATCCTCACCGCAGAGGGCAAAAAGCAAGCCCAGATTCTGGAGGCCGAAGGTAGCCGGCAAGCGGCGTTCCTCGAATCCGAAGCCCGCGAACGCCAGGCCGAGGCCGAAGCACGGGCAACCCAAGTGGTGTCGGAAGCCATCGCCTCGGGCAACGTGCAGGCGGTCAACTACTTCGTCGCGCAAAAGTATATCGACGCCCTGGGCAAGCTGGCCTCGGCCAACAACAGCAAGGTCATCCTGATGCCGCTTGAAGCCAGCCAGGTGATCGGTGCGGTCGGTGGCATCGGCGAGATCGTCAAGGCAACGTTCGATAACAAGAAGGGCTGAGGCCATCGCCATGTGGGATTTCCTGCTGCACCTGTCGTTTTGGGATTGGCTGGCCTTGGGCACGGTGCTGTTGATTCTTGAGGTCTTCGGCGCCGGTGGTTACCTGCTATGGATGGGTATCGCAGCGGCAGCCGTGGGCGTGATCAAGTTTCTGGTTCCGCCCCTCGCGCTGGAATGGCAACTGCTGTTGTTTGCCGTGCTGTCGATATTGACGGCGGTGTACTGGTGGAAACGCCAGCGCAGTAGCGCCAAGGTCAGTGACCAACCGGGGCTGAATGAACGCGGCTCAGAGTTGATCGGCCGCACATTCGTGGTGCACCAGGCGATTGTGGATGGACGAGGTAAGGTGAAGGTCGGCGATGGTGTGTGGATGGTCAGCGGCCCCGACTGCCCGGTAGGCGCTCAAGTACGCGTGATTGCCCAGGAAGGCGTGGTGTTGAAGGTTGAAACTGTTTAGTCAATGACGGAACTCGATTGGGCTAACCACGATCCAAACGTACAGATCACCCACCCGGAGTCACCCATCATGCGTCTCAAATATGCTGTCGCAACCCTCGCTGTGCTTTCCCTTCCTGTCGGTTCAGCCATGGCCGACAGTTTCTGGCGCAATGTCATCTCCTCCGGTGCCACCACCGGCTCGACCTACCTGACATTCAAAGACCACAAACTGGTGGTCGCCGCTCAAGATGACGCCGGCAGCTTCGTAGCCAGCGACGGTGGTATCCGTGGCCCTTACCTGGAGGCCGCAATGCAGAAAGTCCGCGCCGACAACCCAGGCTTGCAAGCCACGGACATGGAGTTGGCCAACGCCATCCTCGCGAAAAACGCTGTCACCGAGTGATAGCTTCTCGCTGAAAAATGCCGCTTTTGAAGCGGCATTTTTTTGCCCGTAAGGTGACGATTCATTCACAGGCGACAGGCTATATTCAGTCGAACCGTGCAACCATGCCGGTGCGCACACGCCTCACCACCATCGCCAATCAGAACGGATGCCGTCATCGTCATGAGCCAACAGCCTTTCCTGCCGTTTTCCAAACCCACCATCGATGAAGCCACCATTTCGGCGGTAGGCGACGTATTGCGCTCCGGCTGGATCACCAGTGGGCCGAAGGTGCAGGCGTTCGAGGCGCAACTGTCGGAATATTTTGGCGGCCGTCCGGTGCGCACGTTCAACTCCGGCACCTGCACCATGGAGATTGCCTTGCGCATCGCGGGCATCGGGCCGGGCGATGAAGTCATCACTACACCGATCTCTTGGGTAGCCACCGCCAACGTCATTCTGGAAGTCGGCGCCACACCGGTATTCGCCGATATCGACCCTGTTACCCGTAATATCGACCTGGCCCAAGTGGAAGCCGCGATCACACCACGCACCAAGGCAATCATTCCTGTCTATCTGGCCGGTTTGCCGCTGGACATGCCGATGCTTTATGCACTGGCCAATAAGTACAACTTGCGTATCGTCGAAGATGCCGCCCAGGCGCTGGGCTCCAGCTGGGACGGCGAGCGCATCGGCGCCACTGGGGATTTCGTGTCGTTCAGTTTCCAGGCAAACAAGAACATTACCTGCTCCGAGGGCGGCTGCCTGGTGCTGAACAATGCCGATGAGGCGCGGCTGGCCGAAAAGTACCGCCTGCAGGGCGTGACCCGTACCGGCTTCGACGGTCTGGATGTGGATGTACTAGGCGGCAAGTTCAATATGACCGACATCGCTGCCGCCATTGGGTTGGGACAATTCGCTCATATCGAGCAGATCACTGCCCATCGCCAGAATCTTGCGCGTCACTACTTCAACTGTTTTGGCAGTGACTTCGAAGAAAAGTACGGGGCGCAACTGCCGCCGGCCGACTTCGAAAACAGCAACTGGCACCTGTTCCAACTCGTGCTGCCGGAACGCCAGGACGGTTTGCCCGCCCGCGCCACATTTATGGAGCGGATGCAGGCCCACGGTGTTGGCATTGGCTATCACTACCCGCCGATCCACCTGCTGAGCCTGTATCGGGCGCAGGGGTTCAAGGAAGGCATGTTCCCGGTGGCGGAAAAGGTCGGGCGTTTGATCGTGTCGTTGCCGATGTTCACGGCGATGACGGAGGCGGATGTGGAGCGCTCGGTGGCGGCGGTAAAGGCCGTCTTGACGGCGAGCTGAACACTCACGGCTCAATGTGGGAAGGAATTGTCGCCCTCCCACATGAGACGTGCGTTATTCGCCGATGGAAGCTTTGTAGCCGGCGGCATCCAGCAGTTGGTCCAACTCAGCCGGATTGCTTGGCTTGAGCTTGAAGATCCATGCCGCGTACGGGTCGGAGTTCAGCAGTTCAGGGCTACCGCTCAATTCCTCATTGACGGCAGTCACTTCACCTGCGATCGGGGCGTAGATATCCGAAGCCGCTTTCACCGACTCAACCACCCCAGCCTGGCCACCGGCCGCGAACGTGGCGCCCACCTCAGCCAACTCAACAAACACCACATCCCCCAACGCTTCCTGGGCGTGATCGGAAATACCGACGGTCACCGTGCCGTCAGCTTCCAAACGGGCCCATTCATGACTCTCGGCAAAACGCAGGTCGGCTGGGATATTGCTCATTGTCTGTGTCCTCAAGAAGAAATGTCAGCGGCCATTGGCCCGCCGGAATAGTTAGATCAAGGTTTTGCCATGACGTACAAAGGTCGGTTTGACCACTCGAACCGGGTACCACTTGCCGCGGATTTCCACTTCGGCCCGGTCGGCGGTTGCCTTCGGTACACGCGCCAGGGCAATGGATTTGCTCAGCGTAGGAGAGAAACTACCACTGGTGATCTCCCCTTCGCCAACATTGGCGATACGAACCACCTGATGAGCGCGTAAAACCCCACGTTCTTCCAGCACCAGCCCCACCAATTTGAACTGCACACCCGCCGCCTCCTCTGCTTCCAGCGCAGCGCGACCGATGAAATTGCGCTCGGCCGGCTCCCAGGCGATGCTCCAAGCCATATTGGCTGCCAGGGGCGAGACGTCTTGGTGGATGTCCTGGCCATAGAGGTTCATACCGGCCTCAAGGCGCAACGTGTCACGAGCGCCCAGGCCGATGGGCGAGATGCCGGCGCCAACAAGGTCGTTGAAGAAACCCGGCGCCTGATCGGCAGGCAGCACAATTTCCAGGCCGTCTTCGCCGGTGTAACCCGTGCGGGCGATAAACCAATCGCCATCGGCCTGGCCTTCGAAAGGCTTGAGTTGATGAATCAAGGCGCCACGCGACTGAGTGACCAGCTCGGCAATTTTATGCCGGGCTTGGGGGCCTTGAATGGCCAGCATCGCCAGTTCCGGCCGTTCACGCAGTTGCGCTTGGTACTCGCCCAGTTGCGCCTGCATCCAGGCCATGTCCTGGTCACGGGTGGCGGCGTTGACCACCAGCCGGTAACCGGTTTCGGTGCGGTACACGATCATGTCGTCCACCACACCGCCCCGCTCGTTGAGCATGGCGCTGTACAACGCATGGCCGCAGCCATGCAAACGACCGACATCATTGGCCAGCAGGTGCTGGAGCCATTCCTTGGCCTGGGGGCCTGTGACATCGATCACGGTCATATGAGATACATCGAACACCCCGCAGTCGCGTCGCACCTGATGGTGCTCTTCAACTTGCGAGCCGTAGTGCAAAGGCATATCCCAACCGCCAAAATCGACCATTTTCGCGCCGAGGGCGAGATGCAGGTCATACAGAGGCGTACGCTGTCCCATGGGTTTCTCCTTCCGGGCTTGGCGAAGGTGCGCAGCGTTACCAAGCGTGCTGGAGGCCTTGAACGACAAGGTCTGCATGACGCTCAGCGCGCCGATCCGAAGGATGGACCGCACCGAATGCCGCGCATTGTAGCCGCAAGCCGTAGGACTGGCACCTAACCGATTTGCCGAGCTGAACGACGGATCAGCCCGATGACCGGCAGCAGCCCCACCAACACCAGCGTCAATGCCGGCAGAGAGGCCCGCGCCCACTCGCCCTCACTGGTCATTTCAAACACGCGTACCGCCAGCGTGTCCCAGCCGAACGGGCGCATCAGCAGGGTCGCGGGCATTTCCTTGAGCACATCGACAAACACCAACAACGCCGCGCTCAAGGCGCCGGGAAGCAACAGCGGCAGATACACTTTGCAAAACAGTCGCGGACCACTCACACCCAGGCTGCGCGCAGCCTCCGGCAACGACGGACGGATTCGCGCCAGGCTGTTTTCCAGTGGCCCGAACGCAACCGCCAGGAAGCGCACCAGATACGCAAGCACCAACGCGGCGAGGCTACCGAGCAGCAACGGTCTGCCCCCACCGCCCAGCCAGCCAGACAGCGGCACCACCAGTTCGCGGTCCAGATAGCTGAAGGCCAACATGATCGACACCGCCAGCACCGACCCCGGCAAGGCATAGCCCACATTGGCCAGGCTGATCCCGGAACGAATCGCCCGAGTCGGCGACAGACGATTGGCGAAGGCCAGCACCAAGGCCACGCTCACAGTAATCAGAGCCGCGATACCGCCAAGATACAGGGTGTGGACGATCAAGCCGGCGTAGCGCTCATCCAGGTCGAAGCGACCGCGTTGCCAGAACCAAGCCACCAGCTGCAGCAGCGGAATCACAAAGGCGCACGCAAATACCAGCCCGCACCAGGTACTCGCCGCCGCCGCTTTGAACCCTCGCAGGTGATACAGCGCCTTGCTCCGCGGCCGTTCATTGCTGGGGCGGCTGGCGCCTCGCGCGCGGCGCTCGCCGTAGAGCACCAGCATGACCAACAGCAGCAGCAAGCTAGCCAGCTGGGCTGCGCTGGACAGGCTGAAAAATCCGTACCACGTCTTGTAGATGGCGGTGGTGAACGTATCGAAGTTGAACACCGACACGGCGCCAAAATCCGCCAGGGTCTCCATCAGGGCCAGGGCCACACCCGCCCCGATTGCCGGTCGCGCCATGGGCAGCGCCACACGCCAGAACGCCTGCCAGGGCGATTGCCCCAGCACCCGCGCGGCTTCCATCAAGCCCTTGCCCTGGGCCAGGAACGCGGTGCGTGCCAATAGGTAGACATAGGGATAGAACACCAGCACCAACACGATGATCACGCCACTGGTGGAACGCACCCGGGGCAGGCGCAGGCCCGTACCGAACCACTCACGCAGCAGCGTCTGCACCGGACCCGAAAAGTCCAGCAAGCCGACAAAGACAAAAGCCAGCACATAAGCCGGAATGGCGAAAGGCAACATCAATGCCCAGTCGAGCCAGCGCCGTCCGGGAAATTCGCAGAGACTGGTCAGCCAGGCCAGGCTAACCCCCAGCAGCGTCACGCCTACGCCCACACCCAGCACCAACGTGAGGGTATTGCCCAGCAGGCGTGGCATCTGGGTATCCCAGAGGTGAGACCAGATTTGCGCGTCGATGCTTTGCCAGGACAACACCAGCACGCTCAGCGGCAGCAGCACCAGGGCGGCGACGCTAAAGACCGGCAGGTACCAGCGGCGTTGGGCGGGGTGGGCCAAAGGGGGGCTCTCGGTAATGAATATCTTGAAATCACCGCAACCCAATGTGGGAGGGGGCTTGCCCCCGATGGCGGAGTGTCAGTCTACTGATCAGTGACTGATCCACCACCATCGGGGGCAAGCCCCCTCCCACAGTTAGATCTGCGGCGTCCTACAAATTCTACTTAGTTCCAGCCGGCGCGATCCATCAACCGAATGGCTTCTGCCTGACGTTTACCTGCGACTTCCACCGGCAGGGTATCCGCAACGAACTTACCCCAGGTCGCCACTTCGGCCGACGGCGGCACTGCCGGGTTGGCCGGGAACTCCTGGTTCACGTCGGCGAAGATCTTCTGTGCTTCAGGAGTGGTCATCCATTCCACCAGAGCCTTGGCGGCGTCCGGATGTGGCGCGTATTTGGTCAGGCCGATGCCAGACAGGTTCACATGCACGCCTCGGTCGCCCTGGTTGGGCCAGAACAGTTTTACCGGCAGGTCAGGCTTCTGTTTGTGCAGACGGCCGTAGTAGTAGGTGTTGACGATGCCTACATCGCACTGGCCCGCATTGATGGCCTCCAACACGGCGATGTCATCGGAGAACACGTCGGTAGACAGGTTATTGACCCAGCCCTTGATGATTTCTTCGGTCTTGGCCGCGCCGTGGGTTTCGATCAGGGTCGCGGTCAGGGACTGGTTGTAGACCTTTTTCGCCGTGCGCAGGCACAGGCGACCCTCCCACTGCTTGTCTGCCAGGGCTTCGTAGGTGGTCAGATCGCTGGGTTTAACCCGGTCGGTGGAATACGCGATGGTCCGCGCGCGCAGGCTCAAGCCGGTCCAGGCATGAGCCGATGAGCGGTATTGAAGGGGAATGTTCTTGTCGATCACCGGGGAGGTGAACGGTTGCAGGATGCCCATTTGCTCGGCTTGCCAGAGGTTGCCGGCGTCGACGGTGAGCAACAGATCGGCGGTGGCGTTTTCCCCCTCGGCCTTGATGCGCTGCATCAGCGGGGCTTCCTTATCGGTAATGAACTTCACCTTCACGCCGGTCTTTTGGGTATAGGCGTCGAACACCGGCTTGATCAGTTCGTCGATGCGCGAGGAGTAGACCACCACCTCATCAGCGGCCTGCGCGGCGCAGGTGCCGACGAGCGTAAGTGCCAGGGCAGTCAGGAGGCGCTTGGGTACCAGCATGGGGGCGGTCTCTCATTTGCAAATAGAGGGCAAATGATAAGGACTCACATTTGGTACCTCAATCAATCGCTCGGCGGAGGCGTTACCAGATGTTGCACGACCCGTTCAGGGCCTGGCCAACTCCGGCAAGTCCCCGCTCAAGCCCAGGGCCTGACGCACGAACAGCGCTTTGGCTTCCGGCATTTGGTCGACCATTTTCAAGCCCGCATTGCGCAACCAGCGCAGCGGCAGTTGGTCGGCCTGGAACAACCGCTCGAATCCCTCCATCGAGGCCATCAGCGCCAGGTTATGCGGCATGCGGCGCCGCTCGTAGCGGCTCAGCACTTTCACATCCGCCAGGCGCTCACCGCGCTCAGTGGCCGCCAGCAGCACTTCGGCCAGCACCGCCGCGTCGAGAAACCCCAGGTTCACGCCCTGCCCCGCCAGCGGATGGATGACGTGGGCGGCATCGCCGATCAGCGCCAGGCCTTCAGCCACGTAGCGTTTGGCATGGCGCTGGCGCAATGGCACGCACACCCGCGGGTCGGCGCTCACCACGCTGCCCAGGCGGCCTTCGAAGGCGCGCTCCAGTTCACGGCAGAAGCTGTCTTCATCCAATGCCATCAAGCGTTCGGCTTCAGTCGGCGTGGTCGACCAGACAATCGAGCACCAATCCTGCTGGCCGTCACGCTCCAGCGGCAAAAACGCCAGGGGGCCGGTATCGGTAAAGCGCTGCCAGGCCGTGCGCTGGTGCGGCTGACTGCTGCGCACGCTGGTGACGATGGCGTGATGCAGGTAATCCCACTCACGGGTCGCGGTGCCGGTGAGGCGGCGCACGGCGGAGTTTGCTCCGTCGGCAGCCACCACCAGCGGCGCCCGCAGCGTGCGGCCATCGGCCAGGGTCAGCAGCCATTCATCGCCGGAGCGCCGCATCTGCTCAAGTCGCGCATTGGCCAAAAGCCCGAGGTCGCAGTCGTGCAGGCGGTCGAGCAAAGCGTCCTGAACCACACGGTTCTCGACGATATGCCCGAGCACCTCGGCGTGCACGCTGGCTGCCGAAAAGTGGATCTGCCCCGTGCCGCTGCCGTCCCACACCTGCATCTGGCCATAGGGGCTGGCGCGGCGCGAGGCGATGCCGTCCCAGGCGCCCAGTCGTTCGAGGATGCGCTGGCTGGCGGCCGACAACGCGCTCACACGGGGTTCGAACGCCGCGTCGCGGTCGAACGGCTTGACACTCAGCGGGCTGCCATCGAGCAGCAGCACCTGTAGGCCGCTGCCTTGCAACGCCAGCGCCAGAGCGCTTCCGACCATTCCGGCCCCTACAATCAGCACATCTGCGCGCATGTCCATGCTTTAGGCCTGTCTCGCTGGCGGCTTGCGCCGCACGTAAAGGGTTTTGTCGACTCGCGCCACCAGGGTGCCGGAGCCGTCATGAATCTGGACCTTGAGGTGGGGCAAGTATTTCTCGCCCCCTTCGGTCTGGCGACGCACCTCGTCGAGCAAGGTGTCGTCGATAAAAAACTCGGCATACACCGGGCCTTTACCCGGCGAGATGAAATCGATGCTGGCCGCTTTGTCCCAGACGATGTAATCGCGCCCCAGGTTCTCCATGAGCATCAGCATGTAGAACGGGTCGACCATCGAATACAGGCTGCCGCCGAATTGCGTTCCCACATAATTGCGGTTGTACCACCCCAGGCCCATGCGCACTTTGACGTGCCGAAAGTCGGCACTCATGTGCTGTACGCTGATGCCCGCGCCCAAGTACGGCGGGTACAGGGTCATGACCCAACGCAACAGGCGCGCCTTGCCCAGGCGCTCGATCAGCCATTTACGCATCGGGGCGCGTACCCAGGCCCATGGCCTGACGGGCGAACCAGCGCTTGGCCGGCGGTAGAAGATCCAGGCCCAGCAGGCCCACATTGCGGCCCAGCGCCACCAAGGGTTGCGCGCTGCCGAACAAGCGCGTGACCTGGTCGGAGAAGCCCACGGTAAGCTTCTGGTCCATACGTTGGCGGTCACGATAGGCTTGCAGGGTCGCCAGATCGCCTGGCACGGCCGGCCCAGCCAGCAGCGCTTCGGCTAAAGCATGGGCGTCACGCAGGGACAGGTTGAAACCCTGCCCGGCAATCGGGTGCAGGCTGTGGGCGGCGTTGCCGATGATGGCCAGGTGCGAGCGCACTTGTTCTTCGGCTTCCACCAACGTCAGCGGATACAGATGACGCGCGCCAACCTGCTTGAGCGTGCCGAGGCGATAGCCGAACACGCCCTGCAACTCGCTGAGAAAACTGCGCTCGTCAAGGTCGGCCAGGCGCTGGGCGTCCATGCCGACACGCGTCCACACCAGCGCGCAGCGGTTGTCCGGCAACGGCAGCAAAGCCATCGGACCATCATCGGTGAAGCGCTCGAAGGCTTCGCCGTTATGGGCTTCGCTAGGGGTGATATTGGCGATCAGCGCACTCTGGTTGTAGGGCCGGGTTTTCACGCCGACGCCCAGTTGCTCGCGCAAACCGGAACGGCCGCCATCGGCCAGCACGGCCAAGTCGCACTCCAGCTCGGTTTCATCGTCGAGGGTCAGGCGATAGCCATCGGGCAGCGGCACCATGCGGGTAACTTGCGCGGGGCAGCGCCAGCTCACCACGTCGCTGTCCAGGCCTTGCCACAGGCACTGGCCCAGCCAGGCGTTTTCCACCACATAGCCCAAGGCCGGCACGCCCTCTTCCATGGCGGACAGGCGCGCAGTGGAAAAACGCCCACGGTCCGACACATGAATCTGCTTGATCGGCTCGGCGCGGCGGGCAATGGCCTGCCACAGGCCCAGGCGCTGATAGATCTGCCGAGCGCCAAACGACAGCGCCGAGGAGCGCGCGTCGTAGCTGGGCTGGTAACTGTCGCCGGGGGCGAACGGTTCGATCAGCACGATCTTCCAACCGCGCGCCTTGGCACCGGCCTGCAACGCCAGCGCCAGGCTGGCGCCCACCAAGCCGCCGCCGATAATCGCCAGGTTGACCCGGCTCATCGGGCGGCCGCCATCAATGCTTCGATATCGGCGACGGTCTTGGGCACGCCGCCGGTCAGGATTTCACAGCCTTGCTTGGTCACCACCACGTCGTCCTCGATGCGCACGCCAATGCCACGCCATTTCTTTGCCACGTTCTGGTTGTCCGGCGAAATATAAATCCCCGGTTCCACCGTCAGCGCCATGCCGACTTCCAGCACGCGCCACTCACCGCCCACTTTGTACTCGCCCACATCGTGCACATCCATGCCCAGCCAATGGCCGGCGCGGTGCATATAGAAAGCTTTGTACGCTTCGCTGGCGATCAATTCGTCGACATCGCCTTGCAACAACCCCAGTTTCACCAGCCCGGCGGTGATCACCTGCACGGTGGCCTCATGGGCCTGGTTCCAATGCTTGTTGGGGGCGATCTGGGCAAACGCGGCCTCTTGGGAGGCCAGCACGATTTCATAGATCGCCTTCTGCTCCGGCGAAAACCGGCCATTGACCGGCCAGGTGCGGGTGATATCGCTGGCGTAGCAGTCGATTTCACAACCGGCGTCGATCAACACCAGATCGCCGTCCTTGAGCAGTGCGTCATTTTGCTGGTAGTGCAGGATGCAGCTGTTGCGACCAGCAGCGACGATAGACCCATAGGCCGGCATCTTTGCGCCGCCCTTGCGGAACTCGTAGTCCAGCTCGGCTTCCAGGCTGAACTCGTACAAACCGGCGCGGCTGGCCTGCATCGCTCGCACATGGGCGGCACAGGAAATCCGTGCAGCTTCGCGCATCACCTTCAGTTCCGCCGCCGATTTATACAGGCGCATGTCGTGGAGCAAATGATCCAGGGCAACGAATTCGTTCGGGGGCTGGGCACCCAGGTGGGCCTTGGAGCGGATCACGTTGATCCATTCCATCAAATGCCGGTCGAATTCGGCATTGCTGCCCATGGCTGAGTACACGCGGTCGCGGCCCTCAATGAGGCCCGGCAGGATGTCGTCGATATCGGTAATGGGGAAGGCGTCGTCGGCGCCAAAGTCACGGACCGCGCCTTCAGTGCCGGCGCGCAGGCCGTCCCACAGCTCGCGTTCGGCATTGCGCTCGCGGCAAAACAGCACGTACTCGCCATGTTGACGACCGGGCATCAGCACAATGACTGCTTCTGGTTCCGGGAAACCGCTCAGGTATTGGAAGTCGCTGTCCTGGCGGTAAACATGCTCCACATCGCGATTGCGGATAGCTACGGCGGCGGCTGGCAGGATCGCGATGCTGTTGGGTTCCATCTGCGCCATGAGCGCCTTGCGGCGTCGAGTGTATTCCGCTTTGGGGATATGGATCATGGGCAGATGGGCTTCCTTTCTCAGTGCAGCGACGGCTTGGGCGCGGCAGGTTCAGCGGATTTCTTGGTCTCGGTGAACAGCAGCAGCGGCGCGACGCGCAAGTATTCCATGACTTCCATGTAATCGCTTTCGCCGTCCTCGGACTCTTCCAGGGCGTCTTGCACCTGAGAGATGGCGGCCAGGTCCTGCAAGACTTCCTTGGCGTCGGTGCTCAGCTCCAGGCCGCCGGCGTTCACGCCGAAACCGTGGAGGAAGCCCTGGCACCATTGGCCCAGCGCTGCGGCGCGGTCGGCCAGCGGTGCGTCGTCAGTCGGCAGCAGCAGGACCACGGTGATGTCATCACCGGTCAGTTCGCCCTTGACCATTTCCTGCAGGCCGACCAGCGCATTGCGCACGTTATCTTCGGGCTCTTTTTCCAACAGTTCGGCCACATCGGCCAACCAGTTGTCGGGGTCGAAGCCGACACCGGTGCAACTGCGGCCCAACAGCACGCCGTGCAGTTCGGCCGGGGAGCAAGGGTGGCCGCTGGCGTTCAGCAGAGCGGAGAAAGCGTCGTATGGGGAATTCTTAATGGGCATGATGAGCTAGGCGCCAGGCGGCGCGATGTCTAGAATGAAGCGCTGTATCCTAGCACCGGCAGACGCACCCGACTATCAAGGGCGTCAGATCGTTTATCCTGCAGTTGCCATTCATCAGACAAATCCAGTGGAACCCAATGGAAGACACCGACCTGCAAGCGCTGATGGCCAGACTCGAGCTGCTAATTACTCGGGTCGAGCAACTTAAGAGTCAAAACAGACTCCTATTAGCTCAGGAAAAGACCTGGCGCGAGGAACGCGCTCACCTCATTGAAAAAAACGAAATCGCCCGGCGTAAGGTCGAATCGATGATTTCGCGCCTGAAGGCCCTGGAGCAAGACTCATGAGTTCAAGCAATAGCGTCACCGTGCAGATCCTGGATAAAGAGTATTCGATCATCTGCCCCCAGGAAGAGCGCAACAACCTGGTGAGCGCCGCCCGCTACCTGGATGGCAAGATGCGTGAAATCCGCAGCAGCGGCAAAGTCATCGGCGCCGACCGCATCGCTGTGATGGCTGCGCTGAACATTACCCATGACTTGTTGCACAAGCAGGAACGCCCGGACGTACAGGCCAGCGGCTCGACGCGCGAGCAAGTGCGTGACCTGCTGGAGCGCGTGGATCTGGCGCTCGCCAGCGACTCGGATGCACCCAAGGGCTGATTGCCGCGTCTGTTTAAGGTATACTCGCCCTCACTCCCTGGCGTGTTTGCCAGTCGGCGATGTCCCTGAGCCGATTCGCACTACCCTGGAAGTTGCACGTTGGGCTGGTGTGCATGTCCGCTAGACGGAAAGCCTTAAAGCCTACTGCTTCTTCCACCTTGAACTTTCGGGTTCAAGGGCTAAGTCGACAGCGGCTCTGTCGGGGAGCCTGAATTCCCAAACTCAATGCCAGTCCCAGGACTGGCATTGTTTTATGAGCCGAACAGCCATGACCGAAACTGCGCCGCTTTCCCGTCCGCAACTTCGACGCCTGTTGCGCAAGGCCCGCCGCGCCCTCACGCCGAGCGAGCAACGCCAGGCCGCTCAGGGCCTGTACCGGCAGCTGGCACAGCACCCGCTGTTTCGCCGAGCCAAACATATCTCCCTTTACCTGCCCACCGACGGTGAAATCGATCCGAGCCTGCTGCTGCGTGCTGCGCAGCGCCGGGGCAAAGCCACGTATCTGCCGGTGCTTAGCGCTTGGCCGCGCACGAAGATGGTATTCCAGCGTGTGCGCCCCGGGGAAAAGCTGCTGCCCAATCGCTTTCGCATCCTGGAGCCACGGGTGAATATCCGCCGGCAACGCAAGGTGTGGGCGCTGGACCTGGTGCTGATGCCGCTGGTGGGATTCGACGATGAAGGTGGCCGCCTGGGTATGGGCGGGGGTTTCTATGACCGCAGTCTGGCGTACCTCGCACGCCGCCAGCGCTGGCGCAAGCCGACGTTGCTGGGCCTGGCCCATGAATGTCAGAAAGTCGATCGGTTGGCGCAGGCAAGTTGGGATGTGCCGATGGCTGGCACGGTGACGAATAAGCAATGGTATATCGCAGAAGCGTCGCTGGAATCAGCGACGCCTTGAAGTCGTATTAACGCTTGTACTGTTGTTGCACTGGTGACAATTCAACTGGGGCATCGGTCTTGTTCGACCACAGACTTTGCGCATAGCCGGTGGTCACGACGCCCAGACCAAACAAAATAACCAATATCCATAGTAAATCCGGTTTACGTTGCATCGATTGCCCCCCTTCAGGCACCTCGTACACGATGACAACAACGTTCCAAAGTAGTCCGTTGCAGCTGAGTCAAGCTTAAAATCCCGGCATTTTGCGTTAACGTGAACCAACACGCAAACCTTGACGCCAACCGACTGTCGGTTTGTGCGGCAATTGCCCGACAACTTGCCCAATGCCTGTTTGAGGAGCCTAAAAATGGCCTATTGGCTGATGAAATCCGAGCCCGACGAACTGTCCGTCAAGGGCCTGGAAAAACTCGGAAAAGCCCGCTGGGATGGCGTGCGTAACTACCAGGCACGTAACTTTCTGCGCGCCATGGCGGTGGGTGACGAATTCTTCTTTTACCATTCCAGCTGCCCCGAACCGGGCATTGCCGGCATCGGCAAAATCATCGAGGCGGCCTATCCAGACCCGACCGCACTGGAGCCCGACAGCCATTACTTCGACGCCAAGGCCAGCCCGGAGAAAAACCCGTGGAGCGCGATCACGGTCGCCCATGTCCAGACCTTCCCCAAGGTGCTGGGCCTGGGTTACCTGAAACAGCAGGCGGCACTCGCCGAACTGCCCCTGGTGCAAAAAGGCAGCCGCCTCTCGGTCATGCCGGTGACCGCCGAGCAATGGGCCGCCGTACTGGCTCTGCGCTAGGCGCCAGAACCCTACAGTCACGCTCGCGACGCATGCGCTTGGGCCGCAATCGCGCTAGGCTTGCGCTTCATTTGACCGGTATCAACGCCCACAGCGGCAATACCGTCAAACTAGGACGCTAACGCCGCAGGATGCTTCCATGTCGACGAACCATCGCACCTCTCAGCTGTTTGCCACGCTCCTGATCGCATTGTTGCTCGCCGCCGGCGGGTTCGGTTACTGGAAATCCACTCAAGACCGCCTGCCCGAAGGCCTGAGCATGGGCAATGGTCGCCTGGAATCCACCGAAGTGCAGATCGCCGCCAAAATTCCCGGTCGCCTGGCCGAAGTGCGGGTGGACGAAGGCGACAAGGTGCTCAAGGGCCAATTGCTGGCGCGCATGGACACCCGCACGCTGGAGGCCCAGCGCGCCCAGGCCGAAGCCGAAGTGTTGCGCGCCAAAGAAAATCTCGCCGCCGCCGAAGCCAATGTGCAATTGCGCCAGAGCGAACAGTTGCTGGCCAACCAGGAACTCAAGCGCACCCAAGAGCTGTACAAGCGCGGCTTCGCCAGCAGCCAACTGATCGATCAGCAACAGGCGCGGCACAACACCGGCAATGCGGCCGTAGTCGCCGCACAGGCCCAGGTCAATTCGGCCAAGGCCGCCATCGGCGCCGCCCAGGCGCAGGTGGCCCAACTCAGCAGCGAAATCGATGACAGCAGCCTGCGCGCCCCCATCGACGGCATCATTCAACTGCGCCTGGCCGAGCCCGGTGAAGTGCTGGGTGCCGGTGGCCGCGTGTTGCTGCTGATCGATCCCGAAGATCAATACATGAACCTGTATTTGCCCGCGTCGGTGACCGGTCGCCTGACGGTGGGCAGCGACGCCCGCATCCTGCTCGATGCCCTGCCCCAGCAAGCGCTGCCGGCGAAAATCACCTTTGTCGCGGCCAAGTCCCAGTTCACCCCCAAAGAAGTGGAAACCCGCGATGAGCGGCAAAAACTGGTGTTCCGCGTCAAGCTGCGCCTGACCCAACCCAGCGCCGTGCCCCAAGCCAAACCCGGCATGCCGGGCGCAGGTTACGTGCGCACGGCCGACATAGACTGGCCGGCCAACCTGCAATGACCGGCCTGGCGCTGCACGCCACGGGGATCAACCACCGCTATGGCCAGCAACAGGCGCTGGTCGATATAGCCTTCAGCCTGCCCGCCGGTACGCGTTGCGGGCTGATTGGCCCGGACGGCGCGGGCAAGTCCAGCCTGCTGGGCTTGATCGCCGGGGTTAAAAAGCTGCAGGACGGCCAGCTCGACGTACTCGGCGGCGCCATCACCGACCGCCGCCACCGCAACAGCTTGTACCCGCGCATCGCCTTCATGCCCCAGGGACTGGGCGGCAACCTGTACCCCGAGCTGTCCATCCGCGAAAACATTCGCTTCTTCGCCACTCTGTTCGGGTTGTCGAAGGCCGAGTGTGACCAGCGCATGCACAGCCTGCTGCTGGCCACCGACCTTGAACGCTTCGCCGAGCGCCCTGCCGGCAAGCTGTCCGGCGGGATGAAACAAAAGCTCGGCCTGTGCTGCGCGTTGATCCATGAACCAGACCTGCTGATCCTCGACGAGCCCACCACTGGTGTCGACCCGCTGTCGCGCCGACGTTTCTGGGAACTGGTCGAAACGGTGCGCGGCGAACGCCCGCAACTGACGCTGCTGGTCGCCACCGCCTACATGGAAGAAGCCGAGCAGTTCGAACACTGCCTGATGCTTGATCGCGGCATGCTGATCGCCAATGGCTTGAGCCGTGAACTGGCCGCCGCCACTCCCAGCGGAAAATTGGATGAAGCATTCACCCACTTTCAGGGCGACGGCGCTCACGACAAACCGCCGCTGGTGATTCCACCGAGGGAAAGCACCAGCGCCGACATCGCCATCGAGGCCCACGACTTGACCCTGCGCTTTGGCGACTTCACTGCGGTCAACAAGGTCAGCTTCGCGATTGGCCGAGGGGAAATCTTCGGTTTCCTCGGTTCCAACGGCTGCGGCAAGACCACCACCATGAAGGTCCTCACTGGGCTGATGCCCGCCACTGAAGGCAGCGCGAAACTGTTGGGCAAGACGGTGGACGCCAAAGACCTGGCCACCCGCAAGCGCGTGGGGTTCATGTCCCAGAGTTTTTCCCTGTATGGCGAGCTCAGCGTGCGCCAGAACCTGGCGCTGCACGCCCAACTGTTCGACTTGCCCAAGGCCGACAGCGGCCCGCGCATCGACGAACTGATCCAACGCTTCGAGTTGGGCGACGTGGCCGGGCAACCGTCGGGGGAGTTACCCCTGGGCCTGCGTCAGCGCCTGTCCCTGGCGGTCGCGGTGCTGCATCGCCCGGAAGTGCTGATCCTCGATGAGCCGACCTCCGGCGTCGACCCGGCCGCCCGGGATGATTTCTGGCGGTTGCTGATCGAGCTGTCCCGCGAGCAAGGGGTGACGATATTTCTGTCCACCCACTTCATGAACGAGGCCCAGCGCTGCGACCGCATCTCACTGATGCACGCAGGTAAAGTGCTGGCCTGCGACACGCCGCACGCGCTGCAACAACAATTCAAGGGCGAGACCCTGGAAGCCGCGTTCGTCACCTGCCTGGAGCAGGCTCAAGGCGAAGCCGAACCCGCCGCGCCGAGCCAAACCGCCAGCGAAGCCAGCGCACCGCCGCAGAGCAAGCGCGGCTTCAGCCTGGCGCGCCTGTTGGCGGTGGCCAGCCGTGAAGGCAAAGAGCTGTTGCGCGACAAAGTGCGCATGGCCTTCGCGCTGCTCGGGGCGATGTTCATGATGGTGATCTTTGGCTACGGCATTTCCCTGGATGTGGAAAACCTGGCGTTCGCCGTTTATGACCAGGACCAGACCCCGCAAAGTCGCGCCTACTTGGAAGCGTTTCGCAGCTCGCGCTATTTCGCCGAACGACCGCCCATTCAAGATGCGAACGAACTGCACCGGCGCCTGCAACGCTCGGAAATCAAACTGGCATTGGAAATCCCACCGGGCTTTGGCCGCGACCTGTACGCCGGGCGCCAACCCACGGTGGCCGCATGGCTCGACGGCGGCATGCCGTTCCGCGCGGAAACCAGCCGTAACTATGTCGAAGCCGTACACCTGGGCAACCTCCAGCAATTGGCCGAGCTGAGCAGCCTGCCGCGCGGCAGCCAGGGCGCCGCCAAACTCGAAACCCGCTTTCGCTACAACCAAGACGTGGTCAGCGTGAACGCCATCGGCCCTGGGGTGATGGCACTGATCCTGGCGTTTATCCCGGCCATGCTTACCGCGTTGGGCATCGTGCGGGAAAAAGAGCTGGGCTCGATCACTAATTTTTACGCAACACCCCTGACGCGCCTGGAGTTTCTGCTGGGCAAACAGGCGCCATACCTGGTGGTGAGTCTGGTCAACCTGGCCGTGCTGGTGGCCATGAACCGCTGGCTGTTTGGCGTGCCGTTCAAGGGCAGCGGCCTGACGCTGGCGTTCGGTGGGCTGCTGTATGTGCTGGCCACCACCAGCATGGGCCTGCTGATTTCTGCATTCACACGCACCCAGATCGCGGCGATCCTCGGCACGATGATCATCACCAGCCTGCCGACCATCCAGTTCTCCGGGCTGATCGTGCCTCGCTCATCCCTGGAAGGCGCCGCGGCGCTGATGGGCATGCTGTTTCCGGCCGGGCACTTTTTGGATATCGCGGTGGGCACCTTTACCAAGGCTCTGGATCTGCGCCAGCTGTGGCCGCAATGCCTGGCGCTGTTCGGGTTCTTTGTCGGGTTCACCGGGTTGAGCCTGGTCATGCTCAAGAAGCAGGAGGTCTGATGCATAAGTTCGCGCACATCCTGCGCTTGGGCCTGAAAGAACTCACCAGCCTGCGCCACGACAGCGTACTGCTGCTGTTTCTGTTCTACGCGTTCACCGTGGCCATCTATATGCCCGCCGCCGGCTCAGTGATCGGTGTGCATAACGCCAGCGTGGCGCTGGTGGATGAAGACCACAGCGCCCTGTCCCGACAACTGGGCGAAGCGCTGCAACCGCCGGAGTTCCAGACGCCAGCGCCGTTGCCTTACAACCTGTTGGACAAGGCCATGGACAGCGGCGAGTACACGTTCGTGATCAATGTGCCGGCCAATTTCCAAGCCGACTTGCTGGCCGGGCGCCAACCCAGCGTGCAGGTCAACGTGGATGCAACGGCCATGAGCCAGGCATTCATGGGTGCCGGTTACATTGGCAGGATTTTCCAGCGCGAATTGTTGAGCTACAGCGGCCAGGCCGATGCCGCCGCACAGACACCGGCGCTGCTGACCACCCGCTCGCTGTTCAACACCAACCTGGAAGGCGGCTGGTTTTTGGCGGTGATCCAGATCGTCAACAACATCACCATCCTGGCCATCGTGCTGACCGGCACCGCCCTGCTGCGCGAACGCGAACACGGCACGCTCGACCATTTGCTGGTGCTGCCCCTGACGGCGCTGGAAATCATGCTGGCAAAAATCTGGAGCAACATGCTGGTAGTGGTGCTGTGCACGTGGGTGTCATTGGAAGTGGTGGTCAAAGGCTTGCTGGGTGTGCCGCTGGCCGGCTCATTGGGGTTGTTTCTGTTTGTGACGGCGTTGTACCTGTTCGCCAGTACGGCGCTGGGGATTTTCCTCGCCACCCTCGCCCGCTCGACCCCGCAATTCGGGCTGCTGGCGATTCCGGTGATCATCCCGATGCTGTTGCTATCAGGCGGCAGCACGCCTTTGGACAGCATGCCGGAGTGGCTGCAATGGGTGATGCAGGGCTCGCCGTCGACGCATTTTGTGAGTTTGAGCGCGGCGATTCTATTCCGCGATGCGGGGGTAAGCGTGGTATGGCCGGATTTGCTGGCGCTGGCGGGAATCGGCCTGCTGTTTTTCGCCGTGGCGCTGGCGCGGTTCAGGAAGAGCCTGGCGTCCTGAGACCGCGCACCTGGCGCGCTTACTGGATGATCAAGTTGTTGAACAACAGGTCTTCGACCATGGGCTTGCCGGTCTCGTCGTTCATCACTTGCTGGGTTTGCTTCAGGGCTTCCTGGCGCAGTTTTTCCTTGCCCTCCACGGTGCTCATCGCCTCGTTGGTCTGCTGGGTGAACAACGCCACCAGTTGATTGCGGATCAACGCGTCGTTGGCTTTAACGGCGGCGGCGGCTTCGGTGCCGGTCACGCGCAGGGCGATGTCGGCCTTGAACACCTTGAGTTTCGCCGTGCCATCCAGGCCGTAATTACCCACGAACGGCGGGCTCAAGCTGATATAGCTGACTTTCGGCGCCTCGCCCTCTTTGCCTTCCTTGGCTTCTTCGGCCTGTACCGCCATCGGCAGGATCAGGGCCAGCATCAACAGAATCCGCGCTTTCACAATTCATTCCTCACATTCGGTGCCCGGTAGCATAACGCTAGCAAGGCTGAGCACAAGCTTATGGCGACTTATCAGGCCGGGGCATGCTTGTTGACCCTGGGGCCTGCCCTCCTACACTTATCGGCCACGACGCCAAAAGGAATAGTCCGATGAAAGCTGTGCTGTGCAAAGCCTTCGGCCCCGCCGAAACCCTGGTGCTGGAAGATGTCGCCAGCCCGGCGATCAAGAAAAACGAAATCCTGCTGGACGTGCATGCCGCCGGGGTCAACTTCCCGGACACGCTGATTATCGAGGGCAAATACCAGTTCAAACCGCCCTTTCCGTTCTCGCCGGGTGGTGAAGCCGCAGGGGTGGTCAGCGAAGTGGGGGAGAAAGTCAGTCACTTGAAGGTCGGCGATCGGGTCATGGCCTTGACCGGCTGGGGCAGCTTTGCCGAACAGGTCGCAGTGCCCGGCTATAACGTGCTGCCGATCCCTGCCAGCATGGATTTCAACACCGCCGCCGCGTTCAGCATGACCTACGGCACCTCAATGCACGCGCTCAAACAACGGGCCCACCTGCAACCCGGCGAAACCCTGCTGGTGCTCGGTGCCTCCGGTGGCGTGGGCCTGGCCGCGGTGGAAATCGGCAAAGCCATGGGCGCCCGGGTGATTGCTGCCGCCAGCAGCGCCGACAAGCTCGCAATCGCCAAGGCTGCGGGCGCCGACGAATTGATCAATTACAGCGAAGCCAGCCTGAAGGATGAGATCAAGCGCCTCACCGACGGCAATGGCGCGGATGTGATCTACGACCCAGTGGGCGGCGACCTGTTTGACCAGGCTATTCGCGCGATTGCCTGGAACGGCCGCCTGCTGGTGGTGGGGTTTGCCAGCGGGCGCATTCCCGAGCTGCCGGTGAACCTGGCGCTGCTTAAAGGCGCGGCGGTGGTCGGCGTGTTCTGGGGCTCCTTCGCTCAGCGCCAGCCGCAGGATAACGCGGCGAATTTCCAGCAATTGTTTGGCTGGTATGCCGAGGGCAAGCTCAAGCCGCTGGTGTCGCAGGTGTATCCGCTGGAACAGGCGGCCCAGGCTATCAACGATCTTGGGCAGCGCAAGGCTGTCGGGAAGGTCGTCGTCCAGACCCGCTGATCGCCATCTGAATGTGAGTAATGTGGGAGGGGCAATCCCCCCACATTCCTAGAAAAGCCTAAAACGACATAAACCTGCCTATTTGCGGCATGTTCATAAAAGAACATGCAGTTACGCCGTTTTCCTGTGTTTGACCTCAAGAGGCGATGCTATTTTCGGTAACGAAACTGTAACATTCGCATCCGCAGTCAAAACAAGAAATCTGGAGCTCTTGAATGTTTGCTTTCTTTCGTCCTGCCGCGCACCAGGCGCCCCTGCCTGAAGAAAAAATCGACAGTACCTACCGACGTCTACGCTGGCAGATCTTCGCTGGCATTTTCTTCGGTTATGCCGGGTACTACCTGCTGCGCAAAAACTTCTCCCTGGCCATGCCTTACCTGATCGAAGACGGTTACAGCCGCGGCGAACTGGGCTTGGCGATGTCGGCTATCGCGATTGCCTACGGCCTGTCCAAGTTTCTGATGGGCCTGGTGTCCGACCGTTCCAACCCGCGCTACTTTTTGCCCTTTGGCCTGTTGGTCTCGGCGGGCGTGATGTTCATTTTCGGTTTCGCGCCTTGGGCGACGTCCAGCGTGACCATGATGTTCATATTGCTGTTCATCAACGGCTGGGCCCAGGGCATGGGTTGGCCGCCGAGCGGGCGCACCATGGTGCATTGGTGGTCACAGAAAGAACGCGGCGGCGTGGTGTCGGTGTGGAACGTGGCGCACAACGTCGGCGGCGGCCTGATCGGCCCGCTGTTCTTGCTGGGCATGGCCTGGTTCAACGATTGGCACGCGGCATTCTACGTGCCTGCCACGGTGGCCTTGGCAGTGGCGGCGTTTGCGTTCATCACGATGCGTGACACCCCACAATCGGTTGGCCTGCCGCCTATCGAGCAATACAAGAACGACTATCCCGAAGGCTACAACGCCAGCCACGAAGACGAATTCAGCGCCAAGGAAATCTTCGTCAAATATGTGCTGCGCAACAAAATGCTCTGGTACATCGCCTTCGCCAACGTATTCGTCTACCTGCTGCGCTATGGCGTACTGGACTGGGCACCGACTTATCTCAAGGAAGCCAAACACTTCACGGTGGATAAATCCTCGTGGGCTTACTTCTTCTATGAGTGGGCGGGTATCCCGGGCACGCTGCTGTGCGGCTGGATGTCGGACAAAATCTTCCGTGGCAACCGTGGCCTGACCGGCATTGTGTTCATGGGCCTGGTGACCGTGGCGACGCTGGTGTACTGGCTCAACCCGCCGGGCAATCCGACGGTGGACATGATTGCGCTGGTCTCGATCGGCTTCCTGATCTATGGCCCGGTAATGCTGATCGGCCTGCAGGCGCTGGAGCTGGCACCGAAGAAAGCCGCCGGCACCGCCGCGGGTTTCACGGGTCTGTTCGGTTACCTGGGCGGCTCGGTGGCGGCAAGTGCGGCCATGGGCTACACCGTTGACCATTTCGGCTGGGACGGCGGCTTCGTGCTGCTGATCGGCGCGTGCCTGCTGGCCATCGCATTCCTGATACCGACCCTGTGGCACACCAACAGTGTCAGCTCGGCCCGTTAAGCGCCTGAGCATCCTTTTGCACACCGCTTGAGCCGCGCCTCCAGGTTTTTATCTGGCATGGCGTGGCTGCGCAGGGCGTTGACGGTCTGCTCGACATAATCGCGGGTCGTACCGTAACGCCCACTCGCGCTTTGCAGCACATGGTTGAGCACGATATCAGGCAAGTTGCCGGCGTAGCTGGGCAAATGCCGCTCCAACACAAACCCCAGCGCTTGCACCTGCGTGCCATCCTCCAACCGACAACTGAGCCAGTGCGGCCGGTACGAGGGATAGGGCATCTCGCGCTGCCACAAGGCATACAGCGAGGCTTCCAGTTGATCTTCCGGCAAGCGATAAGCAAACCCGCTGCATGACCCACCGCGATCCAAACCGAATACCAACCCTGGCAATTCCGGCGTACCACGGTGCTCGTGGGACCACAAATACAGGCCACGGTGATATCCGTGGACCCGGGCCCGTACCCGCTCGGTCGACGAGCATTCCGGCCGCCAAATCAATGAACCATACGCAAATAGCCAGACCGGCCCACCCTTATGCCGGGCCATGGTGGCCTGCATGGAGCTCATCAACTGTTCGTGGGTAAGTTGCGGTCCCAGATCGAGCCGCGGAGGGTAAGCCAACTGCAGAAGATCGGTTTCAATGGCGGTCATGGCGAAAAGCGGTGCGCCTCCTGTGTAACCAGCTGTAAGCGACTTTAGCGCAATAAAACGCGCCGCAGGAACCGTTTAGGCCAAAAGTATGGGGTGTGCTGAACCTGCGGCCTTGGGGATATAGCTTAGGGATATCCACCGGGGACAATAAATACCGGAAGTGAATAAGCAGAGATATAAGGCCAACGGCCATTCGTCAGGATTGAAACCCATAATCCCGCTACTTTCAGCCCCGGTTCAGCCTGGGGCACGTTCCTGCCGTCAAAATGATGTGCCGATCACGACCCACTAGCCGCCGCCCCCACCGACTACCGAGGTCGCCCCATGAAAAAATTTCGACTGCCAGGACTGTTGTTTCTGGCCCAGGCCACCACCGCACTGGCCGCCGAAGCGCCGCCTGGCGAAGACGACAAAGGTTTCTGGTATGCGCAGACCAGCGTCTACACCCGGCATTTCTCCCCCGACCCAGACCACAATAACCATCAGGACCTGATCGGCCTTGAACGCAATGAAGCCTCAGGCTGGGTGTATGGCGGGGCGACCTTCCGCAACTCGTTCAGCCAGCGTTCGTACTACGTCTATGGGGGCAAACGCTATGACATGGCGGATTACCCGGTGTACGTAAAACTGACCGGCGGCGCGCTTCAGGGCTATCGCGGCAAGTACCGCGACAAGATCCCACTGAACGGCCTCGGCGTGGCGCCGGTGATCATTCCATCGGTGGGCACCCATTACGGGCCGGTGGCGGCGGAGCTGGTGCTGTTGGGCTTCAACGCGGCGATGCTCACCGCGGGCGTGCGCTTCTAGGGTCGGGGGGCGTAGGCAAATACGTCAGCGCGCATCTGATGCGCGTCCATGCCGGCTTCGACCAGCGCATCCAACGTGCCATAGATCATCGCCGGTGAACCGCTGGCATAGACATGCACGGCCTTCAGGTCGCGGATGTCTTCGCACACCGCTTCATGCAATAGCCCACAGCGCCCTTCCCAACCGCACAGGTCGCTGACGACCTTGTGCAGAAACAGGTTGGGCAGTTGCTGCCATTGCGTCCAATGCTCGATTTCGTAGAAGTCTTCCGGGCGGCGCACGCCCCAGTACAGGTGTACCGGGTGCTTGAAACCGGAAGCGCGGCAATGCTCGATCAGGCTGTGCATCTGCGCCATACCGGTGCCTGCGGCGATCAGCACCAGCGGGCCGTCGGGCAGCTCGGCCAGGTGAGTGTCGCCAAACGGCAGTTCCACACGCGCTATCTGATCACGCTGCAGTTGGGCCAGCAGGTTGCGTGCGCTGTCTTCACGGGCAAGTACATGCAGTTCCAGCTCACGCCCAGAATGGGGTGCCGAGGCCAGGGAAAACGCCGACTTCTCCCCGTTATCCCGTTCGATCATCAGGTATTGCCCGGCGTGGTAACGCACCGCCTTGCCGGCAGGCGCGCGCAGGCGCACTCGCCACACATCGCCACCCACGTCGACGCACTCGCTCAATTGGCACGCCAACTTGCGCAGCGGCAGCTCGCCGGGGGCCAGCACGCCGTCCCACAACACAACGCAGTCTTCCAGTGGCTCGGCGATGCAGGTGAAGAATTCACCGTGGTCACGCACTTCACCGGCTTGCTGCACGCGGCCTTCCACCAGCAGCGCGGCGCACACATGGCATACACCGTTGCGGCAGGCCTGGGGGCATTCATAACCCAGGCGACGGGCGCCTTCGAGAATCCGCTCGCCAGGGACCAGTTCCAGTACAGCACCGGAAGGTTGCAGGGTTACACGCATCAATCTATTCCCAATTCTTTCCAGATCGCATCGACACGCGCGGTCACGGCTGCATCCTTGACGATCACCCGGCCCCATTCGCGGGTGGTTTCACCCGGCCATTTATGGGTGGCATCCAGGCCCATCTTCGAGCCCAGGCCCGACACCGGCGACGCAAAGTCGAGGTAGTCGATTGGCGTGTTATCGATCATCACCGTATCGCGCTTGGGGTCCATGCGCGTGGTGATGGCCCAGATCACGTCGTTCCAGTCACGGGCGTTGATGTCGTCGTCGGTGACAATAACGAACTTGGTGTACATGAACTGTCGCAAAAACGACCACACACCCAGCATGACCCGCTTGGCATGGCCTGGGTACGACTTCTTCATAGTGACCACGGCCATGCGGTACGAGCAGCCTTCCGGCGGCAGGTAGAAATCGGTGATTTCCGGAAATTGCTTCTGCAGAATCGGCACGAACACTTCGTTGAGGGCCACGCCGAGGATGGCCGGCTCATCCGGCGGACGGCCGGTGTAGGTGCTGTGGTAGATCGGCTTGATCCGATGAGTGATGCGTTCGACCGTGAACACCGGGAAGCTGTCGACTTCGTTGTAATAACCGGTGTGGTCGCCATAGGGGCCTTCATCGGCCATCTCGCCGGGATGAATCACACCTTCCAGGATGATTTCCGCGGTGGCCGGCACTTGCAGGTCGTTGCCACGGCACTTGACCAGTTCGGTGCGGTTGCCACGCAACAGTCCCGCGAAGGCGTATTCGGAAAGGCTATCCGGCACCGGCGTTACGGCACCGAGGATGGTGGCCGGGTCGGCGCCCAAGGCCACGGAGACCGGGAACGGCTGGCCGGGGTGTTTTTCACACCACTCACGGAAGTCCAGAGCGCCGCCACGGTGGCTCAGCCAACGCATGATCACTTTGTTACGGCCGATCACTTGCTGGCGATAGATGCCCAGGTTCTGGCGATCCTTGTTCGGGCCCTTGGTGACGGTCAGGCCCCAGGTGATCAACGGGCCGACGTCGCCGGGCCAGCAGGTCTGCACCGGGAGCATGCCCAGGTCGACGTCATCGCCTTCGATGACCACTTCCTGGCACACGGCGTCCTTGACCACTTTGGGCGCCATGGCAATGATCTTGCGGAAAATCGGCAACTTGGACCAGGCATCCTTCAAGCCTTTGGGCGGCTCGGGCTCCTTGAGGAACGCCAGCAGCTTGCCGATTTCACGCAACTCGCTGACCGACTCGGCACCCATGCCGAACGCGACGCGCTCGGGCGTGCCGAACAGGTTGCCCAACACCGGGATATCGAAGCCGGTCGGCTTTTCGAACAGCAGCGCCGGGCCCTTGTTACGCAGGGTGCGGTCGCAAATCTCAGTCATTTCCAGCACCGGGGAAATCGGCATCTGGATACGTTTCAACTCTCCGCGCTGCTCAAGTTGCTGCACGAAATCCCGAAGATCCTTGAATTTCATTAACCATGCCACCCGTAAAATAGGCGTACATCCTACCTGCTCTTACGAGCGCTGGCAGCTTATTGAACGACATTGCGGCTTACATCCGACTCAATCGACGCGTTGCGCAAGGTGCGGAAGAAGGGCTCGAGAAAACCTTGTACGAACAGGGTGCCAGAGATCGAGAGATGGTTGTCATCGGTATACAACGACTTGCCAGCCAGTTCGACCCGACACCATCCATTTGTATCGCAGAGCTTCGGCGCAGGGTCGAGCAACTGAACGCCTGAGTCGGCCGCCGCCATGCGCTCAAATAGATTGCTGATATAGGCCTGTCGCTGCATGTGCTCGGCCAGAGGCAGACCTTCTCGGTCGGTCGGGCGCCCCAACATCGCCAGGCGGCTGAGCCGGTATGGCACGTTGAAATCCTGCAACGGCACCTCTTTGACCAACCATACGCGGTGCCCCTGAGCACGCAGCTGCTGCACCAGCGCGCCAAGCCCTTCGGTGAAGAGCTGCTCAGCGGTGGCACGGTCATATTTCCCCGTTGCCGGATCATGAATAGAAGCGCCCGTATCACCATTGCGCTGACCATACACGTAGAGACTCCAGCGAGCCGCCAGTACCACATCGCTGAACGGTTCGTCCTTTATCAACTGCGTTACACGATCGTTGAACGCTCTGCAGCCAGGCGTATTTTCTTTGCGATAAAACGGCAGACAACCGGCGTAACCAGCCTGGGTAATGTTGAGGTGATACTGGTTCGCGCTGTCTTTCAACGCAGGAATCAAGGCCGATGCGTGACTGTCACCCCAGACCAACGCCTTGGGCGCCGCGGCCTGAGGACCGAAATGGCAGAACGCTCGGTGCTTGTTTTTTTTGTCATCCGACAAGCAATTCATGAGTGCCGGGCTCCAAGTGTGGGTTTGCGCGAACTGCAAGGCCTCGGGCGACAATCGCCACGCAACCCCGCTCGACCACACCAAGCCTTTGCCCATCATGCCCAGGCCCAGCAGCACGATGACACCCGTTACCAGAATCGAGCGGTTCCCGGCCAAGAGTCGGCGCTCACGAAACGGCCCCTCCACAAATCGCCAGGATAAATACCCTAGAACCAGGCTGAGTACGAACAGTGCTGCGAGCGCCCAAGTCGACAGCCCATAAATACTGGCGTACTTGCCAAAAACCAGTACCGGCCAGTGCCACAGGTACCAGGAATAGGAAATCAAGCCTATGCCCACCAGCACGCGGCTACCCAGCAAACGTGCGACCAGTGTGGGGTGTTGGCCATTAGCCCAAATCAGCCCGACCACGCCCAATACTGGCAGTAAGGCTGCAGCGCCAGGGAAGGCCGTGTCCGCGTCGTAACCCAATATAGCCACAAGGATCAGGCCCAGGCCGAGCAAACTGACTGTTTGCGCCAACGCTGGGCTCATTTGTTTGGCCCGTACCGGCATAACCGCCAGCATGGAGCCTGCCAGCAGCTCCCAGGCACGCATGGGTAGCAGGAAAAAAGCCTTTTCCGGGTGATGAAACACCGCCCAGGCGCTCGCTCCAAACGACACAAGCATCAGTACGCACAATACGCTGCGCCATTGCTTGATCCGACTCGATACAAATACCAGCACGAGCGGAAAGGCCAGGTAGAACTGCTCTTCGACAGATAAGGACCAGGTATGCAGCATTGGCTTCATATCGGAGGCGGTCTCGAAGTAACCGTCCTGACGCATGAAGAACAGGTTGGAGATAAAGATCACCTGGTTGTGTATCGAGCGCCCCAACTCGGAGTAATCCTTTGGCGCCATCAGAAACCAACCAACCACCAACGATATGGACATCATGACAATCAGCGCTGGCAGGATACGCCGGGCTCGCCTTGCCCAAAAATCGAGAAAGCTGAAACGTCCTGCTTCACGCTCGCGCCAGATGATCGACGTGATCAGAAATCCTGAAATCACGAAGAACACATCAACGCCGACAAATCCCCCGGAAACTCCTGGAACCCCATAGTGGAACAGAACGACAGCCAGGACAGCGATGGCACGCAGGCCGTCGATGTCTCTGCGGTAAGCAAGAGTGGTCATAAGAAATGTGGTCAGTCTCTGACGAAAGGGATAAGCGTAGTCGCGCGTACAATTTTTGTTACTTAACGGACAGTTATGCCATGAGAAATGCTGCATCAGGACGCAAAAAAAATGGCGCCCTATTCGGGCGCCATTTTTTTAAGCTGAAGCGTCGTATTACTTGCGCTTCATCGACAAGAAGAACTCATCGTTGGTCTTGGTGGTTTTCAGTTTATCCACCAGGAACTCGATGGCTGCCACTTCGTCCATCGGGTGCAGAAGCTTGCGCAGGATCCACATACGCTGCAGCTCGTCGTCGGCGGTCAGCAACTCTTCGCGGCGGGTGCCGGAACGGTTGATGTTGATGGCCGGGAAGACGCGTTTTTCCGCGATACGACGGTCCAGGGGCAGTTCCATGTTGCCGGTACCCTTGAACTCTTCGTAGATCACTTCGTCCATCTTCGAGCCGGTCTCAACCAGCGCGGTGGCGATAATGGTCAGCGAGCCGCCTTCTTCGATGTTCCGCGCGGCGCCGAAGAAACGCTTGGGTTTCTCCAGGGCGTGAGCATCGACACCACCGGTCAATACCTTGCCGGAGCTAGGGATGACGGTGTTGTAGGCACGGGCCAGACGGGTGATGGAGTCGAGCAGGATCACCACGTCTTTCTTGTGTTCGACCAGGCGCTTGGCCTTCTCGATCACCATCTCGGCAACCTGCACGTGGCGGGTTGGCGGCTCATCGAACGTGGAGGCAACCACTTCACCGCGCACGGTGCGCTGCATCTCGGTCACTTCTTCCGGACGCTCATCGATCAGCAATACGATCAGATGAACTTCAGGATTGTTACGTGCGATGTTCGCTGCAATGTTCTGCAGCATGATGGTCTTACCGGCTTTCGGCGGCGCAACGATCAAGCCACGCTGGCCCTTGCCGATCGGTGCGCAAAGGTCGATCACGCGGCCGGTCAAGTCTTCGGTGGAACCGTTACCGGCCTCCATCTTCATGCGCACGGTCGGGAACAGCGGCGTCAGGTTCTCGAAGAGAATCTTGTTTTTCGCGTTCTCAGGACGATCGAAGTTGATCGTGTCGACCTTGAGCAGGGCGAAATACCGCTCGCCTTCCTTCGGAGGACGGATCTTGCCCACGATGGTGTCACCGGTGCGCAAGTTGAAGCGGCGGATCTGGCTCGGCGAGACATAAATATCGTCTGGGCCGGCGAGGTAGGAAGCGTCTGCAGAGCGGAGGAAGCCGAAGCCGTCCTGGAGAATCTCCAGCACGCCATCACCGGAGATTTCCTCGCCGCTTTTCGCGTGCTTTTTCAGCAGGGAGAAAATCACGTCCTGCTTGCGCGAACGGGCCATATTTTCTATGCCCATTTCTTCGGCCAATTGGAGCAGGTCGGTAATCGGCTTTTGCTTGAGTTCAGTCAGATTCATATAGGAATGACGTAATCATTTATGGAGGGGGAAATTAAGCTTTTGGCTTAATGAGGCCGCGCCGCGGAGAAGGCGACAGGATCGCGTACTAATCGAAAAGGAGTGCGTCGGCGACGGCTTGCAGGGGGCAGTGGAGAAACCAGTGCGGGGCCGAATGTAACACCTGAATTTCGGAGCGTCTAGCCCTGTTTTACGAAAAAGCCCCGCTATTTGCGGGGCTTTTTTGACGACGCTTAGATGTTCGCGTCGATGAATGCAGCCAACTGCGACTTCGACAATGCGCCTACTTTGGTCGCTTCAACGTTGCCGTTCTTGAACAGCATCAGCGTAGGAATACCACGTACGCCGTGTTTGGCAGGCGTTTCCTGGTTGTCGTCGATGTTGAGTTTGGCAACGGTCAGTTTGCCTTCGTAGGTGGTTGCAATGTCGTCCAGAACCGGAGCGATCATTTTGCAAGGGCCGCACCACTCAGCCCAGTAGTCAACCAGCACCGGGCCTTGAGCCTTGAGTACTTCGGCCTCAAAGGTCGCGTCCGTGACGTGCTTGATAAGATCGTTGCTCATGGATGTCTCCGGATTGTAAGCAAAAAAAACGTTGCCCATCATAGCCGCCCTTCCCCCGTTCAGGAAGCCGCCTCTGATTGAGTCTCGCTATGGCGATCAATGAGTTTGGATATTGCCTTATTCAGGGGGTGGCAGGGGTCAGGAACGCGATGCCGGTACGTAACGCCGCGTTGCGTACGTGCTGCTGCATGGTTTTCTGCGCTGCTGCACTGTTGCGTTGAGCCAGGGCGCGGAGGATTTTGCGATGCTCTTGCCAGGTTTCCATGGCCCGCTCCGGCCGGATGAACGGTAGTTTCTGACTCTCCAGAAACACCTCGGCGCTGGCACTGAGGATGCTGACCATCGCTCGGTTACCGCTGGCGAGGAGAATGCGCTGGTGAAATTCAAAGTCCAGCCGCGCAGCCGCTTCGAAATCACCGGCCTTGAGCACCTGACGCATTGCCTCGACGTTGTCTTCCAGGCTGTCTAACGCCTCGATGGTCAGCGTGACCGCCGCCAACCCCGCGGCAAAGCCCTCCAGGGCATAGCGCAACTGAAAAATCTCCAACGGCGTGGCCTGCGCCGCGAAAGGCCAGGCAAAACCCGCCGGCGGCTCCTGCGCGGTTTGCACGAACACACCTTTACCCGGTTGCACACTGACCACACCCAGAGCGCTCAGGGACGACAACGCTTCGCGCAATGACGCCCGACTCACGCCCAGTTGCACGGCCAACTCACGCTGAGACGGCAGGGCATCGCCTGGGCCGAAACCCTGCTCCTTGATCAGTTTGCGGATGGCCTGCAACGCCGCCTCCGGTACCGCTTGGGCGATGGAATTCATAAAAAACTCAAGGTTTCAGTCAACTGAGCGGCTAGTTGTAAAGCTATTCGTAGTCGCCGGCAAGCCACGCCCTAAAGGCGCTCGCGAGGTTTTAGCGGCGCTCGAAAAGGGTGCAAAAAACTTGCTTACTGTTCAGACCAGTAAGACCAATACACGCCAGTAAAACCCAGCCTCGCAGCGCAATCGGCTACGACTGGCATGGGCTGTGCACTGACCACTGACAGAACATTCCTTCGCCTTTCTCGGAGAGTTGCCATGACCAAGCGCTACAGCGCCCTGCTGACAGCCCTGTTTGCCAGTCTGATGCTGAGCCACGCACCCGCCCAGGCCAACGGGCTGGACGATATCGTGGCCCGTGGCACCTTAAAGGTTGCCGTGCCGCAGGATTTCCCGCCGTTCGGCTCGGTCGGCCCGGACATGAAGCCCCGTGGCCTGGACATCGACACCGCCAAGCTGCTGGCCGACCAGCTCAAGGTCAAGCTGGAGCTGACCCCGGTCAACAGCACCAACCGTATCCCCTTCCTCACCACCGGCAAAGTCGATCTGGTGATATCCAGCCTGGGTAAAAATCCCGAGCGCGAGAAGGTCATCGACTTTTCCAAGGCCTACGCGCCCTTTTACCTCGCCGTGTTCGGCCCGCCCGAGGCCGCCATCGCCAGCACCGACGACCTCAAGGGCAAAACCATCAGCGTGACCCGTGGCGCCATCGAAGACATCGAGCTGACCGCCGTGGCGCCCAAAGAAGCCACGATCAAACGCTTCGAAGACAACAACTCGACGATCGCCGCCTACCTGGCCGGCCAAGTCGACCTGATCGCCAGCGGCAACGTAGTGATGGTGGCGATCAGCGAGCGCAACCCCAAACGCGTACCGGCACTGAAAGTGAAGCTCAAGGATTCGCCGGTGTACGTGGGCGTGAATAAAAACGAGCCGGCGCTGCTGGAGAAGGTCAATCAGATCCTGGTCGCGGCCAAGGCTGACGGCAGCCTGGAAAAGAACGCGATGCAATGGCTGAAAGAGCCGCTGCCCGCCGATCTGTGAAGCCACGGAGCTGACTGATGGCGTATCAATTTGACTTTGTTCCGGTGCTGGCCAACACCGACCTGTTGTTGCGGGGTGCGCTATTTACCCTGGAATTGACGGCTATCGGCGCGATCCTCGGCGTCGCCCTGGGCACCGTCGGTGCAGTAGTGCGTGCCTGGAAAATCCAGCCTCTGGCCTGGTGCTTTGGGGTCTATGTCGAGTTGATCCGCAATACGCCATTCCTGGTGCAGCTGTTCTTCATCTTCTTCGGCCTGCCGTCGTTGGGATTGAAAATCACCGAATGGCAAGCCGCCGTACTGGCGATGGTGATCAACCTGGGGGCTTATTCCACGGAGATCATCCGCGCGGGCATCCAGGCCGTTCCTCGCGGGCAACTGGAAGCCGCCGCCGCACTGGCGATGACCCGCTTCGAAGCCTTCCGTCATGTAGTGCTGCTGCCGGCGCTGGGCAAGGTGTGGCCAGCCCTGAGCAGCCAGATCATCATCGTGATGCTAGGGTCGGCGGTGTGTTCGCAGATCGCCACCGAAGAATTGAGTTTTGCCGCCAACTTCATCCAATCCCGCAATTTCCGCGCCTTTGAAACGTATGCCCTCACCACGCTGGTGTACTTGTGCATGGCGCTGATGATTCGCCAGTTGCTCAATTGGATCGGCCGTCGCTTTGTGATGAGGAATAGCCGATGAGTGATTTTTCATTCTGGGACATTGTGCGCAACCTGCTTACGGGCCTGCAGTGGACGTTGCTGCTGTCGCTGGTGGCATTTATCGGCGGCGGCCTGATCGGTTTGCTGGTGATGACTCTGCGCATCAGCAGCAAGGCATTTCCACGCAATGTTGCGCGGACCTATATAGAGCTGTTCCAGGGCACACCGCTGTTGATGCAGTTGTTCTTGGTGTTTTTCGGCATCGCGCTGCTCGGCGTGGATATTTCGCCCTGGCTGGCGGCGGCGATCGCCCTGACTTTGTTTACCAGTGCCTACCTCGCCGAGATCTGGCGCGGCTGCGTCGAGTCAATCGCTCATGGGCAGTGGGAAGCCTCCGCCAGCCTGGCACTCAACCCGCTTGAGCAACTGCGTTATGTGATCCTGCCTCAGGCCCTGCGTATCGCCGTGGCGCCGACCGTGGGGTTCTCGGTACAGGTCGTAAAAGGCACCGCCGTGACCTCGATTATCGGCTTCACCGAACTGACCAAGACCGGCGGCATGCTCGCCAATGCCACGTTCGAGCCCTTTATGGTCTACGGCCTGGTGGCCCTTGGTTACTTTTTGCTCTGCTACCCCTTGTCCCTCAGTGCGCGCTACCTGGAAAGGAGACTGCATGCCTCTGCTTAGAATTTCGGCCCTGCATAAGTATTACGGCGACCATCATGTCCTCAAAGGCATCGACCTCACGGTTGAAGAAGGCCAGGTCGTGGCGATCATCGGTCGCAGCGGCTCGGGCAAATCCACCTTGCTGCGCACCCTCAATGGCCTGGAGTCGATCAACGATGGGGTGATCGAAGTCGACGGAGAGTACCTCGACGCCGCACGCGCCGACCTGCGCAGCCTGCGGCAGAAAGTCGGGATGGTGTTCCAACAGTTCAACCTGTTCCCGCACCTGACCGTGGGCGAAAACGTCATGCTCGCGCCCCAAGTGGTGCAGAAAGTGCCCAAGGCCAAGGCCGCCCAACTGGCTCGGCAAATGTTGGAGCGCGTTGGGCTGGGTGAGAAATTCGATGCCTTCCCCGATCGTCTGTCCGGCGGCCAGCAACAACGGGTCGCCATTGCTCGCGCCCTGGCCATGTCGCCCAAGGTGCTGTTGTGTGACGAAATCACCTCGGCCCTGGATCCGGAACTGGTCAACGAGGTACTCAGCGTGGTGCGCCAGTTGGCCAAGGACGGGATGACGCTGATCATGGTGACCCACGAAATGCGCTTCGCCCGGGAGGTCGGTGATAAGTTGGTCTTCATGCACCAGGGCAAGGTGCATGAAGTGGGCGATCCCAAGGTATTGTTCGCCAACCCACGTACCCCCGAATTCGCGAACTTTATCGGCTCAGTGGAGCAGTCGGGCTGACCAGCTCGAAACGGCCCCTCCCCTCCAGCACCGCGTGACTGCGCACCTGCAGGGCGTCGGAGGGCAGTTCGGTGTCGATTTGCACCTGGGCGGTCAAGCGCTTGCCAACCGCCCGGGTGGACAGTACCTGCCCTGGCAATAGCTGCCCGCCAACGGGCTCACCGGCAAGCTGTACCGGCGCCCACTCGACAGCATGCCCATCCACCTGGGCCTGCTTGAGTGTCAGACGGAAGTGCCCCTGACGGCCAAACCGGAAACCTTGCCCATCGGCTGCTCCGACAAATCGCAGCGCGATGGTCGCAGGCTCCATGCACAGCACGCTCAAGTGCAACATGCGCGTCCCCAGTACGAGGGTGGGGCTGTGTGTCAGCGGCTCATTGCGAATCACCCCATAGTCGACCGTCGGCTGGCTCACGGACAACCGGCAGTTCTGCGCCTGTACTGCCTCGCTCATCGCCATCGTGCAGAACAGTAAGAGGCCCAGTTTCTTCAGCTTAACGGCCATGGCACACCGCCGATGTTGTCTCGTAGAACGTGTCATTGTCGGGCTGGGTCCCAGGAGTAAGCCTGAGCTGGCAAGTAGAAGAATCCGACAAAGAAACCCGCAACGCCTGGGAGTCGTTCATGTCATTCAGGAAAATCATGCCGTCACCCACGACGCTGGTCAGGAAACGGTTGTTTTTATCGAACACCGAAGCACCCTGAGGCAATGGTCGGCCCTGTTCATCGGTGCCGGTGACCAGCACCCGGCGCACTTTCACCACGTCGAACGCTACGCTGTTCACCGACCCGCGGGCGGCAGCGAGGGTGTGCGTGCCGTTCTTCAGGTCCACACGTTTGGGCAAGGACTGGGTCTGTACTTCGATACGACTGTCGGTATAGGCCGGCAACCCGGGGATCACCGCCTGCCCGCTGAAATCGGTCCATACCGGGCCGTGCGGGGTACTGATTTTGGCGGCTCCGATATCGCCCACCGAGACAATGCCAAAGGTGTCCTGCACGGCATACGGCGAGAACGTCAAACCGCCTCCGTGGGCCACGACGCCGCCGCGCAACTGCCCGGAATAATCGGTGCCCTGGGGGTTGCGACTGACCCCCATGCCCACTCGGGTGTAGCGTGGCATCAGGTCCAACTGACCGCGCAACGTTTGCTCCCGCGCACTGAGGTCACGCTCGACGCCCACTTCGTAGTTCACGTAGTCGTTGACCCGCTCGGTAAGGGCGGTGCCAGCCCGCGCGCGGTCCCCACGCCGACTGATATAGCTGTTGACCCGACGATCACCGCCCAGGGGCACGGTCACCTGCAAGCGCACAGACAGATCATCGTCGGGCGCCGAATCACGCCGGCTACCGCCTTGGGTAACGTCATGCCGTTTGCGGGTGCCACCCACCTGCGAATCGGCGATCAAGGTGACGTCGGCATGGCTGAATGAGCGGTTCCATGAGGCGAACAGATGCTCGGTGGTGTGCCCGTCGAATGAGTTGCTGCGCGTATAGCCCAAAGAGAATGCCCCCAGCGCGGGGTCGATCCAGCTCACTCCGGCGGTGTATTGATGCTTGAAACGAGAGTCCAACTCATCGGTCTTGGACGAGCGACCCGCCTCAAGCACTTCGCGATAGCCACGCGTCTGGGTGGTAGCGCTGAGGCTCAGGTCCATATCGGCGGACACCGGGCTGCTCACGCTTAGGCTGCTGCGTGAACCGGACACCGCATTAAGACTATCTCGGGAAAGGTTATGGCGAGCACCCACGTTCACGCGTTGGAAAAACACGCTGCTCAGCGTGCCTCCGGCCGCCCAGTAATCATCGGTACTCAACAGGCCAAAGCCGGCGGATGAGTCGCGCCCCAGGCCCCAGGTGCCACTGCCCATGGCGACGATGGGTGACGGCGCGTCTTCATGGGTGTTCTCACGCACCTTGCCCAAGGCGAAGTAATAGCCGGGTGCCGCGGGAGCAGCACCGGCAAACGAAGCCGCCGGCACCACAAAACTGCGCGTGCCTCCTCGCACATCGATCACGCTGACTTCCAGGTCGCTGGTGCCATTGAGCAGCGGCAAACCGGTCAACCGAAAAGGCCCTTCGGGCACCAGCGTGCTATGGATCAAGGCACCCGACTGACGCACTTCGATCCTCGACTGGCTCTGGGCCAGCCCCTCAACCACGGCATTGTTGCTGCCCGCCGGCACGCGGGATTGACCATCGGGGAAAAACTGCACACCGGACAGTTGGAGGCCACCGAACTGCGGGTTATTGCTGGACAACTGGCCGACCTGGAAGGTCGATTGCAACGCGCCGATATCCCGCTGGGCATAGGCATTCAAATGTTCGGCGCGGGCCTCGCCATTGTCGGACACATAGTATTGGCGACTGCGAACGATCCAATCTCCGAGGTTGAACCCCGCCTCGGTATAAGCCGATACGAACCGGCTCGCACCGCTGCGCGAATGGCTATCGAACCCCTGCACGTCATAGTTGAACAGCGCCGCCGCCCCGCCCCGGGCAAAGTGCCCAGCCTCCCATTGCGGCTCGCGCAGCGCCTGCGTCGGCACCACCAGCGCAACCTCATCGTTACCGGGCCGCAGCCGCACCATCGTATTAGGGAAAGCCCCCAGGAAGTCATGACAGGCCTGAGTCGCATCAGCCGTCTCTTGGATAATGCCACTCGGTTTGACCAACCCGGCCTTATCGAGCAGCCCGGCGGTAAAACACAGTTGCCCATGCGCATCGAACCGCGCCTCCACCAACCCGAGCGGGTTGCCATTGAGCCGCAACCCGACCACATGCACACCCTCACGAAAACGCGGGGCCGTGCGGAAATAGTCGGAGACCTTCGGATCAATACCGTGGGCAGTCAGCGCCGCCAGGTCAAACCCCTCGCCCAATTCCAGGGCAGGCAGCGCGCCAGGCAAACTCCACAAAGTCGCGACCCCCATCAACAGCGTGGGCCGACAGGGCCAGAGCGATGCCAGAAGTCGGTTACTCGACAGGTTTATCATGAGTCGATCAACCCTCGCCGGCATTGATCAAAGCTCGGTAGTTGTCTGCGGAAAAACCGTAGACAGTGGCGGGCTGAATCTCTACAGCAGCCACCCCCTCCAGAGCGCCTTCGACGCTCAATGTCAGCGCCTCCCCCGGCAAAATGTAGGTTCGGGGCAATGTTGCCAGGGCCTTCTGTGGCAGCAGCAGCACCTCCGGCGCTAGACGCACGACGTAGGCACTGTCGTTGTGAACGCTGAGCGCCTCGCCCACGTGCTTCCACTTCAGCAGTTCCCAGGGGCTGTGATGCAGAGGCAGACCGCGCGGATGCAGGATCAGCGGCAAGTTCTGCCGCAAGGTGATACCGATGGTCGCACGGCCTGGCGCACGGGCCTGGGGGATGCCTTCGAAGGACACGCGTTTCAATCGCTGGGTTTTCAGCGGCTCCTTCAAGGTGCCGATGAAGCGCACCAACTGAGTTTCGCCCGCCTCCACGCGCGTAATGGGCGGCGTCACGATTAAAAGCGGCTCCACATCTTCCGGTACGTTTTCGATCACCGAGTGAAGCAACGCCGGCGTCGCGTCAGTATTTTTGATAGATATCGTCGCTTCGCCCTGGTCTTCATAAAATACAACTACCGTGGTCTCCGGCAACATGCCGTCTGCTATCACAGCACCGCTAAACCAAAGGCAAAAACTGGCACATAACACACGCGCACTATTTATTACTGAAAGACTAAGCACTCAGTGTTCCCCACGCCCTTTAAGTTGACCATTGATAGCCAAGCCACCCCCTATAAAAACAGCCGATCGGAAATAGGAAACTTCTGATCGGCCGCAAATAAGTGGCTTAGATGTAACTCAACTCAAGCGTCGCACGCCCATCCAGAACGGTATCGCGCGACAGGTCCAGGTCCTGGCCCCGATTAATGACGGCGCGCACTTCGAGGGTGCCGGTCAGTTGACTGATCGCGGCTGGAGTGACAGCCGTGGTGCTGCGCCAGGAATACTGACTAGGGGCCTGGGCCACTTTGCCATCCGAGTTTTGCCAGGCGCCGGTGCCGACACGCACGATGGGAGCCAGCGTGCTGGTGGACGAACGCAGGTCTTTGAGGGTGATGGCGAAACCACCGGTCCTGCGGCCGCCAACGGCACCCAGGCCATAGTTGTGGGCTTCGGTATAGCCGGCCCCCAACGCATTGAGGATGCCAGGCACCTTGCTGGCGCCCTGCAGGTCGACGAACTTCAATCCGAACTTGGCTGGGGTAGTGCCGCAGTTGATGCTTAGGGGAGCGGTCTTGGGCAGCAATGGGTTGAACGCCGTTGGCAGCAATTGGCCGGAAGGGATGGTGCCGTAATCGACAATGCCGCCACCGGTCATGCTGAGGTTGCAGGCAGCGGGTTTGATCGTGCCCCTGACGATCAGTTCGGCGCTGCTGGAAGCGTGGGCGTTGATGGCCGCAGCCAGGCAAGCGATACCGAAAGTCAATCCAACAATCTTTTTCATAAGGGTCCTGTCACAGAAGTTATCAGGCGCATTTATTTATTGTTCCTAACGGCAACAATAAATAAATAACACCACGGCACTATTGCCGAGTGACAGTCTGTCCTTTTAGCACCCGACTAAAAAATGAGACAACACCTCAGTTACTGTGGGAGCGATAAAAGATTATTGTCGGCCAAGCGCAAACCCAGGGTAGGCCCCGACAAGGCAATAAATAAAATACCGACATGAAAGGTGTAGGCAAAATCATAATTCGCACTACAACAGGCAAAAGTTAAAACTTCCTACAAGAACACACGAGGACGCTACAGCGACCAAGAAAGATAACCTACTTTTCCTACAGCCAATTCTTATGGGCGGCCTCGGCGCAATTCCCTAAGCACTACGCGTTGGCGTCAGCGGTCGATCGTGGCACGATGGCGAGGTTATCGACCGAGACCCCCAAACCATGCCGCAATCCCAAGCCAAGAATCTGTCCCTGATCGCCGCCATCGACCTGGGCTCCAACAGCTTTCACATGGTCGTGGCCAAGGCCCAGAACGGTGAGATCCGCATCCTTGAGCGGCTCGGCGAAAAGGTGCAACTGGCCGCCGGGATCGACGACGAGCGCCAGCTCAATGAAGAATCCATGCAGCGCGGGCTCGATTGCCTCAAGCGTTTCGCTCAACTGATCAACGGTATGCCCCTGGGCGCCGTTCGAATCGTAGGTACCAACGCCCTGCGCGAAGCGCGCAACCGTGGCGAATTCATCCGCCGCGCCGAAGAAATCCTCGGCCACCCCGTGGAAGTCATCTCCGGCCGTGAGGAAGCACGCCTGATCTACCTCGGCGTGTCACACACCCTGGCCGATACCCCCGGCAAACGCCTGGTGGCGGACATCGGTGGCGGCAGTACCGAGTTCATCATTGGCCAGCGTTTCGAGCCGCTGCTGCGCGAAAGCCTGCAGATGGGCTGCGTCAGCTACACCCAGCGTTATTTCAAGGACGGCAAGATCACCCCGGCGCGCTACGCCCAGGCCTATACGGCTGCGCGGCTGGAGATCATGAGCATCGAGCACGCCCTGCACCGCCTGACCTGGGATGAAGCCATTGGCTCATCCGGCACCATCCGCGCCATCGGCCTGGCTCTCAAGGGGGGCGGGCACGGCACCGGCGAGGTCAACGTCGAAGGCCTGGCGTGGCTCAAGCGCAAACTGTTCAAGCTGGGGGATGCCGAAAAAATCGACTTCGACGGCATCAAGCCCGACCGACGCACGATCTTCCCGGCCGGCCTGGCGATTCTCGAAGCGATTTTCGACGCCCTCGAACTGCAACGCATGGACCACTGCGATGGCGCCCTGCGTGAAGGCGTGCTGTATGACCTGCTGGGCCGTCACCACCATGAAGACGTGCGTGAGCGCACGCTCAGCTCATTGATGGAGCGTTATCACGTCGACCTGGAGCAAGCGGCCCGCGTTGAACGCAAGGCGCTGCATGCCTTCGACCAAGTGGCCGAGGACTGGGGCCTGGAAGACGGCGTCTGGCGCGAACTGCTGGGCTGGGCGGCCAAGGTGCATGAAGTGGGCCTGGACATCGCTCACTACCACTACCACAAGCATGGTGCTTACCTGATCGAGCACTCGGACCTGGCCGGTTTCTCCCGGGAAGACCAACAGATGCTCGCGCTGTTGGTGCGCGGCCATCGCCGTAATATCCCCAAGGACAAATTCGCGGAATTCGGTGACGACGGCATCAAACTGATTCGCCTGTGTGTGCTGCTGCGTTTTGCGATCCTGTTCCACCACATCCGTGGCACGCAGGAGATGCCCCAGGTCAAACTGCGGGCCGATGGCGACAGCCTGGAAGTGATGTTCCCCAAAGGCTGGCTGGAGGAAAACCAGCTGACCCAGGCGGATTTTGCCCAGGAAGCAGAATGGCTGACGCGGGTGGGGTTCAGTCTGAACCTGCGCTAGAGAACACCAAAAACAAATGTGGGAGGGGGCTTGCCCCCGATGAGGGAGTGTCAGTCAACAGATTCATTGACTGCTCCACCGTCATCGGGGGCAAGCCCCCTCCCACCTTTCAGACATCGTCGGTTTTTAGTTCACCGCCAGGATCGGGCTACCCAACTTTTCCAACAACGTTGCCTGCGCGCTGCGCGGGTTCTGGTTGCCGGTCGGGGTGTTGCGCACGTAGCGCCCGTCGGACTGCAGGCTCCAGCTGTGGGTGTTATCGGTCAGATAACTCTCCAGCTCTTTCTTGACCCGCATGATCAGCTTCTTGCCTTCCACCGGGAAACAGGTCTCGACGCGCTTATCGAGGTTGCGTTCCATCCAGTCGGCGCTGGAGAGGAACATCTGCTCTTCGCCGCCGTTGAGGAAGTAGAACACGCGGGTATGCTCCAGGAAGCGACCAATGATCGAACGCACATGGATGTTGTGCGAAACCCCGACGATTCCCGGACGCAGGCAGCACATGCCACGCACCACCAGGTCGATACGCACACCGGACTGGCTGGCCTTGTACAGCGCACGGATGATTTTCGGGTCGGTCAACGAGTTGAACTTGGCAATGATGTGCGCCGGTTTGCCGTCGAGGGCGAACTGGGTTTCGCGGGCAATCATGTCGAGCATGCCCTTCTTCAGGGTGAACGGCGCGTGCAGCAGCTTCTTCATGCGCAAGGTCTTGCCCATGCCGATCAACTGGCTGAACAACTTGCCGACGTCCTCGCACAAGGCGTCGTCGGAGGTCAGCAGGCTGTAGTCGGTGTAAAGCTTGGCGTTACCGGCGTGGTAGTTGCCGGTGCCCAGGTGGGCATAACGCACGATTTCGCCGGCCTCGCGGCGTAGGATCAGCATCATCTTGGCGTGGGTCTTGAAGCCCACCACGCCGTAGATCACCACCGCACCGGCCGCTTGCAGACGGCTAGCCAGTTGCAGGTTGGACTCTTCGTCGAACCGCGCGCGCAGTTCGATAACCGCGGTGACTTCCTTACCGTTACGCGCGGCGTCCACCAGCGCATCGACGATTTCCGAGTTGGCGCCGGAGCGGTACAGGGTCTGGCGCACCGCCAATACATGGGGGTCCTTGGCGGCCTGACGCAGCAGGTCCACCACAGGCGTGAACGACTCGAAGGGGTGCAGTAGCAGAATGTCCTGCTTGCTCACCACGCTGAAGATGTTCTCGCTGTTTTGCAGCAGCTTGGGGATCTGCGGGGTGAACGGCGTGTATTGCAGCTCCGGGTGGCTGTCCAGACCGGTGATGCTGAACAGACGCGTGAGGTTGACCGGGCCATTGACCTGATACAGCTCGCTCTCGCCCAGGTTGAACTGCTTGAGCAGGTAGTCCGACAGGTGTTTGGGGCAGGTATCGGCCACCTCTAGGCGCACCGCATCGCCGTAGCGCCGCGAGAACAGCTCGCCGCGCAGGGCACGGGCCAGGTCTTCGACGTCTTCGGAATCCAACGCCAGGTCGGCGTTACGGGTCAGGCGGAACTGGTAGCAGCCCTTGACCTTCATGCCTTGGAACAGGTCATCGGCGTGGGCGTGGATCATCGACGACAGGAATACATAGTTGTCGCCAGCGCCCCCCACCTCTTCCGGTACCTTGATGATCCGTGGCAACAAGCGCGGCGCCGGGATAATCGCCAGGCCGGAGTCGCGGCCAAAGGCGTCGATGCCTTCCAGTTCGACGATGAAGTTCAGGCTCTTGTTCACCAGCAGCGGGAACGGGTGAGTCGGGTCAAGGCCGATGGGGGTGATGATCGGCGCGATCTCGTCGCGGAAGTAGCGACGCACCCAGGTCTTGATCTTGGTGGTCCAGTGACGGCGACGGATAAAGCGAACCTGATGCTTTTCCAGTTCCGGCAGGAGAATGTCGTTGAGGATCGCGTATTGGCGATCCACATGGCCGTGGACCAGCTCGCTGATGCGCGCCAGCGCCTGGTGCGGCTGCAGGCCGTCGGCGCCGGCCTGTTCGCGGGCAAAAGTGATTTGCTTTTTAAGGCCCGCCACGCGGATTTCGAAGAACTCATCCAGGTTGCTGGAGAAGATCAGCAGGAACTTCAGCCGCTCCAGCAAGGGATAGGACTCATCCAGCGCCTGCTCCAACACGCGAATGTTGAATTGCAGTTGCGACAGCTCGCGATGAATGTACAGGCTGCTGTCATCCAGGTTGACCACCGGCGGCGCCGGGGCTGGCACCGGCACTTCAGCAGCGACGACGGGCGCGAGCGGCTCATGTTCCGGGGGTGTCTCGGAGACTTGCTCCACCACCGGGTGGGCGTCTTTTACGGCAACTTCGGAGAGTCCTTCGGTATTCATCGAGTGTCCTGTGAGAGCTACGGTTGCGCTCTAAGCAATTGGGCGGCGCGGGCGGCAAAGTAGGTCAGAATGCCATCAGCTCCGGCACGTTTAAAGGCAGTCAGGGATTCAAGGATCACTCCCTCACTCAACCATCCATTCTGTATTGCGGCCATGTGCATCGCGTATTCGCCGCTGACCTGATAAACGAAGGTCGGCACCTTGAACTCCTCTTTGACCCGATAAAGGATGTCCAGGTACGGCATTCCGGGCTTGACCATCACCATGTCAGCCCCTTCGGCCAGATCGGCGGCCACTTCGTGCAAGGCCTCATGGCTGTTGGCCGGGTCCATCTGGTACGAAGCCTTATTGGCTTTGCCCAGGTTCAGCGCCGAGCCCACCGCGTCGCGGAACGGGCCGTAGTAGGCGCTGGCGTACTTGGCCGAGTAGGCCATGATCCGCACATTGACGTGACCGGCCAGCTCCAGGGCTTCGCGAATCGCCTGGATGCGCCCGTCCATCATGTCCGACGGCGCCACCACCTGCGCCCCGGCCGCGGCGTGGGACAGCGCCTGCTTGACCAGCGCATCGACGGTGATGTCGTTCTCAACATAGCCGTCGGCGTCCAGAATGCCATCCTGACCATGGGTGGTGAACGGGTCCAGCGCCACGTCGGTGATCACCCCCAGCTCCGGGAAGCGTTCGCGCAATGCGCGGGTGGCGCGCTGAGCAATACCTTGCGGGTTCCAGGCTTCGGCAGCATCCAGGGACTTGAGTTCAGTGGGCGTGACGGGAAACAACGCCAGCGCCGGAATACCCAGTTCAACCCAGCCAGCCGCCTCCTCAAGCAGCAGGTCGATGGTCAAACGCTCCACCCCCGGCATCGACGCCACAGCTTCGCGGCGGTTCTCACCGTCCAGCACAAACACCGGCAGGATCAGATCATCGGTCGTCAGCACGTTTTCACGCACCAGGCGGCGAGAAAAATCATCACGGCGATTGCGACGCAGGCGGGTAGCGGGGAACAGGCGATTGGCAGGGGTAAAGCTCACGACAGACTCCTGAGCCCGGGTTCACGGGCGAGCGTTGCAGTTATAAGCGGCCATTATGACGAAGGAATGACAGTTGTGCTTATCGATGCGACCTGTCGTCGCATTCGTCGTTTATGTAGGAATTGTTCACTTCGTGACACATCTCGATACTTTCATGAATGTTCGCGAAGGCGTAGGCTGCGCGTTCATTTCGCCAGCACCCAGACCATGCTTCAACAATTTCTGCATGACTTCGGCTACTTTGCCCTCTTCCTCGGCACCTTCTTCGAAGGCGAAACCATCCTGGTGCTCGCAGGCTTTCTGGCGTTCCGTGGTTACATGGATATCAACCTGGTGGTGGTCGTTGCCTTCTTCGGCAGCTACGCCGGCGACCAGCTCTGGTACTACATGGGACGCAAGCATGGCCGCAAGCTGCTAGCGCGCAAGCCGCGCTGGCAACTGATGGGTGACAAGGCTCTGGAGCATATCCGCAAGCATCCGGACATCTGGGTGCTGAGCTTTCGTTTCGTCTATGGCTTGCGCACCGTGATGCCGGTGGCGATCGGGCTGTCCGGCTACCCGCCGTTGCGCTACTTGATCCTTAATGGCATCGGTGCCGCGATCTGGGCCGCCGCGCTGGGCGCAGCGGCTTACCACTTTGGCGCCGTGCTCGAAGGCATGCTCGGCAGCGTCAAGAAGTACGAGCTGTGGGTGTTGGGCGCATTGCTGGTACTGGGTTTTGGCCTGTGGGTGCGCCGCCGCTTCAAAAACGCGCGTATCGCCCGTCAGGCATGCGCCGACGCACAAGCCCAGAGCGCTGCCGAGCCGGTGCCGGTGGAGAAACCTAAGACGCCAGTCGAGTAAGCCGGCTTCTGCAGCAGTAGAGGCCGATCATGCTGAGCAGGCTATAACTGGCCAGGCCCAGCCAGCCCAGGCTGCTTGCCGGCCATAGCCCGACCAACGGCGCCAGCCATACCAGCGGCGCATTCAGCGCCAGGCGCAGCAGCTCAGCCTTCAACGCCCACGGGCGATTCTCCAGGGCCACGCCTAAGGTAAACAGCCCCAACGCCATCGCCCCCCAGCCCAGGACCAGCGCCGCCGTGGGCAGACCTTCGCCGACGTTCATCAAGTAACTGCCAAACCCCACATACGCCGCAAATTGCACGGCGACGTACACCTGCTGACGCACATCCAGCGGCACTTCGTATTTGCGGAACTGGCTCAAGTCGGGCTTGGCCAATGGGTATTTGGCCTTCACATCCGCCGGGCGCCAGCCGGTGCGCATAAACCAGATACGCAGCTTGTCCCACAGGCTCTGCGTTCGCCGCGCATCGCTACACAGTTGCGCATAGAACTGCAGATTGGCCCACAGCGGGTTCCAACTGGCCAGGGGCGTGGTCACGCCGAAAATCACCGGTTCGTTTTCGTCTTCTTCTTGGAAACTGCCGAACAGGCGGTCCCAAATAATGAACACCCCGCCGTAGTTGCGATCCATGTAGAGAGCGTTCTGTGCATGGTGGGCCCGATGATTGGACGGAGTAACGAAGAACCACTCGAACCAGCCGAGCTTGGGCACATGCCGTGTATGGACCCAGAATTGATACAGCAAATTGAGCGACGCCACGCTGATAAACACCACCAATGGCACGCCGGCCACCGCCAGGGGCAGGTAGAAGATCCAGCTCAGCAGAAACCCCGTGCTGGTCTGGCGCAGGGCGGTGGTGAGGTTGTAGTCCTCGCTCTGATGGTGCACCGAGTGCGCGGCCCACAGAATATTGCGCTCATGCCCCATGCGATGCAGCCAGTAGTAGCAGAAGTCATAGAAAACAAAGGCGAACAGCCACGTCCAAGGGCTCTGCGCCGGCAAATCGAACAGCGCCAGATGCTTGAGAGCGAACGCGTAGGTCAACACGCCCACGCCCTTGGTCAACAGGCCCGTGGTGGTAGACAGCACACCGGTGCTCAGGCTGTTGATGGCATCCGCCACCCGGTAATTGCGCTGTCCGCGCCAACGGTCGGCAAGCAGCTCCACCACGATCAAGGCAATGAAAAACGGTACCGCGTAAGGCACGAAGTCCATGGGCAAGTCCGGTCTATTTTTGTTACATCAAGATTAGGTGCAGCGCTGTGAGATCCCATTGGCAACAGGTTACAAATTAGTAGACATTTAACGCCAAGAACCCAGGAGAAATGCCCATGAGCAAAAAGATTGCAGTGATCCTTTCCGGCTGCGGCGTGTACGACGGCGCAGAGATCCACGAAAGCGTGATCACTTTGCTGCGCCTGGATCAGCGCGGCGCTCAGGTCCAATGTTTCGCACCCGATATCGAGCAACACCACGTCATCAATCACCTGACCGGCGAGGAAATGCCAGAAACGCGCAACGTGCTGGTGGAGTCGGCGCGCATCGCCCGTGGCGAGGTGAAGGACATCAGCCTGGCCAATGTCGACGACTTCGATGCTCTGATCGTACCCGGCGGGTTTGGCGCGGCGAAGAACCTGTCGAATTTTGCCAGCGAAGGCACCGCATGCAGCGTCAACCCGCAGGTACTGGCGTTGGCGGAGGCCTTCGCCGAGGCGAGCAAACCCGTAGGGCTGATCTGCATCTCGCCGGCCCTGGCCGCGAAGATCTACGGCCCGGGCGTAACCTGCACCATCGGCAACGATGCCGACACCGCAACCGCCCTGGGCAAGATGGGCGCCACTCACCAGGAGTGCACGGTTGAAGACATCGTCGAGGACAAAGCGCGCAAACTGGTAAGCACGCCGGCCTATATGTTGGGCAAGAACATCGGCGAGGTGGCGTCAGGCATCAATAAGTTGGTGGATCGCGTGCTGGAGCTGACCCACGAGAACGACGAGTGATCGCCTGACCGGCCCGATGCGGTAAGCCGCTCCACCCTCAACCCTGGCGCATCAGTTGCGTAAGGATTCGGTCCAGCGCATTGGCAAACGCCTGCTTATCCTTCTCCCCATGGGGCGGTGGTCCGCCGCCCATCTGGCCCTGTTCACGCAAGTCGGTGAACAGGTTGCGCACCGCCAACCGCTCGCTCATGTTCGCCGGGCTGAACTCCTTGCCTCGCGGGTCCAGCGCGGTGACGCCCTTTTTCACCAAGCGATCGGCCAGTGGCACGTCGCTGCAGATCACCAACTCGCCGGGCACCGCGTGCTCCACCAGGTAGTCATCGGCGGCGTCCGGGCCGCTGGGTACCACGATCAGCTTCACGCAGGCAAAAGCCGGCTTGATCTGGCTCTGCCCGGCCACCAGCACCACCTCGAACTGGCGCTTGAGGGCGAACTTCACCACCAGGTCCTTGGCCGCGCGCGGGCAGGCGTCGGCATCGATCCAGACGCGCACGGTTATACCGCCACTCGGCGCTTCTCGGCCAAACGACTGCGGCCGTACAGCACCACAATCGCCAGGATCGCCACCACCTGCGCACTCAGCGAGTAAGCGTCGGCGTGGATGCCCAGCCAGTCGAAGTCAAAGAACGCCACCGGCCGTGTACCGAAGACACCCGCCTCCTGCAATGCCTTGACACCATGCCCAGCGAACACCACCGACAGCGCGCACAGCAGCGCCGCGTTAATACCGAAGAACAGCGCCAGCGGCAGCTTCGCCGAGCCGCGCAGGATCACCCAAGCCAAACCCACCAGCAGCACCAGTGCGGTGGCGCCCCCCGCCAGCACTGCGTTATGCCCAGCCGGGCCGGCTTGCAGCCACAGGGTTTCGTAGAACAGGATCACTTCGAACAGCTCGCGGTATACCGAGAAAAACGCCAGCACCGCAAAACCGAAGCGCCCACCGCCGCCCACCAGGCTGCTCTTGATGTAGTCCTGCCAGGCCGCTGCGTGGCGCCGGTCGTGCATCCACACTCCCAGCCATAGCACCATCACGCTGGCGAACAACGCCGTGCACCCTTCCAGCAATTCACGCTGGGCACCGCTGACATCAATCACATACGCCGCCAACGCCCAGGTAGCCAGGCCGGCCAACAGCGCCAAACCCCAGCCGGCGTTGACGCTACGCACCGCCGATTGCTGGCCGGTGTTACGCAGGAACGCCAGGATCGCCGCCAGCACCAGGATCGCTTCCAGGCCCTCACGCAGCAGGATCAGCAAACCGGAGATATAACTCAACGACCAGCTCAGGCCATCGCCACCGAGCAAACCGGCCGATGCGGCGAGCTTGGCCTTGGCCACGTCCAGGCGCTGCTGCACTTGATCGATCGGCAACCCGTCCTGCAACGACTGCCGATAGGCCATCAGGGCCTTTTCGGTGTCTTTGCGCACGTTGGCGTCGACGTTGTCCAGGGAGCTTTCCACCAGCTCGAAGCCTTCCAGGTACGCCGCTACCGACAGGTCATAGGCTTGTTCGTGATCGCCATTGCGGTACGCGGCCAGGCTCTTGTCTAAGGTGCTCGCGGTGTAGTCGAGCAACTGTGCCGGGCCGCGCTTGACCTGCGGCGGCTGCGCACGCTGGGCGCGGAAGGTCGCGGCAGCTGCGGCACCGTCAGCGGCCAGCACTTCATTGGGGGTACGACGGGCCAGGTCGGCGAGGTTGAACGGCTGCTCGCTCTTGGCGGCCGCCGGGTCGGCGGTAAATTCGGCGATGTAGGTGGCCAGGTCCCAACGCTGGCGGTCATCCAATTGATCGGCGAACGCCGGCATGTCGGTGCCTTCGACGCCCAGGCCCAAGGTGTTGTAGATCGCGTAGAGACTCAGGCGATCCAGCCGCGCGGCGTCCCGCAGATTCGCCGGCGGCGGCGTAAGGCCCACACCTGCCGGCCCATCGCCAGCGCCAGAATTGCCGTGGCACACCGAGCAATGCTGGGCGTAGAGGGGTGCACCGCGCGTTGGGTCGGGCGTGATGGCCGGGGCCTGGCTCACTTCATAAGCCACCGCCAACTTGGCGCCCAATTGCCGAGCCTGTCGGGCAACGACGGCACCGTCCTGACGAGCGGTCACCGCCACGCTCAATTCTTCGACGCCCGTTACCAGTTCGGCGCGTTCCGGCTTGGCCGGCAAGTCCGCCACCAAACCCTGCAACACCCCAAGGAACTCAACTTGTTCACGGTATTCCGAAGGGTCCACCACCTTGCCCGCGTCCACCGTCGGCGGGTAATCCGCACCGATGTAGTCCAGCAAATGCAGGGCTTGGGGCGCGCCCTCGGCCGTCGCGGCCAACAGGTTGAAGCTGCACGACATCAACGCCGGCAACACCAGCCAGGCGAGAAAACGGTGGGGGGCAGTCATGAATGAATCTCAAAGGGAAATACGAAGTAACACATTGTTTAACGTTAAAGGCTTTGACTCAAGCCGTTCGTGATTTAGCACACCTGAGCGCAACCGTTTAATCCGCCAGTAGTGGCATTTTTGTCGATCGCATCACAGCAAAAAGCCATTGTTTTGCCAGTTATGGCGCCTATAATGCCGCGCCCTGTTAGTGCGAAAGGGAATGTCATTCCGGATTTTTATGCGAAATGACCACATTGGCTGACAACTTTCAGGGAAGAAATCTGCATGGCATTTCGCGCTTTAACCCCGCTCACGCTCGCGGCGGTAACCTTGCTGTCCGGTTGTTCGATGTTCCGCAGCTACGACACCGAGCTGCAAGCCACTAACCAGCAACTGGCCACCGGCAACGTCGATGCCGCCCTGACCTTGCTGGAGAAGAACAACACCGGCGAAGACAAAGACCTGCTCTATTTCTTCGAAAAAGGTGAATTGCTGCGCGCCAAAGGCGACCTCACCGGCAGCCAGACCGCCTGGCGCAGCGCCGACCTGCAAGTCTTCAAATGGGAAGAGTCGGTCAAGTTCGACAGCGCCAAGTACCTCGCCCAGTTCGGCAGCTTCCTGGCCAACGACAAGGTTCGGCGCTACGAAGGCTACGACTATGAAAAAGTCATGCTGACCACCCAGATGGCCCTGAACCTGCTGGCCGTGAACGACTTCGACGGCGCCCGCACCGAGATTAAGAAAACCCACGAACGCGAAGCAGTGATCGCCGAGCTGCGCGATAAGGAATACCTCAAGCGCGAGGGCGAAGCCGAGCGCGAAGGCGTGACCACCCAGTTGAAAGACCTGAACGGTTACCCGGTGGAAGCCCTGAACGCTCCGGAGGTGGTCGGCCTGAAAAACAGTTACCAGAGCGCGTTCAGCCATTACCTGGCCGGCTTCGTCTATGAAGCCCTGGGCGAAAAAGACCTGGCCGCCCCTGGCTATCGCAAGGCAGCCGAATTACGCCCTAACACTCCGCTGCTGGAACAGGCCTTGCGGGACCTGGACAAGTCCAAGGTCGGCGCCAATGAAACCGACGTGCTGATTGTGGTCCAGAGCGGCCTGGCGCCGGCCCGCGACTCGATACGCCTGCCGTTGCCGATCCCGATCAACGGCAACCTGGTGATTACCCCGCTGTCGTTCCCGGTGATCAAAGCCGACACCTCCACCGCCACCTTCGCCCAGATCGGGGTGGACGGCCAGCAACAGAACCTCACCGCGCTCAACAGCACCACTGCCATGTCCCGCCGCGCCCTGCGTGACGACATGCCGGGGATCATCCTGCGCACTACCGTACGCGCGGTCAGCCGTGGTGTGGCGCAGAACAACCTGAACAAGACCAACCCCATGGCGGGCCTGGTGCTGGGCATCGCCTCGGCCGTGACCGAAGGCGCCGACACCCGCACTTGGCGCACCTTGCCGGACATGACCCAAGTGACGCGCCTGCGCCTCAAGCACGGCGAGCACCAGGTCAGCCTGCCCAACGCATTGGGCGGCACGCTGGTGACGGTCAAGGCCGATCAGCGCTACCAGGTGATCACCCTGCGCATGGTGGGCAATCAGGTGTTCGCCGGCGGCCTCGCGGCCCATGTGGTGCCGAGCAACACGCCCCAGGCGATCGCCACCCTCAAACAACCTTAAGGAGCACGCTATGCGTCATTTCATCCTCGGCGCTTTGGCGCTGGTCCTGCTCGCCGGCTGCGCCACCCCGCCGCCACCGGCACCCGGCAGCGCCGCCAGCAAAATCGTCGTGATGGGCAAATTCAAGGGCATCGCCGTCGGCGCCATCCGCGTCGCGCGCGAGAACGGCTTCCTGACCGCCAAAGTGCAACTGAGCAACATCACCAGCAGCAACCAGACGATGTATTACCGCTTCGCCTGGCTGGGCGCCGACGGCTTCCCGGTAGGCGACGAAGAAACCTGGAAAGTGCTCAACCTGTATGCCAACCAGGCCACTTTCCTGCCGGCCATCGCCAACCTGCCCCAGGCGGCGGACTTCCGTCTTGAAGTGAAAACCCCTTGAGCCGCTCATCCTTTCTGAGAGATTTCCCCATGTTTGCACGCTTCTCGATGCTCGCCGTGGTCGCCGTTCTGGCCAGCGGCTGCGCCAATACCTCGCCAGTACTCGGCAGCAAGAACATCAACTACGGCGATACCAAGGCCGTGGAAACCGTCACCAACGAGTTCGGCTCCACCGACTTGCAGATGATCGCCGAAAGCATGACCCGCTCCCTGGCCCAGTCCGGCGTGCTGCGAGGCCGCCCGGTGGTGCAGGTGTATGACGTGAAGAACAAGACCAGCGAGTACATCGATACCCGCGAGATCACCACGTCGATCAAGACTCAGTTGATGAAGACCGGCACCGCGCGCTTCGCCAGCGACAACACCGACATGCAGAGCCAGGTCGACCAGCTCAAGCTGCAAAACCAGAGCGGCCTGTACAAGAAGTCCACGGTCAGCAAAACCGGCAACATGATCGCCGCCCAGTACCGTCTGGAAGGCTCCATCAGTTCCATCGTCAAGCGCAGCGCGGACTACAAGGACGTGTTCTACAAGTTCAGCCTGCAACTGATCGACGTCGAAAGCGGCGTGGCCGAATGGATGGACGAAAAAGAAATCCGCAAAACCACGGAGCGCTAAACAATGCGTGCATGGATCGGCATGATCGGCCTGCTGTGCGCCTTTGGCGCCTCGGCCGCGCCTAAGATCGCGGTAACCGACCTGGCCTACGAGGCGCGGGTCGAGGAATACATCCACCAGGTCTCGGCCAGCGACACCTTCCAGGCCAGCGCTTATCACGCCAGTGGCGCCTCCAATTACAGCGAGTACGAAAGCCGTACCAGCTATATCGAGCAGACCGAGCTGCGTAAATTCAGCGGTGATATCAAGGGCGAGATCCTCAAGTCACGGCAGTTCCAGCTGGTGCAGGGCACGCCCTACACCGCCGATGCCAAGGGTGACGTCTACGACGTGATCAAACGCATCAAGGCCGGCCACTTCAAGGGTGCCGATTATGTGCTGTTCGGCACGTTGTCGGACATCGACTTCACCCAGGACATCAACGCCCTGGACCACACCAACAGCTACTCGGCGGTACTGGGCCTGACATTGGTGGCGGATTTCAGCTTGATCAACACCCGTACCTACGAGATCACCTCGGCGTTTACCGCCATGGGCGAAGGCCAGGACACCAAGCTGGTCAACAGCCGTGACATCCGCGTGAGCTTGAACCGGCCACGGGTGGTGAAGGAAGTGTCGAAAGCGCTGGGTGAGGATGTGGCCAGGCAGTTGGCAGAACAGTTGGGCGGTGGCTACCAGGAACCTGGCCAGCCGGCACCGCGTAACAACCTGCCAAGGGATGAAGCGCCGAAGATTCTGCGCTGAGCGGTAATCCCCCAGGCAACACAAAACCAATGTGAGAGGGGGCTTGCCCCCGATGGCGGTGCCTCAGCTACAGCTAAGCTGACTGACACCCTGCTATCGGGGCAAGCCCCCTCTCACACGTTTAGCGACCGAGCTTTACGCCGTTGCGCGATGCAAGCTGGCCAGGAAACCCGCTGCCCCCACGAACAATCCGGCAAACGTCCGGTTTACCCGCTTTTGCTGCGTGGGCGTGCGCAACAGGCGCAGGACTTTGGACGCCAACCCCGTATACCCCGCCATCACGATCATATCGACGCTGATCATCGTCGCGCCGATGATCAAATACTGAGCCAGCAACGGCGCCTGCGGGTTCACGAATTGCGGCAACACCGCGAGCATGAACACCAAGGCCTTGGGGTTGCTGGCGTTGACCAGGAAGCCACGGAACATCATCGCCATCGGCTTGCCGATGGGGCGTACGGCCGCGTCATCGGTCATGTCCAGCGGCAAGGCACGCCATTGCTTGATGGCCAGGTACACGAGGTACGCCACACCAAACCATTTGATCGCATAGAACGCGGTGGACGACGCAGCCAGGATGGCACCCAGGCCACCCGCCACCACGGCAATCTGCATCGCCAGGCCCAATTGCAGGCCGATGGCGTTCCAGTAACCGCGTAAAAAACCGTATTGCAGGCCGCTGGACATCGACGCAATGGCGCCGGCGCCCGGGGAAAGGGAGATGATCCAACTGGCCAGGAAAAAGGCCAGCCACGTATCGAGAGCCATGACATACCTCGCGCGAGAATAAGCGGTGGAGCCTTAAGCTAACTCCACCGACCAGAGGCTGGCTATCGGTTTTTATCACCGTGCAGGCTAGCGATCGCCCGGAAACACGTGGGTACCAGGCCAACGCCGTACCGAACGCTGGAAAAACAGACTGTTAGGCACCTGCACGATCGCGCTGTCGGTACCGGCGGCCTCCACTTCAACCAGTGTGGTGTAGAGCAAATTGATTGCCACCACCCGCCCCTTGACGCCCGGTTTGTCGACGGTATCCACCAACTCGACAATGTCGCCGAGGCGAAATGGGCCGACGGTAAAGATCAGAACCGCGCAAAGCAGGTTGGACAATACCGACCACATGGCGAAGAACGCCACGGCGGCGACCGCCACGAAGCCCGACAGTGCCGTCCACAACACGGTGGCGGACACACCCAGGCGCTCCAGAACAAAAATCAGCGCACTCCCCATGATCAGCCAGCGCAGGCCGCCGCGTAGTGGCATCAGCAGCTGCGGTGGGAATGGGTAGCGCTCGCCCAGGCGCGTAAGGACTTTGCTCACAAAGCGCTGCGCCAGGTAACCGGCCAGCAGGATCAACAGGATCTGCACGCCAATCCACACGGGCTCGATCCACTGTGCCGGCAACTGCAACGCTTCCATCAGGACAGCGCCTCCAGCTCCGCTTGCAGGGTTTCGAGCAGTTCGAGGGCTTCCATCCAGGCTTCCTCCAATTGCCCTTCGCGCACCTTGAGCTTGGCCTGTTCGGCGAGCAGGTCACGCAGTTCGTCCTTGCGCGCGGCTTCGTACACGGCGCTGTCGCCGAGGCTGGCTTCGATTTTGGCCAAGCGCTCATGCAGCTTGCCCAGCTCAGCTTCCAGCTTGTCGGCTTCGCGCTTGTGCGGCGCCAGCTGCTGACGCAATGCAGCGGCGGCCTGGCGCTGGGCCTTCTTATCGGTTTTGTCCGGATTCACCGGGGTGTTGCTCACCGGCGCATTGCGCAGGCGGTAATCGGTCAGCCAACGGGCGTAGTCGTCGAGGTCGCCGTCGAATTCTTCGACTTTGCCATCGGCCACCAGCAGGAAGTTATCCGTGGTGCTCTTGAGCAAGTGCCGATCGTGGGACACCACCAATACCGCACCACTGAACTCTTGCAACGCCATGGTCAGCGCCAGGCGCATTTCCAGATCCAAGTGGTTGGTCGGTTCGTCGAGCAGCAACAGGTTCGGACGATCCCAGGCGATCAGGGCCAAGGCCAAGCGGGCTTTCTCGCCGCCGGAAAAATTCAGCACCGGCTCATCGATGCGCGCGCCACGGAAGTCGAAGCCACCGAGGAAGTCACGCAGGGTCTGCTCGCGCTCGGTCGGCGCCAGGCGTTGCAGGTGCAGCAATGGGCTGGCCTTGGCGTCGAGGGAATCCAACTGATGCTGGGCGAAGTAACCCACCACGGTGTTCTCGCCACGGGTCAAGCGACCGGCCAGGGGTTCCAGCTCACCCGAGAGGTTCTTGATCAGGGTCGATTTACCCGCGCCGTTAGGCCCCAGCAAACCGATACGCGCCCCCGGCGTGAGTTGCAGCTTGACCTTCTCCAGGATGGTTTTGTCGCCATAACCCAGGCGCGCATCCGAAAGATCCAGCAGTGGGCTCGAAATCTTCACCGACTCGCGGAACACGAAGTCGAACGGCGAATCGACGTGAGCTGCCGACAATTCTTCCATGCGCTCCAGCGCCTTGATCCGGCTCTGTGCCTGGCGGGCCTTGGTGGCCTGAGCCTTGAACCGGGCAATGTAACTTTCCATATGCGCACGTTGCGCCTGCTGCTTCTCGTAGGCCTGTTGTTGCTGGGCCAGGCGTTCGGCACGCGCACGCTCGAACGCGGTGTAGCCGCCGCGGTAGAGGGTGATTTTTTTCTGCTCGACATGGGCGATGTTATCGACCACGGCGTCGAGGAAATCCCGGTCGTGAGAGATCAGCAGCAAAGTGCCCTGATAGCTCTTGAGGAAGTCTTCCAGCCACAGGATCGCGTCGAGGTCCAAGTGGTTGGTCGGTTCGTCGAGCAGCAACAGGTCCGAGGGGCACATCAGCGCCTGGGCCAGGTTCAGGCGCATCCGCCAGCCACCGGAGAAGTCGGCGACCGGGCGGTCCATCTGTTCGTTGGTAAACCCAAGGCCGGCAAGCATCTTGCGAGCGCGGGCGTCGGCGGTGTAACCGTCGGCGCTGTCGAGTTCCGAGTGCAGGCGCGCCAGAGCTGCGCCATCCTGGGCCTTCTCGGCTTCGGCCAGGTCGTGTTGCACCTGGCGCAAGCGCAGGTCGCCATCGAGCACGTAGTCGATCGCGATGCGGTCAAGGGTGTCGATCTCCTGGCGCATATGAGCGATGCGCCAGTCGGCCGGCAGCAGGCAGTCGCCGGAGTCCGGGGTCAGCTCACCCAGCAACAGGGCGAACAGCGTGGATTTGCCGGCGCCGTTGGCACCGATCAGGCCGGCTTTGTGACCGGCGTGCAGGGTCAGCTCGGCGTCTTCGAGAAGACGTTGCGGGCCACGCTGTAATGTTAGGCTTTGAAGTCGGATCATAATGGCGGCGGAGTCTACCAGCTTCGTTGGCCGCTGGCTTGGGTGTGACTATGTGCGCTGACCTGTGGAGCTTTGCTCTCTCGATTTACGCCCGTCCGGGTATGGAAGCCGCCTGCCTGCGGTTGCAGGCGCAAGGGGTGGATGTGTGCCTGATGCTGTGCGGCGTCTGGCTGGAACAGCGCGGCGTCATCCTGACCGACGAGCGAGTGCAGGCCCTCAAGCACATCGCCGCGCCTTGGCAGACGCAGGTGATCGAGCCGTTGCGCCAATTGCGCGTGCAATGGCGAGCGAGCGCGCAGCACGACCAGCCGCTGGCGGCCTTAAGGGAACGGATCAAGTCGATGGAGCTGGAAGCCGAACGGCACTTGTTGATGCGTCTGGAAGGACTGGCCGACACATGGCCATCGGGCAAGCGGGCAGATCAACAAAGATGGTTGGAAAGACTGGCGGCCGAGGATGCCGCCAACCTTGACCACGACGCGCTGCAGCAGCTGCGCGTCGCGGCCACCGGCGCTTAGGAAGCGCTGGTTGGGGTAGTGCTTGGCGCTGCCGGTGCAGGGGTGCTGCTGGCCGGTGCGGTTGGAGCGGTGGCGGCTGCCGGGGTCGCTGCCGAAGTGGCCGGCGCAGGCTTTGCAACGGCCGGCTTGGCGGCAGCAGGTTTGGCTACTGGCTTAGCGGCGACGGGCTTAGCTGCTGGTTTGGCTGCTGGCTTAGCGGCAACGGTTTTAGCCGCTGGTTTAGCCGCTGGCTTAGCGGAGGCGGTTTTAGCTGCTGGTTTGGCGGCTGGCTTAGCGGTGGCGGGCTTAGCTGCTGGTTTGGCTGCTGGCTTAGCGGCAACGGTTTTAGCCGCTGGCTTGGCTGCTGGCTTAGCGGCGGCGGTTTTTGCTGCTGGCTTGGCGGCTGGTTTAGCGGCGGCGGTTTTTGCTGCTGGCTTGGCGGCTGGTTTAGCGGCAGCGGTTTTAGCTACTGGCTTGGCGGCTGGTTTAGCGGCAGCGGTTTTGGCTGCTGGCTTGGCGGCTGGTTTAGCGGCAGCGGTTTTAGCTACTGGCTTGGCGGCTGGCTTAGCGGCAGCGGTTTTAGCTGCTGGTTTGGCGGCTGGCTTAGCGGCAGCGGTTTTAGCTACTGGCTTGGCGGCTGGCTTAGCGGCAGCGGTTTTAGCCGCTGGTTTGGCCGAAGTCTTCTTCGCCGCGCTTGCTGCAACAGCTTTTACCGGTGTACGAGCACCCAGCACTTTAGCCACGGCTTCTTTTACACGGCCAACGCCCTGGGCCAGTTTCAGGCTTTCCTGAGCATCTTTTTTGAGTTGAGAAATGTAGGCGCGGGTTTCAGCTTGGCGATCCTTGAGCGCGTCCAGCAAGTCCTCAAGTTCTTTAACAGCGTCTTTGGCTTTGGCTTGTGCCTTGGCCTTGCCGGCGGTGGCGGCATCTTGCAATTTGGTGCGGGATTTGTGCAGCTTTTCTTGCGCCTTACCGCGCTGTTTTTCCAACTTGGCGAGCAGTTTTTCTGCATCGGCCAACGCTTGGGAACAGGCGCTTTCCAGATGTTCGAGCAAGCTGCCCGACAGTTGTTGGAGTAAGTGCAACGGGGTATTAACAGGCTTCTGTTTGGCCGACATGGTTTACCTCCTGGCTGACGTGGGTGCGGCTCATACTAGCCCTCTGCTCTTACCGCCGCTAGCGCATGTTGACAGTATCGATTGCCTCGCGTTGCACCGTACGAAAATTCTTATCGTGAGAACGAAAATGGGCGGCACTTTTTACGTTTCCACACTGGCATAATCCATCGCACTTTCGGCCGGAGAATGTCCATGTCGCGTTACCTTTTTCTTGTGCTTGGCCTGGCAATTTCGGTAGCCAATGCGAGCGCGCCGTCGCCGTCTAAAACCATCGAGCCGGATCAGCATGACCTCGCCTACAGCCTGGGCGCCAGCCTCGGTGAGCGCCTGCGCCAGGAGGTTCCAGACCTGCAGATCCAGGCCCTGATCGACGGCCTCAAACAAGCCTATCAAGGCAAGCCACTGGCCTTGGATAACGCGCGTATCGAGCAGATCCTCGCGCAGCACGAAGCGCAGAGCGAAGCGGACGCCCAAGCGCCCCTGAGTGAAAAAGCACTCGCAGCCGAACAACAATTCCTGACCCAGGAAAAAACCATGAAAGGCGTTCGTGAATTGGCGGATGGAATTTTGCTCACGGAACTCACGCCAGGTTCCGGCCCCACGCCAAAAGCCAATGGTCAGGTTCAGGTGAAATATGTCGGTCGGCTACCCGACGGGACGGTTTTCGACAAGAGCACACAGCCTCAGTGGTTTCGCCTGGACAGCGTGATCAGCGGCTGGAGCAGTGCTCTACAACAGATGCCCGTGGGTGCGAAGTGGCGCCTGGTTATTCCATCGGCGCAGGCCTATGGCGCCGACGGTGCCGGCGAATTGATCCCGCCGTACACGCCCTTGGTTTTCGAGATCGAATTGCTCGATACCCGTTCTTGAGCCAATAAAAAACGGTGCGACCTGCGCACCGTTTTTTTATCGCGTATCTCGAAGTCAGGCCTGAGCGACAGTGTTTTCTTTGTGAGCGTTGTGCAGCACTTCAATCAGGCAGTCTTCGAGCTCGAAACGCTCGTGGAGCAGCGCACCCAATTCTTTGAATTTCTCGGCGACACACTTGCCTTGATCGCACAGGTCGGTGAATGCCAGCAGCTTCTCGGTGATCACATCGATGCGTGGGTAAAGGGTCTTGGCAAAATCCAGACCGCGCTGGTCTTTGAAGGCTTCCGCCTCCTTCGTGAGCTGGGTGTAGATGCTCAAATGCCCCGCGGACACGTAATCCACCAACACAACGCAGAAATCCTGCAACGGTTCACGCTTCTGGGCCAACGCCTCGGGCTCGGCACCGAGCGCATCAAAAGCCCGAATCAATTCGTGACGTGCCTTCAACCAGCTGTCGATCAGCTTGTGCACCCCGCCCCAGCGTTCGCGAGCATTCTTGCAACGTTCCAACATGATGATCTCTCTTCCCTATTAGGGGCGCTGCCGCCTGATGCCCGCGAATACTTCAAGGATAAAACAGCAGCGGGACAAGGCTGCATCAGACAACCGGTTTGAATAACGCGTGCGGGCCAGATTATGCCCGCATGACTATGGCTTCAAGGTACGCAGGACAGAAAGTTCATACAAGTGTTTAATCCCGTCCTACAAACCTCAGCCTGCTTTTAAGGCCTCATCGGGTACAGGCGACGGCGAAGTAACGGTCGTGAAAACTGCGTGATGCCCAGAATCAGCATCCCCACGAAAAACAGCAGACTCCACTCCGGCAGGCTTAAATCGAACAACGTCCAGTTGATTTCCACGCAGTCGACAGTGCCTTCGACGGCCTGTTGCAGCGCCTGCCAAAGCGAAAGATTGTCGAGCATATGGTTGAGACTGGGCCAGCAATCGGCGGCCTGGTCGGGTGCGGCATTTTGCAGCAGTATCTGGCGTACAGCTGTGATAGCGCCCAGCGTTGCGCACGCCACGCTGGCCAGCCCATATAGCGAGATGACAGGACGTTTGGGGTTATGGAGGGCAGCGATCAAATTGATCAGCGTGAAAGCAGCCAGAAAAACCCGCTGCAGTTGGCATAAAAAACACGGGCGTAACGAGACGCCGAACTCAAGGTAATAGGATGCGCCCAACGTCAGCGCACCGGCCAGGAACGCCAGAAAAAACAAGGAGCGAGAAGGGGCCAAAGACATGCTTTATCCGCATCGCGAAAAGTAGATCGCTACGGTAGAGGAAAGGCCTGAACGCTTTCAATATACGTTAGACCAGACGATTCCGTGAGAGCCTGCAGACATCCCGCCAGAGGATGGAAGACTTCAGGCGACGGCGCGTAGGAGTTTGCTGCCAGACACTTACCCTACCTATTCGCGTGCATCAAAGGCGTGAGGGTTTGACATATCTGAGTCAACCCTCCGCTCCTTCCTACATCAAACCCGGGCAGGGACTGGCAACGGTGACGCCAATAGACGGCTATCCAACAACCCCAGGCCTTCCTGGAACAACTGGTTGCTGCGTTCGGTATCTCCCAACTGCGCCAACAGACGCGCCAGCTCGGCGCAAGCCTCAGGGTTGCGCTGCACCTGCAGGCTACTTTCCAGATAGTCGCGCGCCTTGCCCCACAAGCTGTTTTGCAGGCACAAGCGCCCCAAGGTCAGTAGCAGGCTGGCATCACCGGGATGATCCTTGAGCCAACCTTCGGCGAACTTCAACTGCCGCGCCGAGTCGCTGCCGCGTAAAAGACCGTAGAGGCGAATGAGATGGCTGTCGTAACCGCGCTTGATCGCACCACGCAGGACCTCTTCGGCCTTGGCGTCGGCGCCCAATTGGCGCAGTTGCTCGGCGTAAGCCAGCACCAACTGCGGCTCCTGACGCTGGGCCGAGGTAAGTTGTTGCCAAGCCCGCTCCAGGGATTGCTGGCCAGCTTCGTCGTGCTCCTCACGCTGAGCCGCAAGGCTGAGGTTTTCACCCCATGCGCGACGTTCCAGCTCGGCCAGTTCGCCGGCGGGCAGCACCTTGTCCTTACGCAGCTGCGGCAAAAGGTGAATCACCGACGACCAGTCACCGCGCTGTTGATGCAAACGCTGCAACTGACGTAGCACCTGCGCGTTATGCGGATGACGCTCGTGCATTGCCTGTAGCGTGACCAGCGCACCGTCCGTATCGCCACGGTCCAGTTGCAGTTGCGCATGACTCAAGGCGACCGCCAGCTCAGCCTGGGGCTGGCGCTCCAACGCGCGCTCAAGCAAAGCGTCGCACTCTTCGTAACGCCCCTGTTCATTGGCGGCTCGCGCCGCGCCCAGGTAGTACAACAACGGTTGGCGTTCGGCTTCGGCGGCACGCCGCAAATGGCGTTCGGCACTGGCCCAGCGCCCTTCGGCGAGGTCCATCTGGCCCTGTTCGATAGCGATCTGTGTACGGCGGCTGCGATTACGCCGCGACCAAGGGTTGACCACGCCGCCCGACGTGGTAACCAGGCTCAGCAAGACGCGGACCAGGTAGATCGCCAGAATGATGGCAAACACGGCGAACAGGGTCGCCCACAGGCTCGACTCGTAATGCAGCACATGTGGATAAGTAATCAGCACGTAGCCGGTGTGTTTCGAGATGCCCACAGCCAGTGCCAGGGCGATCGCGATCGCCAGCACCAGGATCACATAGAAACGCTTCATCGGCTCTACTCCTGGGACGCCGGCTTGGCAGCCGCCTTGGCTTCATCGGCAGACAGGTGGCGACGATCAAGATACGCCTGCACCGCGGCGAGGCTCGCGGCCAGGTCCGGTGTCACCACCGACACGGCTTTGGGCTCAAGCTCGGCGATGCGCGCCAGCATCGCTTTGCTCTGCGGGTTGTCCTGATTGAAGTTGTCCTGCAGCACGCTGCGCGCCTCACCCAGTGAGCGGCTATACACCGCCGACTCACCATTGAGCGCCGCCCATTGCGCCTGTTCGAGCGCCAGGCTCAGGGCCAGACGCACTTGGTTCAGGCCCTGACCGGCAAGCAACGGACGGATGTTGTCGTCTGGGTTGAAATCAATGCGGAAGTAGCGGGAAATCTGCTCCCACCACTGGCTCCAACGTCCCTCGGTATCGGTGGTGGGACGACCTTCAGCGGCAGGTTCAGTCAGTTGATACTCCGGCGCAATCGCCGCCAGCTGCACCACTTGATCGCGCAGGGCGGCCAATTGCAGGTACAGCCCGGTGCGGTCCGGCTGTTCGGTACTGCGCAGAGCGACCAGGCTCTTGGCCAACTGCTCGCGGGCCGCGTAGGCGCCGGGATCGCTTTGCTCGCGCAGAATCTCGTCAGCGCCCTGCACCAGCGCCTGAGCGCTATTGATGTCCTGCAAAGCCGACAGGCGCAGGCTCGCCAGGCGGATCAAGTGCTCGGCCTCGGCCAGACGCCAGTCCTGACGGCTGGCACCCAAAACAGTTTCCAGGCGCTGGCTCAGGTGTTGCTGATCACCCTGCAACTGGGCCACCAGACGGCGACGCTCCTCCAGCTCATCCGCACCCGGCAGTTGGGCCAGGCGCGCGGCCAATTGTTGCTGGGTTTGCTTGAGAGTTTGGGATTGCTCATCCAGGGTCTGCACTTGGCCCAGTTGCTGCTGGTGACTGGCTTGCAGGGCACGGACCTGCCAGATCCCCCAACCGCCGGCGGCCACTCCGGCAGCGCCGAGCAGCAAGGCGACGACCGCCAGGCCATTGCCACGGCGCGGCGCGGTGACCGGTGTCTCGACCGGCGCATCAAGTGCGGGTTGAGCTTCATCTTTAGGCAAGGCTGTTTCGCTCACGTATCCGTCCTTTGCGTATCAGAGAGTGGGGGCGGGATGTTTTTATAAGACATAGCCGCCTAACGCCACTAACAAAGCCGCGGCACTCGCGCCGCGACAATCCACCACTTTTTCTGCACCGGCAGCCCGCGCCATTTCCTGGACTCTTGGGCTGGGCACGAACAACGGCAGCTGTGCCACCTCCGGCCAATCGGCGCCGGCCAGGGCTTGCAGGTGCAAGAAACCCTGCCCACTGCTGACCACCACGCCGTTCAAGCGTTCCAACTGGATGCGCTGCATCAACTCACCGGCGTCGTAGGTCGGAAGGAACCGCCGGTACAACTCCAGGTAGTCGACACTAGCACCTCTCTCGCGCAAACGCTCTGCCAGCAATTCGCGGCCGCCCTCACCCCGCAGGATCAGCACCCGTGCATCGGGGCGCGCAATAGCCTCGCGTAATGCCGGCAGTTCAAGCAAGGCCTCGCTGTCATCGCCGGTGTGCGGATAGTGAACCGTGTAGCCTTGATCGGCCAGCACCTGCGCAGTAGCTGCCCCCACACTGAACCAGGGCATCTCGGACCATTGGCGATCCAGCTGTTGCAAGGCCAGGCGCGCGGCGGGTTTGCTGACGACAATCACGGCACAGTAGCGGCCGAGGTCACGCAACAGCGCTTGCTGGTCAGGGGTGATCGGCAAGGGCTCGATATCCAGCAAGGGCAGGCTGCTGCTGTAGATCCCGACGTCAGACAACACCGTCGCCAGCGCCGCCGATTCCTCGGCGGGCCGCGTCAGCAGCACACGCCAGCCGGTCACTGCGGGCCGGCCTCGCCGTAGACTTTTTGCAGGATGGCGCCGGCGCCTTTCTCCAGCAGCTCTTGCGCCACTTGGATGCCCAAAGCCGTCGCTTCGCATTGCGGGCCACGCACCTCGGCGGTCAGCAAGGTGCCGCCTTCCGGATCGCCCACCAGACCGCGCAGCCACAAGTTATCGCCTTCAAGTACGGCGTAGCAGGCAATCGGCACTTGGCAGCCGCCATTGAGGTGCTTGTTCAAGGCACGCTCGGCGGTGACGCGAACTTCGGTATCACGATGGTCGAGAGGCTTGAGCAGAGTATGGATTTCACTGTCGGCGCTGCGACATTCGATACCCACGGCGCCCTGCCCACCGGCGGGCAGGCTGTCTTCGACACTGATGGCCGAGGTGATGCGGTCTTCGAAGCCAAGGCGGATCAAACCGGCGGCGGCGAGGATGATCGCGTCATACTCACCGGCATCCAGCTTGGCCAGACGCGTATTGACGTTGCCGCGCAGAAAGCGAATCTGCAGATCCGGACGGCGCGTCAACAGCTGGGCCTGACGGCGCAGGCTGGAGGTACCGACGATGCTGCCCAGGGGCAACTCGTCCAGTGAAGCGTAGGTATTGGAAACGAAAGCGTCGCGGGGGTCTTCGCGCTCGCAAATGCAGAACAGGCCCAGACCGTCGGGGAAGTCCATGGGCACGTCTTTCATCGAGTGCACGGCGATGTCGGCTTCGTTCTCCAGCAACGCGGTTTCCAGTTCTTTGACGAACAGGCCCTTGCCGCCGATCTTCGACAACGGTGAGTCGAGCAGCTTGTCGCCGCGACTGACCATGGGCACCAGGGACACCTTGAGGCCGGGGTGGGCCAGCTCAAGGCGAGCTTTGACGTATTCGGCTTGCCATAGGGCCAAGGCGCTTTTTCGGGTGGCGATGCGGATTTCGCGAGGGGACATGGATCAATCCGTACTGAATAGATACGGCAGATAATAACAGCTCAGGCAAATACGCCTTGATTTGAATCAGCAAGTGCGGGGCCTCCCTGGCCTCGTCGCACCGGGATAAGGAATGCAGTCCCGCTACAGCCCTCGGGCTAAAGCTGCTGCATCATTTTGCGCACGCCGGCGACATGCCGACGACTGACAATCAAGGCATCGCCGTTGAGCCCTTTGAGGAACAACTGAAAGTGCCCCAGCGGCGTACGTTGCAGACGCTCGATACGCTCACGGGCCACCAACGCATTGCGGTGGATACGCACGAAGCGGTCGCCGAACTCGTCTTCAAGGGCCTTGAGCGGTTCATCCAACAAGACTTCACCCGCTTCGTGACGCAGAGTGACGTACTTGTGATCGGCGATGAAGTAGACCACTTGATTCAGGGGGATCAACTCGATGCCCTTGCGGGTACGTGCACTGATATGGCTGCGGGGGCCGTTGCCACTTTGGGCGGCAGGCTGGGTCAACGCGGCGAGCTGGGCGCGGTTGGGACGCTCGGCCTTCTTCAGGGCTTTGAGCAACGCTTCGGCCGTCACCGGTTTGGTCACGAAGCTCACGCCACTGTCTTCCAGCGTCTGCGCGGGAAACTCATCCTGAGCCGCACACAACACCAAGGCCGGAGGCGATTCGCGCTCACTCAGGCGGGCAGCAACCTGCAGGCCATCCAGGCCCGGCATACGGATATCGAGCAACAGCACATCGGGCTTGAGGCTGTCGATCAGCGTCAACGCCTCCTCACCGGTGGTGGCGCTCGGTTCAAGAACGGTATAACCCTCGAGTTCACTGATTAAACGACTCAGTCGCTCGCGGGCTTGGGGTTCGTCATCAACGATCAGGACATTCATATTGCGCTGGATTCCTGCGTGAGTCTCGCACAAGGATAACGTAGACAGGTGCGGTGACTTGCGTCACAGCGATCCACGCTAAGACTCGTGCGAGCGGCAAAAAGTGCCCCGAAGGTGGCACCCATATTTACCCGGACCTGTTCAATAGCGCCCAAGACCCGCTGCCTTCGGGCATCGTCGTAGGGTTTGCTGATACACAATCCGAATACCCCCCTTGTTTAATGGTTAGTCTGGGCTCTGACCGCGTTACCCGACTTTGGTGCATTCACACACTATCAGTCCAACTGTAGACGCTTGCCGAGACGACATTGCTCAATCGTCAAATATCGTTTCAATAAGTCTCTTTTTCCAGTCTCATCCCGGACGCGATCGACGGCAAGGCACTTAGCCATCCTTTGCACAAATAAAAATGCCAACGACCCGCGCCACCGCCTCCGCGAGCAACCCTGTTATGATCGGCGCCACACTTCCACGCCTTTTTATTAAAGCAACTCACGAGCGAATCCATGAGCACCGACAAGACCAACCAGTCCTGGGGCGGCCGCTTCAGTGAACCCGTCGACGCCTTCGTCGCGCGCTTCACCGCCTCCGTCACCTTCGACCAGCGCCTGTACCGCCACGACATCATGGGCTCCATCGCCCACGCCACCATGCTGGCCAAGGTCGGCGTGTTGACCGAGGCCGAGCGCGACAGCATCATCGACGGCCTGACCACCATCCGCGGTGAGATCGAAGCCGGTACGTTCGACTGGCGCGTCGACCTGGAAGACGTGCACATGAATATCGAGGCCCGCCTCACCGATCGTATCGGTGTGACTGGCAAGAAATTGCACACCGGACGCAGCCGTAACGACCAAGTCGCTACCGATATTCGCCTGTGGCTGCGTGACGAAATCGACCTGATCCTGTCCGAAATCACCCGCCTGCAAAAAGGCCTGCTTGAGCAGGCCGAGCGTGAATCGGACACCATCATGCCCGGCTTCACCCATCTGCAGACCGCACAGCCCGTGACCTTCGGCCACCACCTGTTGGCCTGGTTCGAAATGCTCAGCCGCGACTACGAACGCCTGGTGGACTGCCGCAAGCGCGCCAATCGCATGCCTTTGGGCAGCGCCGCGCTGGCCGGTACGACCTACCCGATCGACCGCGAATACACCGCGCAACTGCTGGGTTTCGACGCCGTGGGCGGTAACTCTCTGGATGGCGTTTCGGACCGTGACTTCGCCATCGAATTCTGCGCCGCCGCCAGCATCGCGATGATGCACTTGTCGCGGTTCTCCGAAGAGCTGGTGCTGTGGACCAGTGCACAATTCCAGTTCATCGATTTGCCGGACCGTTTCTGTACCGGCAGCTCGATCATGCCGCAAAAGAAAAACCCCGACGTGCCGGAGCTGGTACGTGGCAAGAGCGGCCGTGTATTCGGCGCACTGATGGGCCTGCTGACCTTGATGAAGGGCCAGCCATTGGCCTACAACAAGGACAATCAGGAAGACAAGGAACCGCTGTTCGACGCCGCCGACACTTTGCGCGATTCGTTGCGCGCGTTTGCCGACATGATCCCAGCAATCAAGCCCAAGCACGCCATCATGCGCGAAGCGGCTTTGCGCGGGTTCTCCACGGCGACTGACCTGGCGGACTACCTGGTGCGTCGTGGCCTGCCGTTCCGCGACTGCCACGAAATCGTCGGCCACGCCGTGAAATACGGCGTGGACACCGGCAAGGACCTGGCGGAAATGAGCCTGGAAGAACTGCGCCAGTTCAGCGATCAGATCGAGCAAGACGTGTTTGCCGTGCTGACCCTGGAAGGTTCGGTCAACGCCCGTAACCATGTGGGCGGCACCGCGCCGGCGCAGGTCAAGGCAGCGGTCGCGCGCGGCCAGGCCCTGTTCGCCAGCCGCTGAGTACAGTAGTGGGAGGGGCTTGCCCCCTCCCACACTTGATCACTTTTTCGCCGCCACCATGGCCAGGAACGCCGGCATCGCGGCTTGCCTGTCCGCCTCCACTTTTTGCGCGTTGGGCATTGCGTTAAGGCGATCCAGCAACGCTTTGGCCGCCGGCAACTGCGCCAGCAAGTCTAGCCCGAACAACTTCTCGCCGACCCCGCAGGCCAGGTTCAAGCTGTACATGAAGTACAGATCCGCAATGGTGAAGCTCTCCCCCGCTACAAACGGCGCAAACTTGCCATGCCGCCCCAGCGAGGCGATGCCCAAGAGCAATTCCGCCTTGGATTTTTCCTTGATCGCCTCCGCAACCGCTACGCCAAAAAACGCTTCGCCAAAGCAAGCGCGCGCGGGCAGTTCGATATAGAGCTCGATTTCCCGGCACAAGGCCAACACCTGGGCGCGCTCGAACGGGTCGGCCGGGAGCAGTGACGGCCCTTCCTGGGTTTGTTCGATATATTCCAAGATCACGCTGGTTTCATTGATAAAGCCCTGCTTCACCTCCAGCACCGGCACCTTGCCGCGCGGGCTGACCGCCAGTACGTCAGGGGCCTGCCCGGCATAAAACAGTACTTCTTCGAAGGGCAGGCCCTTCTCCAGCAGCGCCAGTTTCACCATGTTGTAGTAGTTGCTGACCGAAAATCCGTAAAGCTTGAGCATCGCAAAGCCTCCAGGCCGTGTGCGGGGTTGGCTGCAAGCGTTATAGACGCCCGGTGGCCGCTTGACCAGCAGCATCACCTGCTTGAATGGGGGTAGACTGGCGCCCTTTCCTTGAGGAGCACCGCCATGAGCGAGCCCACTGATATCGACAATGACGAAGAAGCTTTTGCCGAACATACGCTGATCGGAGCGATCGAAAACCAGATCGAAAGTGACAACCCACCCGCCGCCAAGGCCACATTCAACAAGCTGACGTTGGTGGGCTATGAGCGGGAAGAAATTCTAAACCTGATGGCTCATGTGCTGGCTTTCGAAATTGATGCCATGCTGGACGAGGATCGCGCGTTCGATACCCAATGGTACGAAACAGCGCTGCGCGCACTGCCCGAGCTGCCGCCGGAAAAGGAATAGCTCCGAGACGCAGCAACACGCTGGACAGTTCGGCAAAGTGAGTTCACCTTATGGCCTGCTAGCCTCTAATAAATTTAGAAAGTCTGGAGTCCTTATGTCGTATACCCCTGAGTTGGTTGCCGAACTGGAAATCCTCGCACTCTTCCCCTTGGACAGCACCCAGGAAGGCTTGAAAGTCCATCAGACCGCCGCGCCCAGCGCTATCGCCGCAGTCAAACGTCTCTTCGATAAAAAACTGATCGACCAGCCGGATGGGGGCTATCTGACCAGCCTTGGCCGCGATGCTGCCGAGCAAGCGCAAACCCTGCTGACCATCTTGACCACTGCCACGAACAAAGAAGCCGCCTGATTCCGGATGCCGCCCATGGAGTCCGCCGCCGCGGATTCCGAGGGCGTCGCCTGAGCGACTGTAAAATTCTGACGCCAAAAAACCATTTCCCTCTAAACCTCCTACGTTTCTGACTGTAAACTCCTACACGGCCGCCCACGCCGGGCTCTGCGAGCCAACGAGTTCGACATGACCCGCACCCATGAAATCCGCCCCGACTTGGACGAAGGCATCGACCGCAAGGTGCTGGCACAGTTGCGCGCGCGTTTCATGGCGCTCAATGAAGGCCGCATGGCCCGCGCCGTCGAGGGGCTGACACCTCGCCAGCAAAGCGTACTGACCCTGTTGCCGCTGTTCTTTCACGTCAATCACCCGCTCTTGCCCGGTTATGTCTCGGGCAGCACGCCGGCGGGGCTGTCGAATTTCGAGCCTACCCCCCAAGCACTGATCGAAGCCCAGCGCCTGACGCGCTCGTTCGCCTATAAACCGCGCCATGGCAACCCACCCCGACCGATCCATGGGCTGTTCCTGATGGGCAGCCTTGGCACGTTGGCCCAGGCCGACCAAAGCGACATGGATGTGTGGGTATGCCACGCGGCGGATCTGGGCGAAAACGAGCTGGCCGAACTGCGCAAAAAGTGCCAATTGCTGGAGGCCTGGGCCCAGAGCATGGGCGCCGAGGCGCACTTTTTTCTGATCGAACCGACGCGCTTCGTACTCGGCGAGCGCGACACCCAACTCAGCTCCGACGACTGCGGCACGACCCAGCACTATTTGCTGCTCGATGAGTTCTATCGCACCGCCATCTGGCTGGCCGGGCGTACACCGATCTGGTGGCTGGTGCCGGTATATGAAGAAACCCGCTACGCCGAATTCACCCATACGCTGCTGTCCAAGCGCTTTATACGCGCCGACGAAACTCTGGACCTTGGCCATCTGGCGCGCATCCCACCGGGCGAATTCATGGGCGCCGGGCTGTGGCAGTTGTTCAAAGGCATCGAGTCGCCGTACAAGTCGGTGCTCAAGCTGTTGCTGACCGAGGTGTACGCCAGCGAACACCCGCAGGTGCAATGCCTGAGCCTGCGCTTCAAACAGGCCGTGTACGCCAATCAAATGGACTTGGACGAGCTGGACCCCTACGTTGTGGTCTACCGCCATATCGAGGGCTACCTCAAGCAGCGTAACGAGCCGGAACGGCTGGAGCTGGTGCGGCGCAGTCTGTACCTGAAGGTCAACCGCAAGCTCAGCGCCGGGCAGCGCGCCAGCAGTTGGCAACACCTGTTGCTCGAACGCTTGGCCCAGGAATGGGGTTGGGATCCGCGCCAACTGGCGTTACTGGATAGCCGAAGCCAGTGGAAGGTGCGCCAAGTGGCTTCCGAACGCCGCGCCCTGGTCAACGAGCTCAACCACAGCTACCGCTTCCTGACCCAATTCGCCCGCACCGAACAGACCGTCAGCTTGATCAACAAGCGCGACCTCAATGTGCTGGGCCGGCGCCTGTACGCCGCGTTCGAACGCAAAGCCGGCAAAGTCGAATTTATCAACCCGGGTATCGCCCCAGACTTGGCCGAAGACACCCTCACCCTGCTTCAATCGCCTAACCGCAAAGAGCCGGGCCAGCATCACTGGAGTTTATATAACGGCAATCTCACTGCTCTGGAGTGCGAACACTTCGCGCCGATCAAGCGCAGCCGCGATCTGCTGGAAATGCTCACCTGGTGCCATCGCAACGGCGTCATCGACAGCAGCACACGGCTGGCCCTGCACCCCGGTGTCAGCGACATGACCGAATTCGAGCTGTTCAATCTGTTGGGCAGCCTGCAACAGACCATCGCTTTGCCCCTGGCCAGCGTCGATGAAGAGCGCCTGCTGCGTTCGGCGGTACCCGAGGAGGTGCTGTTGCTGATCAATGTCGGCGTCGACCCGCTCAAGCATCACCGCGAGCTGAACATCCTGATGACCACCGAGCGCACCGATTCCCTGAGTTACGCCGGGGTGCGCGATAATCTGGTGCTGACCCTCGACCAAGTGACCCTCAACAGCTGGAACGAGGTGATGGTCAGCCGCTACGACGGCCCCCATGCGTTGCTCGATTGCTTACGGGATTACCTCAACCAGCTGCCACCGGGTCATCTGCCGCGCCTGCGGGTGCGCTGCTTCTGTCACAACCGTGCGCAATTCATCGCGCAACGTGTGGAGGAAGTCTTCGACACCGCGCAACACCTGCTGCTGGGTCAGTCCAACCATCGCTATCTGCTGCAAGTGCAGCAGCACTACCATGTGATGGAGTTGATGCCGGGCCAGGCCACCCACGTTTCGTTGGCCACTCAGGAGGCGCTGATCGCTTACCTCAGCGAAGAATTGGCCAGCTACAGTCCGCTACACCTGGACGCCATGGCCCTGGAAGATCACGACCTGGCGCTCTTGCTGCCCATGGGCATGGCGGCCTGCGTGCAGGTGTTCTACCGGGTCAATGAAGATTTCGCCGAGTTGTACGTGCTCGATGAGTTCAACTCGCTCTGGCAACAGCGCTTGCCCTTCCATGATGAACAGAGCCTGTTGGTGCCGTTGCAGCGCTTTTTGCAATCGATCATTTATCGCCGCGATGCGCTGTCGCCGCTGGACCCGCAGCAACCGATGAGTGCCGTGCAAACGCTGTATTACCAGTTGTTGCCATCAGGCAGCGGCCGCGCCCGTGGCGTCGAACCTCGGCCAGCGCCTTTGACCCCGGCGAACAAACCGTTCTATGACGTGCAGGCGATTATCGGCAAGGCGGCACCGGGCCAAGTGAGCATCACCCTGTACTGCAATCAGCGGGAGTTTTCCGAGCTGGAATTCGGTGATCAACTCTTCACCGTGGTCGCCCAGGAGATTGTCGGGCAGCGCCGGGAACCCGAGCGCTACCGCTGCTACATCACCGACCTGGACCTGTCAGGCCTGCTCGGTGATGTGCAAAGCCCAAGCAACCTGTATCTGCGCTATAAGGCCGAGCTGGAACGATCGCTCAACGAAGCGCTGAGCCAGATTTAGAGAGGAAAGTCGCCACCATCTTTTGGCTGGCCTTCGACACTGAGCAGTTCCAGTTTGAGGGTCTTGCCACCCGGAGCCGGCCAGTCGATATGCTGGCCCACCTGCAGGCCGAGCAGCGCGCTGCCGACAGGCGCCAGGATCGAGATCTTGCCGGCGTCGGCGTTGGCGTCTTTGGGGTAGACCAGGGTCAGGTGATAGTCCTTACCGCTGCCTTGCTCGCGGCAATGCACGCTGGAATTCATGGTCACGACACCCGCAGGCACTTCATCGTGGCCGACCACATCTTCGGCGCGGTCGAGTTCGGCTTGCAACGCTTCGACGCCGGGAGACTCGTCGCCCAAGCGATCGATCAGTTGCTCCAGACGCTGCACGTCAAGGCGGGTGAGGATGATGGACGGTGCGGTGGTCATGATTCAGGCAGACTCCTTTTTTCTGCACAAAAAAGCAAAACCCCGCCAGAAAAAGGCGGGGTTCTCACGGGCCTCGATGAGTTGAGGCGTAGCCGGACACTAACACAGCGTCACAAATAAACAAGACGGCCTCAGGCGCGGGCCCTGCGCTGCTCGGCTTCGGCGCGGATCACCCGACGCCGATCATCGTCGGCGGAGCGCCATTCGCGAATGTCTTCGACATGCCGGAAGCAGCCAAGGCAGACTTTGTGCTCATCCAGACGACACAAACTGATACAAGGTGACGGCACCGCCGGGCTGACATTGCTGAACAGCGGCTTGGGCGGGCGTACGGGTGCAGGCTGGGTCACGGTCAGATCTCGTCGAATTCCAGCTCGACGCCGGCTTGTTCCAGGGTGAGGCGCGCGAGCATTTCACTCAACAGCTCATCGCTGGTATCGCACTGCCAATTGCTGTCTTCTTCGTTGTAATCAAAGTGAAAACCACCCGAACGTGCTGCCAGCCATAGCTGACGCAGCGGCTCCTGGCGACTGAAGATCAACTGGGTGCCGTTCTCGAACTTGACCGTCAGCACGCCTGCCGAGTTTTCCAAGTCCACGTCCAGGCCGCTGTCATCAAAAATATCCTCCAGCGCCTGCTGGGTCGCATCCACCAAGTCGTGAAAACGGGCTTCGGTCAAACTCATTGTGGCAACCTCGAAAGTGTCTGGTTTTGCTCAAGCGCCGCACGATACGGGCGAGCTTCGCCGATTGCAAAGGATACCGATTTCATTACCGATCTCGGTATGAAATATCCCAAGCCAGCGTAGTCTGCTTCGCGCTTAAGACGGCAAACCCCCGCCGGACGGGTATTCCAGCGCATAGGCAAGCTGGCGGGTGGTGGGTATACTCGGGCGCAATTAATGCATATTCAAGGATTTCGCCATGAAGCGCCTGATCTCTTCCCTTGCTGCGCTCGTCGCGGTCGCTTGCCTCGTTAGTGCCTGTGGTCAAAAAGGCCCACTGTACCTGCCCGATGACAGCAAAGACCCGAACGAACAGGCGCAATCGTCGCAAAAGCCAGCAAAAGCGCATAAGCACGACACCTTCGAATAAGGGAACCCCATGGACGCTTTTAACTACCGGGACGGCGAGCTGTTCGCGGAAGGCGTGGCGCTGTCCGCGATTGCCGAACGCTTTGGCACCCCGACGTACGTGTACTCCCGTGCGCACATCGAAGCGCAATACCGCTCGTTTACCGATTCGTTGAATGGCGTGCCGCACCTGGTGTGCTACGCGGTCAAGGCCAACTCGAACCTGGGTGTGCTCAATGTCCTGGCGCGCCTGGGCGCCGGTTTCGACATTGTGTCCCGTGGCGAGCTGGAACGTGTTTTGGCCGCCGGCGGCCAGGCCGACAAAATCGTGTTCTCCGGCGTCGGCAAGAGCCGCGAAGATATGCGCCGCGCCCTGGAAGTCGGCGTGCATTGCTTTAACGTCGAGTCCAGCGAAGAGCTGGAGCGCCTCCAGGTCGTGGCCGCCGAGATGGGTGTTCGTGCGCCGATCTCCCTGCGCGTCAACCCGGATGTCGATGCTGGCACCCACCCGTATATTTCCACCGGTCTCAAAGAGAACAAGTTCGGCATCGCGATTGCCGACGCCGAGGACGTGTACATCCGCGCCGCCCAACTGCCGAACCTGGAAGTGCTGGGTGTCGATTGCCATATCGGCTCGCAATTGACCACGCTGCCACCGTTCCTGGATGCGCTCGACCGCCTGCTGGCACTGATCGACCGCCTGGGCGACTGTGGCATTTACCTGCGCCACATCGATCTGGGCGGTGGCGTCGGCGTGCGTTATCGCGATGAAGAGCCGCCGCTGATTGCCGATTACATCCAGGCCGTGCGCGAGCGCATCGAGGGCCGCGATCTGGCGCTGATGTTCGAACCGGGCCGCTATATCGTCGCTAACGCGGGCGTACTGCTGACCCAGGTCGAGTACCTCAAGCACACCGAGCATAAGGATTTCGCCATCGTCGACGCGGCGATGAACGATCTGATCCGCCCGGCGCTGTACCAGGCCTGGATGAATGTCACCGCCGTAACGCCTCGCAACAGTGAAGCGCGCGCCTATGACATCGTCGGCCCGATCTGCGAGACCGGTGACTTCCTGGCCAAGGATCGTCAGCTCGCCCTGGAAGAAGGCGATCTGCTGGCCGTGCATTCGGCCGGTGCCTACGGGTTTGTCATGAGTTCCAACTACAACACCCGCGGCCGTACCGCCGAGGTGCTGGTGGACGGTGATCAAGCGTTTGAAGTGCGTCGCCGCGAGACGGTAGCCGAGTTGTATGCTGGCGAAAGCCTGCTGCCGGAGTAAGCCATGCTGCTGCGTTTTACCAAGATGCACGGGCTGGGCAATGATTTCATGGTTCTCGACCTGGTCAGCCAGCACGCGCATATCCTGCCCAAGCACGCCAAACAGTGGGGCGACCGGCATACCGGCGTCGGCTTCGACCAATTACTGATCGTTGAAGCGCCCACTAACCCGGAGGTGGATTTCCGTTACCGGATCTTCAACTCCGACGGTTCCGAAGTGGAACAGTGCGGCAATGGTGCGCGCTGCTTTGCGCGCTTCGTGCTGGACAAACGCCTGACCGCCAAACGCCAGATTCGCGTCGAGACCAAGAGCGGCGTGATCGAGCTGGATATCCGCAACGACGGCCAGATCAGCGTCAACATGGGCGCGCCACGTCTGGTGCCGGCGGATATTCCGTTCCAGGCCAGCGAGCAGGCGACCAGTTATGCCGTAGAGGTCGACGGCAAAGTGGTCGACCTGGCGGCCGTGTCCATGGGCAACCCCCACGCCGTGCTGCGCGTCACCGATATCAATAACGCCCCGGTGCATGAACTGGGGCCGAAAATCGAAAACCACCCGCGCTTTCCGGCGCGGGTCAATGTGGGCTTTTTGCAGGTGATCGACCGTCACCGCGCGCAATTGCGCGTGTGGGAACGGGGCGCCGGCGAAACCCAGGCCTGCGGTACCGGCGCCTGCGCCGCTGCCGTCGCCGCGATCACCCAGGGGTGGATGGATTCGCCGCTGCTGATCGACCTGCCCGGTGGGCGCTTGTCCATCGAATGGGCGGGCCCGGGCCACCCGGTGATGATGACCGGGCCGGCCACGCGCGTATACGAAGGACAGGTCCGTCTATGAGTGAGCCAATCCAATGACCGATAAGCCTCAAGTACCCGCACAAGCATCCCCGAGCGAAACTCTGGAGGCCGCTGCCGTCGCGGCGTACCTTGAGGCTCATCCGGATTTCTTCGTCGAACATGACGAACTGCTGCCGGCCTTGCGCATCCCCCACCAGCGCGGCGATACCGTGTCGTTGGTGGAACGACAAATGAAGATCCTGCGCGAGCGCAATATCGAAATGCGCCATCGGCTCTCGCACCTGATGGACGTGGCCCGCGACAACGATCGCCTGTTCGACAAAACCCGCCGCCTGATACTGACCCTGCTGGACGCCACCAGCCTGGAAGAAACGGTGATGGCCGTGGAAGACAGCCTGCGCCAGGACTTCCAGGTGCCTTTTGTCAGCCTCATTCTGTTCAGCGACAACCCGATGCCGGTGGGCCGCTGGGTCAGTGGCAGCGAAGCTCAAACCGCTATCGGCGGGCTGCTGTGCGAAGGCAAGACCGTCAGCGGCACCTTGCGCGAACATGAACTGGACTTCCTGTTCGGCGCCGAACAGCGAAAACAGATCGGCTCCACCGCCGTGGTCGCCCTCAGCCATCAAGGCTTGCATGGCGTATTGGCTATTGGCAGCCGCGACCCTGCGCACTACAAAAGCTCGGTGGGCACGCTGTTCCTGACCTATATCGCCGAAGTGCTCGGCCGCGTCCTGCCGCGCTTCACCACTTCCCTGCGCGCGGTGCGCTAGTTATGGAACGGCAACTGGACGCTTACTGCGCGCACCTGCGCAACGAGCGCCAGGTGTCGCCCCACACGCTGGAAGCCTACCGGCGGGACTTGAACAAGGTTCTGACCTACTGCGAAAAGCAGCAGATCGGCAGCTGGAAGGCGCTGGATATCCAAAGCCTGCGCAGTTTGATCGCACGCCTGCATCAGCAGGGGCAATCCTCGCGCAGCCTGTCTCGTCTACTGTCGGCGGTGCGCGGGCTTTATCACTACCTCAATCGCGAAGGCCTGTGCGACCACGACCCGGCCAATGGCCTGTCACCACCCAAGGGCGAACGGCGCCTGCCCAAGACCTTGGATACCGATCGCGCCCTGCAATTGCTGGAAGGCGCGGTAGAGGATGACTTCCTCGCCCACCGCGACCAGGCAATCCTTGAGCTGTTCTATTCCTCAGGCCTGCGCTTGTCGGAGCTGACCAGCTTGAATCTCGACCAACTGGATCTGGCGGACGGCTTGGTGCAAGTGCTCGGTAAAGGCAGCAAGACCCGCGTACTGCCCGTGGGCAGCAAGGCCCGCGAAGCGTTGCAGCATTGGTTGGCGCTGCGGGCTTTGGCCAACCCGGCGGACGACGCCGTCTTCATCAGCCAGAAGGGCCGTCGCCTCGGGCCACGGGCGATTCAGGTCCGGGTCAAGGCCGCGGGCGAGCGCGAATTGGGGCAAAACCTGCACCCGCATATGCTGCGGCACTCCTTTGCCAGTCATCTGCTGGAATCGTCCCAAGACCTGCGCGCCGTACAGGAACTGCTCGGGCACTCCGATATCAAGACCACACAGATCTACACCCACCTGGATTTTCAACACCTGGCAACGGTGTACGACAGCGCCCATCCAAGGGCCAAACGCATCAAGGGCGGCGACTCATGACTATCAAGCTGATCACTTTCGACCTGGACGACACGCTCTGGGACAACGTACCGGTCATCATCAGCGCCGAAGCGTCGATGCGCGAATGGCTGGCGACCCACGCGTCCAAAGTCGGCGACCTGCCTCTGGAGCATTTCGCCAGATTGCGCCAACAGGTGCTGGAACGTCACCCGGAACTCAAGCACCGCATCAGCCTGTTGCGCCATCGGGTACTGACGCACGCATTCGAAGAGGCTGGTTATCCACAGCCCGAGGCCACCGAAATGGCGGATGTGTGCTTTGAGGCGTTCATCCATGCACGCCATCAACTGACGGTCTTCCCCGAGGCCGAACCCATGCTGCAGGCGCTACGTCGCCAATACCTGCTGGGGGTTATCACCAACGGTAACGCTGACGTACAGCGGGTCGGCCTGGCGGACTACTTTCACTTCGCCCTGCGGGCCGAGGATGTCGGCATTGCCAAACCGGATGCACGGTTGTTTCAGGAAGCCTTGCAGCGTGGCGGCGTGAATGCGGACGCGGCAGTGCATGTGGGTGATCATCCAGGGGACGACATTGCCGGCGCACAGCAGGCGGGGCTGCGTGCGGTGTGGTTCAACCCGACGGGCAAGGATTGGGAGGCGGATAAGCGCCCGGATGCGCAGATTCGCAGCCTGACGGAGTTGCCGGAACTGCTCCGCAGCTGGCAATAACCTCGTAGATCCAGCGGTGGGAGAGGACTTGCCCCCGATTACTATAGGTCAGCCAGCAATTGAGGGACTGATCCCCTGCTATCGGGGGTAAACCTCCTCCCACATTTGAATCGCATAAGACTAAAAACATCAGGCATGAAAAAGCCCGCAGCGACGGCGGGCTTTTTCTTACAAGCGGGTGGCTGACCTCAGATAGGTCGGCTGCCGTACTTGTTATCCGGCTTCTTGGGCGGATCGGCTACCACGTTGGGCTCGACTTCGACCACTTTGCCGCCTTTAGCGAGGAACTCTTCCATCGCACGGGCCAGGGCATCACGCTCTTTGTTCTTGGCTTCAACGCTTGGCAACTCATCGACCGAAACCGCGGCCTTGGCTTTGCCTTTGGCTTTAGGAGCTGCGTCATCGCCGACACTGTCATCGGCCTCGCCAGTAACGTCGTCGTCAACAGCTGCCGCGTCGAGACTATCATCAGCCTCGTCGTCGTCACCTACTTCAAGTTCGTCGTTTTCCAGATCATCGTCGCTCATGTTCTACCTCATGACTTGCGAAAAGCAGATTAGTTATAGCCCAGCTTGATCCTCTGTCGAGGCGGCTGGAAAAAAATCAACGTCCACCGGCCAACCAGTGGCTTATGCCCCATCACCGTGCAAAGTGGCGAGGACTTTACGAGCACCGCCATGATCACGGTGCTCGCCCAGATAAACACCTTGCCATGTCCCCATCGCCAAGCGGCCGGTCTTCACCGGCAAACTCAGCTGGCAGCCCAGGAGACTGGCCTTGAAGTGCGCCGGCAGATCGTCCGGACCTTCGTCGTTGTGTTCGAACCCTGCACGGCCTTGTGGTACCAGCGAGTTGAAAAAACGTTCGAAGTCACGGCGAACCGCCGGGTCGGCGTTCTCGTTGATAGTCAACGAGGCCGAAGTGTGCTGCAGCCACAGGTGCAACAGTCCTACACGACATGCCTTCAATTCGGGCAAGCCGGCAAGCAACTCGTCGGTCACCAGGTGAAAGCCCCGGGGCCTGGCCCGCAGGGTAATCAGGGTCTGTTGCCACATACAGTTCTCCGCCCATCGGCGCGCATTCTAGCGCGCTCTGGGAAAAAACAAAGTGTCGAATACGCCTACATGCCTGTAAGACATTCGCACGCTGAAAAATGCCGTGTGCGTCCCTTCACAAACGCTGCACAAAAATGGCCGCACGCCCTATGACTGACAAACGCCAGACAAAAAAATGCCCGGCAAGCCGGGCATCTTTTTTTCGCGTACTTACAAGTTGTAGCCGCGCTCGTTGTGTTGCGCCAGATCGAGGCCAACCGCCTCTTCCTCTTCGGTGACACGCAGGCCCATGACCATGTCCAGCACCTTGAGGATGACGTAGGTGACGATCGCCGTGTAGATCACGGTGAAGCCCACACCTTTGCACTGGATCCATACTTGTGCCGCTACGTCCGTCACGGTGCCGAAGCCGCCCAACGCAGGGGCTGCGAACACACCGGTGAGGATCGCACCGACGATACCGCCGATACCGTGCACACCGAAGGCGTCCAGGGAGTCGTCATAGCCCAGCTTGCGCTTAAGGCTGGTGGCGCAGAAGAAGCAAATCACACCGGCCACCAAGCCAATCACCAGGGCGCCCATCGGGCCTACGGTGCCGGCAGCTGGCGTGACGGCAACCAGACCTGCGACCACGCCCGAAGCGATGCCCAGTGCGCTTGGCTTACCGTGGGTAATCCACTCGGCGAACATCCAGCCAAGCGCGGCAGCAGCGGTGGCGATCTGAGTCACCAGCATCGCCATGCCGGCGGTGCCGTTGGCGGCCGCCGCGGAACCGGCGTTGAAACCAAACCAGCCGATCCACAGCATGGCCGCGCCGATCAGGGTGTAACCCAGGTTGTGCGGCGCCATCGGCGTGGTCGGGTAGCCTTTACGCTTGCCGAGCACGATGCACGCCACCAGGCCCGCGACACCGGCGTTGATGTGCACCACGGTGCCGCCGGCGAAGTCCAGCACGCCCCAGTCCCACAACAGGCCGCCGTTGCCGCTCCACACCATGTGTGCGATCGGTGCGTAGACCAGAGTGAACCAGATGGCCATGAAGATCAGCATGGCGGAGAACTTCATGCGCTCGGCGAAGGCGCCGACGATGAGTGCCGGGGTGATGATCGCGAAGGTCATCTGGAAGGTGATGAACACCGCTTCGGGGAACAACGCCGCCGGCCCGGTGATGCTGGCCGGGGTGACACCCGCCAGGAACGCCTTGCCCATGCCGCCGAAGAAGGAATTGAAGTTGACCACGCCCTGTTCCATACCAGTGGTATCGAACGCGATGCTGTAACCGTAGATAACCCACAGGATGCTGATCAGGCCCGTGATGGCGAAGCACTGCATCATCACCGACAGAATATTTTTGGAGCGAACCATGCCGCCGTAGAACAGCGCCAGGCCAGGGATGGTCATGAACAGCACCAGCGCAGTGGATGTCAGCATCCACGCGGTGTCGCCGGAATTGAGGACTGGAGCAGCCACTTCGTCTGCCGCCATGGCCAGGCTTGGCATTACGATGGACAACAGGGCTCCGAGCCCTGCGAATTTACGCAGAGTCATATTGTTTTCTCCTGGGGCGTTGGGGTTTGGCGGCTTAGATTGCGTCGGTATCGGTTTCGCCGGTACGGATGCGAATAGCCTGTTCCAGATTGACCACGAAGATCTTGCCGTCACCGATCTTGCCGGTGTTGGCGGCCTTGGTTATCGCCTCGATAACCCGGTCAAGATCCTTGTCGTCAATGGCGACATCAATCTTCACCTTCGGCAGGAAATCCACTACGTATTCCGCGCCGCGATACAGCTCGGTGTGACCCTTCTGCCGACCGAAGCCTTTGACCTCAGTAACGGTAATGCCCTGCACGCCGATCTCGGACAACGACTCGCGTACATCGTCCAACTTGAACGGCTTGATGATGGCAGTGACTAGCTTCATGAAAACTCTCTCCCGAATTGGTGGACTTGCCCCAGGAAAACAAACCCGTCTCAAGTCTAAGCGCAGTGCCTGGCTTTGTAACGCGTCGTCGCCTCGGCTATGCCGTTGCGACGCCAGCTAACCACTGGTGACAAACCTGTACCCCTGATCCATCGGCGCACTGCATTCGTCACAGCGACTGCATCAGTGCATGGGTCATGATCGTCTAAGCAGAAACCTTGCCAGCTCCGTAAAAACCACTGAAATCAATCCTTTGCCCACTTATGCCCACCTGCGGGTCGTTTTGGTGAGCGTAATGCGCACGAAAACGGTGCGTGGCCCGCCGCCCCTCTGCGCGAAAAGCGTGCGCCCAAGGCCGTGAAAAAGACTATAGACGGCGCGTGATACACTGCCCGCCAACAGTTTTTCCGGAATATTTCCCATGCTCGCGCCCAAAGATTTCCTCGACGCCCTGAGCGGCCACGCCTCTCGCCTATTCAGCGGAGAAACTCCGTTGCCCCGCAATGAAATCGAAAGCCAGTTCAAGGCCTTGCTGCAAAGCGGTTTCAGCAAGCTCGACCTGGTCAGCCGTGAAGAATTCGACAGCCAGATGGTCGTGCTGGCCCGCACGCGTGCGCGGCTGGAGAGCCTGGAGGCGAAGGTGGCGGAGTTGGAAGCGCGGCTGACGCCTGATCAGAAATAGCCCATACCTCTGTTGAGACGAGCCTGTTCGCGCAGATCTTCGCGAACAGGCTCACGCTCCCCCTACCCAAGATACGTTCAGTAAAACCTCCCCGCCCCGCTCTTACCCACCTCGTCTACCCTTGAAAAACCGCAGGAAGCGGCCCTCACTTTTCAAGGAACGAGCATGTCCCTCGCCATCGTCCACAGCCGCGCCCAGATCGGCGTCGAAGCGCCCGCCGTCACCGTCGAAGTGCATATGGCCAACGGCCTGCCGTCCCTGACGCTGGTGGGGCTGCCCGAAACCGCAGTCAAGGAAAGCAAAGACCGCGTGCGCAGCGCCATTCTCAACTCCGCGCTGCAATACCCTGCCCGTCGCATCACCCTCAATCTCGCGCCCGCTGACCTGCCCAAGGACGGCGGGCGTTTTGACCTGGCGATTGCCTTGGGCATCCTGGCGGCGAGTGTGCAAGTGCCGGCACTGATGCTCGATGACGTGGAGTGCCTGGGCGAACTGGCCCTGTCCGGCGAGGTACGCGCGGTGAAAGGTGTACTGCCGGCGGCACTGGCTGCGCGCAAGGCGGGACGCACGGTGATAGTGCCGCGTGCGAACGCCGAAGAAGCCTGCCTGGCATCGGGCTTGAAGGTGATTGCAGTGGATCACTTGCTACAAGTGGTGGCGCACTTGAACGGCCAGGTGCCGATAGAGCCATACAAGTCCGATGGCTTGCTGTATTTGAACAAGCCCTATCCGGACCTTAGTGAAGTGCAGGGCCAATTGGCGGCCAAGCGTGCTTTGCTGCTTGCTGCGGCCGGTGCGCATAACCTGCTGTTCAGCGGCCCGCCCGGCACCGGCAAAACCTTGCTCGCCAGCCGCCTGCCCGGTCTGCTGCCGCCTTTGACCGAACACGAAGCCCTGGAAGTCGCGGCCATCCAGTCGGTGGTCAGCCTGGCGCCTCTGAGCCATTGGCCCCATCGGCCGTTTCGCCAGCCCCATCACTCCGCGTCCGGGCCGGCCTTGGTGGGCGGTGGCTCGAAACCCCAGCCGGGGGAAATCACCCTGGCCCATCACGGTGTGCTGTTTCTGGATGAATTACCGGAATTCGATCGCAAGGTGCTGGAGGTACTGCGCGAGCCGCTGGAGTCAGGGCATATCGTGATTTCCCGCGCGCGCGACCGCGTAAGGTTCCCGGCGCGTTTCCAACTAGTGGCCGCAATGAACCCCTGCCCCTGCGGTTATCTGGGTGACACCACCGGGCGCTGTCGCTGCACGCCGGAGCAGATCCAGCGCTATCGCAACAAACTGTCCGGGCCGTTGCTGGACCGGATCGACTTGCACCTGACGGTTGCACGGGAAACCACGGCGCTGAACCCGGCACTGGCAGCCGGGGATAACACAGCAACAGCGGCCGCACAGGTTGCCAACGCGCGGGAGCAGCAGGAAAAACGCCAGGGCTGTGCCAATGCGTTTCTGGATCTGCCGGGGTTGCGCGAGCATTGCAGGCTGGCGAAGGCCGACGAGAGCTGGCTGGAGAGTGCCTGCGAGCGGCTGACACTATCCTTGCGCGCGGCTCACCGCTTACTCAAGGTGGCCCGCACGTTAGCCGATCTGGAGCAGGAGGCTACGATCACTCGCGAGCATCTGAAGGAGGCGCTGCAATACCGCCCGGCGGCTATCACGTGAGCCTCCCCCCTGGTCAACAGCGCTTCAGCGGAAGCGATCCACCTCATGCCGCAAGCCCGACGCCAGCGTCTCCAACTCCTTGGCGGTGATCGCCAGGTTCGAGACGACTTCGCGCTGTTCACTGTTGGCCAGCGCAATGCTCTGCAGGTTGCTGCTGAGCAAAGTCGCGGTGCTGCTCTGTTCCTGGGTAGCCGTGGTAATCGCAGCGAACTGCTGACCGGCCGAGCGGCTTTGTTCGTCGATACGCGCCAGGGCCGACGCCACGTCGGCGTTGCGCGACAAGCCTTCCTGCATCAGCACCTTGCCTTGCTCCATGGTGCTGATGGCGTTGCCGGTTTCTTTCTGAATGCTTTGGATCATCCCGGAAATTTCATCGGTGGCTTCACGTGTACGCGAAGCCAGGTTGCGCACTTCGTCCGCCACTACAGCGAAACCACGGCCTTGCTCACCGGCCCGCGCAGCCTCAATGGCGGCGTTGAGCGCCAGCAGGTTGGTCTGTTCGGCAATGGCGGTGATCACACCGACGATGCCGCCGATCTCCTGGGAACGCTGACCCAATGTGTTGATCACCGTTGCGGTGCTGTTCAGTGCCGTGGCGATATGCTCCAGGGACGACGAGGCTTCCTGCATCGAGTTGCGTCCGATCCGGGTCTGTTGGGCGTTCTCTTGAGCCAGACGTTCGGTGTTGCCCATGTTGTCGGCGATGTTCAGCGATGTGGCGCTGAACTCTTCCACCGCGCCGGCCATGCTGGTGATTTCGCCGGACTGCTGCTCCATGCCCTCATAGGCGCCCCCGGACAACCCGGACAGCGCCTGAGCACGACCGTTGACCTCTTCGGCCGCCTTGCGGATATGCGACACCATGGTCGACAGCGCTTCACCCATCTGGTTGAAGGCCCGCGCCAGTTGGCCGATCTCGTCATGGCTGGAGACGTTCAGGCGAGCACTCAAATCCCCAGCGCCCAGGGCTTCGGCCTGACGCACCAAATCGCCCAACGGCGCCAGTTTGCTGCGCAACAACCAGACCGTCGCACCCACCGCCAGCAACATTGCCAACACACTGCCGATCACCAGACGCAGGCCGACGGCCCAGGTGACCGCGCGAATTTCCGCCTTTGGCATGCTGGCGACCACTGCCCACGGACCGCCGTCGAACGGCACCGATACGCTGTAGAAGTCTTCGCTCTTATCGCTCCAGAAACGCCCCTTGCCTGGGGTCTTGGCCAGATCCAGCATCACCGGCACCGCTTGCTCCGGGGCCTGCACACCCGTCGGCGACACCAGCCAATGTTTCTGTTCATCCAGCAAGGCCAGCGAACCGGTCTGGCCGATGCGGAAGCGTTTGAGGTTCTCGAACTGGGCGTTCTGCGCATCGGTGTAGTCAAAACCGATAAACAGCACCGCGATAACTTTGCCGCTGGCGTCACGCACAGGGCTGTACTGAGTCATGTAGGAGCGATCGAACAACACCGCCCGACCAATATAGGCCTGCCCGCTGAACACCCGTGCATACGCCGGGCTCTGGCGGTCCAGCACAGTACCAATGGCGCGACTGCCGTCCTGCTTGGTCAGGGAGGTGCTGACCCGGATAAAGTCGTCGCCACTGCGCACGAACACCGTGGCTACGCCGCCGGACATCTGCTTGAACTCATCCACTTCGGTGAAGTTGTTGTTCAGCACCTCGCTGCCCAGGTACAGGCTCGGGGTCTGCACACCGGCGACCGCGATGGGCTGGTCCGCGCGCACGCTCAAGCCGGCGCTGAAGCGCTTCTCGAACAGCCCCGTCAGGCGCTGAGTGCTTTCACGCAGCGTGCTATGGAACGTATTCAGCTGGTCGGCGAGCAGCCGCGCCTCGCTGGCCAAATGTTCCTCGCGGGTGTCAAGGTTGGCGGCATCCAGGGAACGCAGGGCAAAAACAGTACTGCCGCCAATGGCGACAGCCAGGATCACGGCAAGGGCCATACCGAGTTGGGAGGCAATCCGGGCACGAGGTTGAGACATGAGAGCTCCTGGCCGAGGCCAGGATCATCCTGATCTCATAGCGCTGCTCGGCAAATTATCTAAGTGGGCAAACGTTGGTGCACGATGGTTCCAACACACCTACTTCGGCGGGTGACCGCAATACTTGAGCGAATTGCAGGGGTATCACGCAAACGGTTGCGCGCCAGCGCTACAAGCGCTTCAATCGAAGCGTTCCACCGCAGGCAACACCATCGCTTGCACTTCACTTTGCAGGAAATCCGCCAGGCGTCGCAGGCGCTCGCCACCCGGACGGGTTTTCGGCCAGACCAGATAATAGTGCTCGCCACTGGCCACAGCGCTGGGCCATGGCAGGCTCAGCCTCCCCTGCGCCACGTCTTCGGCCACCATCAGCAGGTCGCCCATGGACACGCCGTACCCCCGCGCCGCCGCGATCATGCCTAGTTCCAGGGTATCGAAGACTTGCCCCCCCTTGAGCGACACTTGGGACGACAGCCCCATGCGCTCCAGCCAGTAGCGCCAATCGCGTCGATCCGGCGTCGGGTGCAGCAGCTCGGCCGTGGCCAGTCGCGCCGCGTCCCAGGGGCCGTCGTCGAGCAGGTTGGGGGCGCCGACGGGAATCAGCATCTCGGGGAACAGGCGACACGCCTCCCAATCCGTGGGGAAATGGCCATTGCTGAGTAGGACGGCACAGTCGAACGGCTCTTGGTTGAAGTCCACTTCGTCAACGCTCATCCACGCGCTGGTCAGTTGCACCTCATTGCCCGGCTGCAAATGCCGAAAACGACTGAGCCGCGCCAGCAGCCAACGCATGGTCAGGGTGGAGGGGGCCTTCATGCGCAGGATGTCGTCCTCGCTATTGAGGGTATGGCAGGCCCGCTCCAACGCGGCGAACCCCTCGCGCACGCCGGGCAACAGCAGCCGTGCGGCCTCGGTAAGTTGCAGGTGGCGACCGCTGCGCTGGAACAGGCGACAGGCAAAATGCTCTTCGAGGGTGCGGATATGCCGGCTCACCGCACTTTGGGTGATGGACAGTTCTTCGGCGGCGCGAGTGAAAGAGTTGTGCCGGGAAGCGGCCTCAAAGGCGCGCAGGGCATAAAGCGGTGGAAGACGACGAGACATTGGGAAAGCTCCGACAACTCAATACGAGAACCCTACCAGACTCGATAGGAGCATGAGTTTTAATCATGCAAACGATCGCATTTATCCCTTTGTGCAATGGGCTGAGAGCGCCGAGAATCAACCCTCCCCCAATTCTATGACTTTCAGAGCGTGATGATTATGCAGCATCCGGCACGTACCGAACTCTGGGCCATTCTGCGGCTTTCCGGGCCGCTGATCGCCTCGCAGTTGGCCCACATGCTCATGGTGCTGACCGACACTTTGATGATGGCGCGCCTGAGTCCCGAAGCCTTGGCCGGCGGTGGCCTGGGCGCTGCGAGCTATTCGTTCGTGTCGATCTTCTGCATCGGCGTGATCGCCGCCGTGGGTACGCTGGTGGCCATCCGTCATGGCGCGGGCGACATCGAAGGCGCCACGCGTCTGACCCAGGCAGGGCTTTGGCTCGCTTGGTTGATGGCCCTGGCGGCCGGCCTGCTGCTATGGAACCTCAAACCGGTGTTACTGCTGTTCGGCCAGACCGAAACCAACGTGCAGTCGGCGGGGCAATTTCTGACGATCCTGCCGTTCGCCCTGCCTGGCTACCTGAGCTTCATGGCCCTGCGTGGCTTCACCAGCGCCATAGGTAAAGCCACGCCGGTGATGGTGATCAGCCTCGGCGGCACGGTGCTCAACTACCTGCTCAACCATGCACTGATCGAAGGTATGTTCGGCCTGCCGAAACTGGGCCTGATGGGCATTGGCCTGGTCACGGCGATCGTCGCCAATGGCATGGCGCTGACGTTGATGTGGTACATCCGCAGCAATCGTGCGTATGCCGCCTACCCGCTGAGCAGCGGCCTGCTGCGCCTCAATACCCACTATCTGCGCGAACTGTGGCGGCTGGGGCTGCCGATTGGCGGCACCTATGCGGTGGAAGTCGGGCTGTTTGCCTTCGCGGCGCTGTGCATGGGCACCATGGGCAGCACGCAACTGGCTGCGCATCAGATCGCTCTGCAGATCGTCTCGGTGGCGTTCATGGTGCCGGCGGGGATGTCCTACGCAGTGACCATGCGCATCGGCCAGCACTACGGCGCCGGGCAGTTGCTGCGGGTCCGTCTGGCAGGACGCGTCGGAATCGGTTTCGGCGCCTTGGTGATGTTGGGGTTTGCCGCCGTGCTGTGGCTGTATTCCGACCCGCTGATCGGACTGTTCCTCGACCATAACGACCCGGCGTTCCATGACGTCATCGTCCTGGCCGTCAGCCTGTTGGCCGTGGCGGCCTGGTTCGAACTGTTCGATGGCGTGCAAACCATCGCCATGGGCTGCATTCGTGGGCTCAAGGACGCCAAAACCACCTTCCTGGTCGGTTTGGGTTGCTACTGGCTGATCGGTGCGCCGTCAGCCTGGTTGATGGCGTTCACCCTGGGTTGGGGCCCCACCGGTGTATGGTGGGGATTGGCACTGGGGCTGGCCTGCGCGGCAGTGAGCCTGACCTGGGCGTTTGAAGCGAAGATCAAACGCATGATTCACCAGGAACCTGCGGCCCCAGTAGCGTTTCAGACTGCGCAAACGGACTAGAAGCCTATTGCGTCGCTTCGCCGCGCTAGTTGGCCGCGCTCGGCATGGCTTGCCGGCCATCGCCGATAGTCAGGTAGTCCACCAGCTCAGGCAATGGCAACGGCTTGCTAATCAAGTACCCCTGGGCCTGGTCGCAACCGAACAAACGCAACAGCGCCAATTGCTCTGGGGTTTCGACGCCTTCGGCCACCACTTCCAGGTTGAGGTTGTGAGCCAGGTTGATCATGGCGTGCACCAATTTGCGGTTCTCTTCGCGCTCCTCCATGCCGCCAACGAAGCTCTTATCGATTTTCAGTAGGGCAATCGGCAGGCTGTTGAGGTGCACGAACGATGAGAAACCGGTACCAAAGTCATCCAGGGAAAACCGCACGCCCAGGCGACCAAGGGCATCCATGGTTTGTTTGACCAAGTCACTGCGGCGCATCACGGCGGTTTCGGTCAGTTCGAACTCCAACCATTGCGCCTCCACCCCACGCTCAGCAATCAGGCGGCTGAGGGTAGAGAGCAATTGGCTGTCCTGAAACTGACGGAACGACAGGTTGACCGCCATGTGCAGCGGCGGCAGGCCGCGTTCGCGCAAATCCTGCATGTCGCGCAGGGCACGGGAGATCACCCAATAGCCCAGCGGCACGATCAAGCCGCTTTGTTCGGCCAGGGGCACGAACTCGCTGGGCGGGAGCAGGCCGCGCTCGCCGTGGCGCCAGCGCACCAGGGCTTCGAGACCGACGATATGGCCGTCATCCAGGTCCAGGCGCGGCTGGTAATGCAGCTCCAGCTCATCGCGCCGCAGGGCACGACGCAGTTCGCTCTCCAGATCGGCCAGACTGCGGGCGTTGCGATTGATGCGTTCGTTGAAGATATGAAAGGTGCAACCCTGGGTGCTTTTAGCTTGCTGCATAGCGATATGGGCGTGCCACATCAGCGGGTCGGCGCCGGCGCGAGCGCGGGCATGGGCCACGCCCAGGCTGCAGCCGATCAGCAGGCTTTCGCCATCCACCCAGTAGGGTTCGGCCATGGCTTCGATGATGCGTTCGGCCATCCATTCAGCACGCTGCGGCGCACGGCGGGTGTCGATCAGCAGGGCGAATTCGTCGCTGCCCAGGCGGGCGAGCTGGTCGCCGATTTCGAGCTGGCTCTTGAGCCGCGACACTACCTGCAGAATCAGGCGATCGCCGGCCTGGTGGCCGAGGGCATCGTTGGCATGGCGAAAATTGTCCAGGTCCAGATGGCCGAGGGCCAGGCCGCGACCGTCATTCTCGGCCAGCCGCGCAGCCAGCAAAGTCTGGAAGCCCTGGCGGTTGGCGATGCCGGTGAGCGGATCCTGCTCGGCCAGGCGTTGCAGGGTCGTCTCCAGTACACCGCGCTCGCGCACATGGCGCAGGCAGCGGCGTAGCGTGTCGACAGCTATTGCATCACGCACCAGCCAATCGCTGACGCCAAGGGGCGAAACCAGCGGTTCCTGCTCCAGCAGCAGCACACAGGGCAAGCTGCAACGGCCGGGGGCAGGTTGCAGGGCCGGTGTGGTCAACAGCACCGCGCTCTGGTCGTCATCGAACAGACGACTCACGGAATCCCAATTTGGCGCGCTGATCAGCACAGCCCCATCGCCCATCGGCGCCAGGCACTCGCGCAACAACGCCGCCCACTCAGGCGTATCGGCCAGAAGCAGCAAACGCAAGGGTTCGACAGGCGTAGACAAGCTAGCTCCCTAGACTCTGCAAAATTTCATTGGCGGCGGGCATTATGACGTGCGGCCTGATAATCACCAATGATAAGAGTTATCAAACACGCCAGCTGTAATCATTTGTCAGTGCTTCAACCACAAGAAGCCCCGACATCCTGCGGCAAAGTAGCAAAACCGGCAAATTTAGATCGAGTGGTACGTCACACCGTCGATCCAGAGCAGCAGAATCTTGCCAGCCTGTTAAAATGCCCGCCCTTTTGACCAACGACCCCAAAAAATCCGTATGTCCCGACTCAACCCCCGGCAGCAAGAAGCCGTGAACTACGTCGGCGGCCCTCTATTGGTGCTCGCCGGCGCAGGCTCCGGCAAGACCAGCGTGATCACCCGCAAGATCGCGCACCTGATCCAGAACTGTGGCATCCGCGCCCAGTACATTGTCGCCATGACCTTTACCAACAAGGCCGCGCGAGAAATGAAAGAGCGCGTCGGCACCCTGCTCAAGGGTGGCGAGGGCCGTGGCCTCACCGTGTGTACCTTCCACAACCTGGGGCTGAACATCATCCGCAAGGAGCATGTGCGGCTGGGCTACAAACCGGGCTTTTCGATCTTTGACGAGACCGACGTCAAAGCCCTGATGACCGACATCATGCAAAAGGAATACGCGGGCGACGACGGCGTCGATGAGATCAAGAACATGATCGGCGCCTGGAAAAACGACCTGATCCTGCCCGCCGAAGCCCTGGAAAACGCGCGCAACCCTAAGGAGCAGACCGCCGCCATCGTCTACACCCACTACCAGCGCACGCTCAAGGCGTTCAATGCGGTGGATTTCGACGACCTTATCCTGCTGCCGGTCAAGCTGTTCCAGGAACACAAAGACATCCTGGAAAAATGGCAGAACAAGGTGCGCTACCTGCTGGTGGACGAATACCAGGACACCAACGCCAGCCAATACCTGCTGGTAAAGCTGCTGATCGGGACGCGCAACCAATTCACCGTGGTGGGCGACGACGACCAGTCGATCTACGCCTGGCGCGGTGCCCGCCCCGAAAACCTGATGCTGCTCAAGGAGGACTACCCTTCCTTGAAGGTGGTGATGCTGGAGCAGAACTACCGCTCCACCAGCCGTATCCTGCGTTGCGCCAACGTGCTGATCTCCAACAACCCCCACGAGTTCGAGAAGCAACTGTGGAGCGAGATGGGCCATGGCGACGAGATCCGCGTGATCCGCTGCCGCAACGAAGACGCCGAAGCCGAGCGCGTGGCCGTCGAGATCCTCAGCTTGCACCTGCGCACTGACCGGCCTTACAGCGATTTCGCGATCCTGTACCGGGGCAACTACCAGGCCAAGCTGATCGAGCTGAAATTGCAGCACCACCAGGTGCCGTATCGTCTGTCAGGCGGTAACAGCTTTTTCGGACGTCAGGAAGTCAAAGACCTGATGGCTTATTTCCGTCTGATCGTGAATCCAGACGACGACAACGCCTTCCTGCGCGTGATCAACGTGCCGCGTCGGGAAATCGGCTCCACCACCCTGGAAAAACTCGGCAACTACGCCACCGAGCGCAAGATCTCGATGTACGCCGCCACCGACGAAATCGGCCTGGGCGAACATTTGGACACGCGCTTCACCGATCGGCTGTCGCGCTTCAAGCGTTTTATGGACAAAGTGCGCGAGCAATGTGCCGGCGAAGACCCGATCAGCGCCCTGCGCAGCATGGTCATGGATATCGACTATGAAAACTGGCTGCGCACCAACAGCTCCAGCGACAAGGCCGCGGATTACCGCATGGGCAACGTCTGGTTCCTGATCGAAGCACTGAAGAACACCCTGGAAAAAGACGAAGACGGCGAGATGACCGTCGAAGACGCCATCGGCAAGCTGGTACTGCGCGATATGCTCGAACGCCAGCAGGAAGAAGAAGACGGCGCCGAAGGTGTACAGATGATGACCTTGCATGCCTCCAAGGGCCTGGAATTCCCCTACGTGTTCATCATGGGCATGGAAGAGGAAATCCTCCCGCACCGCTCCAGCATCGAAGCCGACACTATCGAGGAAGAACGGCGCCTGGCCTACGTGGGCATTACCCGCGCGCGTCAGACCCTGGCCTTCACCTTCGCCGCCAAGCGTAAGCAATACGGTGAAATCATCGACTGTGCCCCCAGCCGGTTTCTCGACGAGTTACCGCCGGACGACCTGGCCTGGGAAGGCAATGACGACACCCCGACCGAGGTGAAGGCCGTGCGCGGCAACACCGCCTTGGCGGATATACGCGCGATGTTAAAGCGCTAGAATCGACTACTTTTTAATCTACTTTCGGCGCACAACGCGCCATTAGAGGAAGCTTTCCGTGGAAGCACTGCACAAGAAAATTCGCGAAGAAGGCATCGTGCTTTCCGATCAGGTACTCAAGGTCGACGCGTTTCTGAACCACCAGATCGACCCGGCGCTGATGAAACTGATCGGCGACGAATTCGCTGCGCTGTTCAAGGATTCGGGCATCACCAAGATCGTCACCATTGAGGCTTCAGGCATCGCCCCGGCGATCATGACCGGCCTGAACCTGGGCGTACCGGTGATCTTCGCGCGCAAGCAGCAATCCCTGACCCTGACCGAAAACCTGCTGTCGGCGACGGTGTACTCCTTCACCAAGAAAACCGAAAGCACCGTGGCCATCTCGCCGCGCCACCTGACCAGCAGCGATCGCGTGCTAGTGATCGATGACTTCCTGGCCAACGGCAAGGCGTCCCAGGCACTGATTTCGATCATCAAGCAAGCCGGCGCCACCGTGGCCGGTTTGGGGATCGTCATCGAGAAGTCGTTCCAGGGTGGCCGTGCGGAGCTGGATGCCCAGGGCTATCGGGTTGAATCGCTGGCGCGGGTGAAGTCGCTGGCCGGTGGCGTCGTCACCTTCATCGAGTAATTTGCTACGAGGTGAACACGGATCAAGATGTGAGAGGGAGCAAGCCCCCTCCCACATTTGGCTTTGTGTTGGCTTTTAGTGTGCGGTTGCTTGTAAACCAGCGAGCAATAGGCGCTGGTAGAGGTCCTCCTTCAAACCCTCCGGCGTATCCAACCGCATCCGCCTCAAATGCGCTGGAAACGCCTGCGGCTCCGGTGCATCCAGCGCCGCCTTGCCCAACTCCAGAATCTCCGTCAGCTTGAATTTGCTCTTGAGCCAGTTCAAAGCGCGCAACAGATCCCGCTCTTCGTCCGTGAAATCGCTGCCCAGCGGATACTCCGGGAACAAACGCCGATGCCGCGCCTGGATACCCTGGAGCCGCTCCGGCGTGTTGTCGCTGAAGCGCGTATCGAGCTGGAAATCCTTGGGCAACTTGCCGGCCTTTTGCGCCTGCTCGATCAAGTCGGCCTGGAAGCGTGAGTCGGTGATGTTGAGCAACGCCTCGATCACCTTCGCGTCCGTCTGGCCGCGTAAATCCGCGATGCCGTATTCGGTGATGACGATATCCCGCAGATGCCGTGGAATGGTGCAGTGGCCGTAATCCCAAACGATATTGGAACTGACCTCCCCGGCCGATTCGCGCCAGCTGCGCAGAATCAGGATCGACCGCGCGCCCTCCAACGCATGGCCCTGAGCCACAAAGTTGTATTGCCCGCCCACGCCGCTAAGCACGCGGCCGTCTTCCAATTGATCAGCCACACCCGCGCCCAGCAACGTCACCACGATCGCGCTGTTGATAAACCGCGCGTCCTGACGCTGCAGGCGCTTGAGCGCCTCCTGACCGTACAGCTCGTTGATGTAGCTGATACGGGTCATGTTGAATTCAAGGCGCTTGGAATGGGTCATTTCCTGCAAGCGCTGGTAAAAACTGCGCGGGCCAAGAAAGAAACCGCCGTGGATCGATACACCATCGGGCTGCGCCGCATCGTCGAGCAAGCCGGCATTTGCCTGCTCCTGAGTGGCCGCATCCGGGTACACCTTGCGCCGCACAATGCCGGCGTCGGCCAGCACCAGTAGGCCATTGACGAACATTTCGCTGCAGCCGTAAAGGCCACGGGCGAAGGGCGCGACGCCGCCTTCACGGCTGATCAACGGCGCCCAGCGGTACACATCCAGGTCCGTCATCAGCAAGCGATAGGCTTCGTTGTCTGCCTGGCGCGCCAGTAATGCGGCGGTCAGCGCGTCGCCCATGGAGCCGATGCCGATCTGCAAGGTGCCGCCATCGCGCACCAAGGTGCTGGCATGCAGGCCAATAAAGTGATCCTGGAAACCCACCGGCATATTGGGCGTGGAAAACAGCGTGGTGCTGTCTTTTTCGTCGAGCAGGTAGTCGAACGCGTCCATGCCCAGCTCGGAATCACCGGGCATATAAGGCAAATCGGTGTGAACCTGGCCGACGACCAGGATGGTTTCACCCGCCTCCCGGCGCTTGGCGATCATCGGCAGTAGGTCGAGGGTAATGTCGGGGTTGCAGCTCAGGCTCAGGCGGTCGGGGTGTTCGGCACTGCTGGCGACCAGTTGCGCCACCAGGTTCAGGCCGGCGGCGTTGATGTCGCGGGCTGCATGGCTGTAGTTGCTGCTGACGTAATCCTGCTGTGCTGAAACGCTGTGCAGCAGGCTGCCGGGCTGCATGAAGAATTGCTGCACGTGGATATTGGGCGGCAGGCTGTCTTTATGCAGGTCGGCGAGAAAGTCCAATTCGGGGTAATCACCGAACACGCGCTCGATAAAGGGTTCGAGGAAACGCTTCTGCAAACCGTCGCCCAATGTCGGGCGGCCCAGGCTTAGAGCGGTATAAATGGTCAGCGCTCGTTCCGGTAGCTTGGCAATACGCCGATACAACGCGTTGACGAACAGATTGGGTTTACCCAAACCCAGGGGCAGGCCCATATGGATATGCGCCGGCAACCGCGCCAGTACGTCGTCAACTGCTTGCTCGATTGAACACAACTGCACCATCCGACCCTCCTGACATTCCATGATTTGGGTTGGACCGAGCTTGCAGGCTCTTTGCTGCAATAACCAGCCTTCAGGGTGAATCCCAGGCACAAAAAAGCCGCTCGTAAGCGGCATTTTTGACGAAGATCGGCCGATTAAAGACCGGACATCTTCTTAATCGCGCCCTTGAGGTCATCATCGGAGCAATCGGCGCAAGTGCCTTTAGGCGGCATGGCGTTGATGCCAGTGATAGCCTTGGCCAGGATGCCATCGAGGCCGCCCTGGTGGTCAGCGCGCTCTTTCCAGGCCGCGGTGTCGCCAATTTTCGGCGCGCCAAGCAAACCCGAGCCGTGACATGCGTTGCAGTGCTTGGCGATGATCTGATCTGCCGTTTTCGCTCCACCACCGCCGGCAGCCACGGCCACTTCCATGCCTTTGCATTCCTGACCTTGAACACACACCTGCCCCACAGGCTCCAGGCGCTTGGCGATCTCATCATTGGTGGCAGCTTGAGCGCTGACAGCCCATAGAGCCAGTACGGTTGCTGGTGCAGCCAGCATTTTCATAATTAGGTTCACGCGTTCACCCTCAATGGTGGCTATTCACGCCTGCGGCCACGGTTTCGCAGGCGGCGAAAGTATAACGGTTAGCCCGCCTGGCTGAAACAACCCTATTAACCAAAGGGAGATTCAGTCTGGCGGAATGCAGCTACGGGCGGCTCTGCAATGCTGGCAGGACGCCTCTTCTGTTAAAAGTTCGCGGGTGTGGCTGCGCTGATTAGTCGCGCCGGCACGTCGAACGGATTGCGAAAACGGTGGGGCTTGGTGCTTTCAAAGTAGTAGCTATCGCCCGCTTCGAGCACAAAAGTTTCAAGACCGACCACCAACTCCAACCGGCCTTCCAGCAGAATCCCGGTTTCCTCGCCCTCGTGGGTGAGCATTTCTTCACCTGTGTCGGCGCCCGGCGGGTAGATCTCGTTGAGAAACGCGATGGCCCGGCTTGGATGCGCGCGGCCCACCAGTTTCATAGTGACGGCGCCGTCGGAGATGTCGATCAGCTCATTGGCTTTATAGACGATCTGCGTCGGTATTTCCTGGAGGATCTCTTCAGAGAAGAACTCGACCATGGACATGGGAATGCCGCCCAGCACCTTGCGCAAGGAGCTGATCGAAGGGCTGACACTGTTTTTTTCGATCATCGAAATGGTGCTGTTGGTGACACCCGCGCGCTTGGCGAGCTCACGCTGGGAAAGACCTTTGAGTTTACGGATGGATTGCAGTCGTTCGCCGACGTCCAATGCAGGTGCCTCCTAGGATTCAGGCTTTGTTGTAATTGAGCGTTATCATGGCGACAGCGTTCAGTATTTACAACACTTTGGCCTAAATCCCGACCAGCTCCATTCGTGACGGCCTGTCAGGCCTCGGAGTAGAGCATTGGCACCCGCCGCAGGTTGCAGAAGATCTGGTAGGGGATGGTCTCGGCGGCGACGGCCACGTCACTGGCCAGAATGTTCTTGCCCCACAGCTCCACCGTAGAGCCCAGACCGGCCTGAGGCACGTCCGTCAGGTCGATGCACAGCATGTCCATGGACACACGCCCCAGCAACTGACTGCGCTGCCCGGCCACCAGCACCGGCGTACCCGTGGGAGCATGGCGCGGGTAACCGTCGGCGTAACCCATGGCTACTACCCCGATTCGCATCGGCTTGGGCGTGATGAACCTGGCACCGTAGCCTACGGGCTCACCCGCCGGCAGTTCACGCACGCAGATCACTTTCGATTCCAGGGTCATCACCGGCTGCAAACGTGCGGCCACAGACTGCGCTTCGCCGAAAGGCGTAGCACCGTAAAGCATGATGCCGGGCCGGACCCAGTCGCTGGACACATTCGGCCAGCCCATCACCGATGGCGAATTGCGCAAGCTGACTTCTGCGCTCAGGCCTTGGCGCGCCGCATCAAACACGGCCACCTGCTCATCACTGCTCACGCAATCGAGCTCATCGGCGCGGGCGAAGTGGCTCATCAGCACAATCTTGGCAACGCTGCCGGTGGCCAGTAGGCGCTGGTAAGCCTCGTGATAATCCTTAGGGTGCAAGCCCACGCGGTGCATACCCGAATCCAGCTTGAGCCAGACGGTCAGCGGCTTGCTCAAGCGCGCCTGTTCGATCGCTTCAAGTTGCCACAGCGAGTGCACCACGCACCAGAAATCATGCTCGATGATCAAAGGCAGCTCGTCGGCTTCAAAAAAGCCTTCCAGCAGCAGCACCGGCGCACGAATGCCAGCGGCGCGCAGTTCCAATGCTTCCTCGATGCACGCTACGGCAAAGCCGTCGGCCTCGGCTTCCAGCGCCTGGGCCACGCGCACGGCACCGTGGCCATAGGCATCGGCCTTAATCACGGCAAGTGCCTTGGCTCCCGTGAGTTCACGGGCCAATTGGTAGTTGTGGCGCAGGGCTTGGAGGTCGATCAGGGCACGGGCTGGACGCATGACGGCAGGCTTCTAGGCGGCAGAGTGAAGAAAAACCGGCGCTGATCAACAAACCTCAGCGCCGGGAGAGGGATCTGTAATTACGGCAGGGCAGCCACGACGGACAGTTCTACCAGAATTTGCGGCTCGCAAAGCTTGGCCTCAACCGTGGCGCGGGCCGGGGCAACCCCTTTGGGCAACCAGGCGTCCCACACCGCGTTCATACCGGCGAAATCGGCGTCGATGTCTTTCAAATAAATCGTCACCGACAGCAATCGGGTCTTGTCGGTACCGGCCAGGTCCAGCAAACGCTCGATATTGGCCAAGGTTTCACGGGTCTGCTGTTCAATCCCGGCGCTCATGTTATCGCCGACTTGCCCAGCCAGGTACACGGTACCGCTGTGGACAACGATCTGGCTCATGCGCTCATTGGTGAGCTGGCGCTGGATTGACATGTTTTGCGGACTCCTGGTGGTTGCCATAACGGGAAATATCGAGGCCTGCGGCGCTGATTTGCGGGGTTTTCTTGGCCATCAGGTCAGCCAGCAAACGGCCCGATCCGCAGGCCATGGTCCAACCGAGCGTGCCGTGGCCGGTATTCAGGAACAGGTTCTTGAACGGTGTGGCACCGACAATCGGCGTGCCGTCAGGTGTAGTCGGACGCAGGCCGGTCCAGAACGAAGCCTGGGCCAAATCACCGCCCTGAGGATAAAGGTCGTTGACGATCATCTCCAGGGTTTCCCGTCGACGCGGATTCAGCGACAGGTCAAAACCGGCTATTTCAGCCATGCCGCCGACGCGGATGCGGTTGTCGAAACGGGTGATCGCGACCTTGTAGGTCTCGTCGAGAATGGTCGACGTGGGCGCCATCGCCGGATTGGTGATCGGCACAGTCAGGGAATACCCCTTGAGCGGGTACACCGGGGCCTTGATACCCAGCGGCTTGAGCAACTTCGGCGAATAACTGCCCAAGGCGAGCACGTAGCGATCGGCCGTTTCCAGCTTGCCATCGATCCATACGCCGTTGATGCGGTCGCCCGCGTGATCGAGGCGCTGGATGTCTTGTTCGAAGCGGAACTCAACACCCAATTGCGTGCACATCTCGGCCAGGCGCGTGGTGAACATCTGGCAGTCGCCGGTCTGATCGTTGGGCAAGCGCAGGGCACCGGCCAGAATACCGGTGACGCTGGCCAGGGCAGGCTCGACGCGAGCAATGCCGGCACGGTCAAGCAGTTCGAAGGGCACGCCGGACTCTTTGAGCACCGCGATGTCCTTGGCCGCGCCATCCAACTGCGCCTGGGTGCGGAACAGTTGGGTAGTACCGAGGCTGCGGCCTTCGTAGGCAATACCGGTCTCGGCGCGCAACTCATCAAGGCAGTCGCGGCTGTATTCGGACAAACGCACCATGCGCTCTTTGTTAACTGCATACCGGCTGGCGGTGCAGTTGCGCAGCATCTGCGCCATCCACAGGTATTGATCAATATCGGCGGTGGCCTTGATGGCCAGCGGCGCGTGGCGTTGCAGTAGCCATTTCATGGCCTTGAGCGGCACACCCGGTGCGGCCCAGGGCGAGGCGTAACCAGGGGACACCTGACCGGCGTTGGCGAAACTGGTTTCCATGGCTGCGGCGGGTTGACGGTCGACGACCACCACTTCGAAACCGGCCCGCGCCAAATAGTACGCACTGGTGACACCAATGACGCCGCTACCCAAGACCAGAACGCGCATTTTTATATCCTCATCGCGGCGTGGCCGCCGACGTGTGTTATTCGAGCAATGATGGGCGCAGTATAAAAAGCAATCACCAGTGCATTTCACTATATAAATGCCTATATTTGGCGACAATTCTCGGCAAAAACCGTTTTTACAGAGGCGTATCCCCTATGCGTACCAACACCCAGACCAAACGGGAGCTGGACAAGATCGATCGCAATATCCTGCGCATCCTACAAACCGACGGGCGCATCTCGTTCACTGATCTGGGGGAAAAAGTCGGCCTCTCGACCACGCCCTGCACCGAGCGCGTGCGGCGCCTGGAGCGCGAGGGGATCATCATGGGCTACAACGCACGGTTGAACCCGCAGCACTTGAAGGGGAGTTTGCTGGTATTTGTCGAGATCAGCCTGGATTACAAGTCGGGAGACACCTTCGAAGAGTTCCGCCGCGCCGTGCTGAAACTGCCCCATGTGCTGGAATGCCACCTGGTGTCCGGTGACTTTGACTATCTGGTGAAAGCGCGGATTTCCGAGATGGCCTCGTACCGCAAACTGCTGGGCGACATCCTGCTCAAGCTGCCCCACGTGCGTGAGTCCAAGAGCTATATCGTGATGGAAGAGGTAAAGGAGAGCCTGAACCTGCCGATCCCGGACTAAACCAATACCTGCCGGGTGCTGGCCATATATTCGTGGATTTGTTTTTCCACCCGCGGATGAATCAACTCCACCGGCCGGCGCCCGTTGGGGCATGGCAAGGTTTGGGTGGTGCCGAACAACCGACAGATCAGCGGTCGCTCGTCATACACCGTGCAGCCAGTGGGGCCCAGGTGGACGCAGTTCAGCTCGTCCATGGCGGCTTCCTGCTCGGCAGCGGTCTTGCGCGGCAGACGCGACATTTCCTCGGGGGATGTGGTCACCGGCCCACAGCAGTCGTGGCAGCCCGGAACACACTCGAACGAAGGAATCTGACGGCGCAATGCGCTGATCTTCTGACGGTTGCAACTCATCGAACAGGTACTCAACGGCGAACAGGGGTGGATTCTGCCGCAAATTCCCCTGCGCAGACAGCATCGTCCGACCGCTGTATCCTGCGTCAAATTTTCCAAACAGGGATGCGCCCATGACCGCCAGCGCCCGGCACGCCGATTCCTACTACGCCGCCAGCAGCCTGCCTCTGCCTGATTACCCAGCGTTGAAGGGTGAAGTCACGGCTGACGTGTGCGTGGTAGGTGGCGGTTTTTCCGGGCTCAACACCGCGCTGGAACTGGCCGACCGCGGTTTCAGCGTAGTGCTGCTGGAAGCGCGCAAAGTCGCCTGGGGCGCCAGCGGACGTAATGGCGGCCAGCTGATTCGCGGCGTCGGCCATGGCCTCGACCAGTTCGCCAACTTCATCGGCACCGACGGCGTGCGCCAGATGAAGCAGATGGGCCTGGAAGCCGTGGAGATCGTGCGCGAGCGCGTCGAGCGCTTCCAGATCCCTTGCGACCTGACCTGGGGCTATTGCGACCTCGCCAACAAACCTCGCGATCTGCAGGGCCTGGCCGAAGATGCCGAAGAACTGCGCAGCCTTGGTTATCGTCATGAAGTGCGCTTGCTGCAAGCCAACGAAATGAGCAGCGTGATCGGTTCCGAGCGCTACGTCGGAGGCATGATCGACATGGGTTCCGGCCACCTGCACCCGCTGAACCTGGCCCTTGGCGAAGCTGCCGCCGCCGAGCGGCTGGGCGTGAGGCTGTTCGAACAGTCCGAAGTGACCCGCATCGACTACGGCTCCGAGGTCCAAGTCCACAGCGCCCAGGGCACAGTGCGCGCAAAGACGCTGGTGCTGGCCTGCAACGCTTATCTCAACGGCCTCAACCCTCACCTGAGCGGCAAGGTATTGCCCGCCGGCAGCTATATCATCGCCACCGAACCCTTGAGTGAAGCCCAGGCCACGCAACTACTGCCGCAGAACATGGCGGTGTGTGATCAGCGAGTCACCGTGGATTACTTCCGGCTGTCCGCCGATCGTCGCCTGCTGTTCGGTGGTGCTTGTCATTATTCCGGACGCGACCCCAAGGACATCGGCGCTTATATGCGTCCGAAAATGCTGCAAGTGTTCCCGCAGTTGGCCGACGTGAAGATCGATTACCAATGGGGCGGCATGATCGGCATCGGCGCCAATCGCCTGCCGCAGATCGGTCGCCTGGCCGATCAACCCAATGTGTATTACGCCCAGGCTTACGCCGGCCATGGCCTCAACGCCACGCATCTGGCGGGCCGGCTGCTGGCCGAAGCGATCAGCGGCCAACAGCAGGGGCGTTTCGATCTGTTCGCCCAGGTGCCGCATATGACCTTCCCCGGTGGCAAGCATTTGCGCTCGCCGCTGCTGGCGCTGGGCATGCTTTGGCACCGTCTCAAAGAGCTGCTCTGATCAATCGCGCCAGAACGGTTTCAGACCTTCCTCGCGCGCCTGTTGGGCACTCAAGCCGATGTCGCGCAGCTGCTCGCTGGTCATGCTCAGCAAGGCCTTGCGCGTGTGGCGACGGCGCCAGAACAGCCCCCAACGGCTGATATCGCCTGGCGTTACGACCCGTGCGTGGTCAGCCTCCAGTTCCTGACTGTGTAACCTCAGGCGCACATCGCTTATGCCGTTCATTTTGTTGCCCCTCATTTGCCGGTTGCCATGAGCGACTAGAATGAGCGAGCGAGCAAAACCATTACAGATTCAACCTTTATCTATTAAATCCATACAGATACTGCCACTGGGCGGCTGAATCCTGTATTTTCCTAGGATCTGTACTGGTCCCGGGAGCGACCGCCATGACCCTCTACGTCAACCTCGCCGAACTGCTGGGTACTCGCATCGAACAAGGCTTCTACCGCCCCGGCGACCGGTTGCCCTCCGTCCGTGCGTTGAGTGTGGAGCACGGGGTAAGCCTGAGCACCGTGCAACAGGCCTATCGCTTGCTGGAAGACAACGGCCTGGCAACCCCCAAACCCAAGTCCGGTTACTTCGTACCCGTGGGCCGTGAGCTCCCCGCCCTGCCGGAAATAGGCCGTCCGGCACAGCGCCCAGTGGAGATTTCCCAATGGGATCAGGTGCTGGAACTTATTCGCGCCGTACCGCGTAAAGACGTCATACAGATGGGCCGCGGCATGCCCGATGTGTTGTCACCCACCCTCAAACCCCTGCTGCGCAGCCTGGCCCGCGTCAGTCGACGCCAGGATCTTCCCGGCCTGTATTACGACAACATTCTCGGCTGTATGGAGTTGCGCGAGCAGATTGCTCGACTGTCATTGGATTCCGGCTGCCAACTGGGCGCGGAAGACATCGTGATCACCACCGGCTGCCACGAAGCACTCTCCGCCAGCATCCACGCCATCTGTGAACCCGGCGATATCGTCGCGGTGGACTCGCCGAGCTTCCATGGCGCCATGCAGACCCTCAAGGGCCTGGGCATGAAGGCCCTGGAAATTCCTACCGACCCGCTCACCGGCATCAGCCTCGAAGCGCTGGAACTGGCCTTGGAACAGTGGCCGATCAAGGTCATCCAGTTGACCCCCAACTGTAACAACCCGCTGGGCTACATCATGCCCGAGGCACGCAAGCGTGCGCTGCTGAACCTGGCCCAGCGCTTCGATGTGGCAATTATCGAAGACGATGTATACGGCGAATTGGCCTACAGCTACCCACGCCCGCGCACGATCAAATCCTTCGATGAAGACGGCCGCGTACTGTTGTGCAGTTCATTCTCCAAAACCCTCGCCCCAGGCCTGCGTATTGGCTGGGTTGCACCGGGGCGCTATTTGGAGCGAGTGCTGCACATGAAATACATCAGCACCGGTTCTACCGCCACACAGCCGCAGATCGCGATCGCCGAATTCCTCAAGGGCGGGCATTTCGAACCACATTTGCGACGGATGCGTACCCAATACCAGCGCAATCGTGACCTGATGCTCGATTGGGTCAGCCGGTATTTTCCCGCTGGCACCCGCGCCAGCCGGCCTCAGGGCAGCTTCATGCTGTGGGTAGAACTACCGGAAGGCTTCGACACCCTCAAACTCAACCGTGTGCTGGTGGAACAAGGCGTACAGGTGGCTGTAGGAAGCATCTTTTCTGCATCCGGCAAGTACCGCAATTGCCTGCGCATGAACTACGCTGCCAAGCCAACCCCGCAGATCGAAGAGGCAGTGCGCAAGGTCGGCATCGCCGCGAGCAAAATGCTGGCCGAATCAGCGGACTGACCTTTCACGGCAAATAGCCGTCATATGCCGACTACTGCCCTGATCCGGAAGCGACTCCCTTGATGATCCAACGGCTTTTACCGTTCCTCCTGTTGGGAGCCCTCGCCCTGGGCGGCTGCGCCACGGTGACTGCGCCTCGAGTGCCCAGCGACGCACTGCCGGCCGGACAATCCTCGTTCGGCCGCTCTATCCAGGCCCAGGCGGCGCTCTATCAAGGGCGCTCGGGCTTTCGCCTGCTGCCCAACAGCAGCGAAGCCTTTATGGCCCGCGCCGAACTGATCCGCAACGCCCAGACCAGCCTCGACCTGCAGTACTACATCGTGCATGACGGCATCAGCACGCGCATGCTGGTGGACGAACTGCTCAAAGCCGCCGACCGTGGCGTGCGTGTACGCATCCTGCTGGACGACACCACCAGCGACGGCCTCGACCAGGTGATCGCCACCCTCGCCGCCCACCCCAACATCCAAATCCGCCTGTTCAACCCGCTGCATCTGGGGCGCAGCACGGGCGCCACGCGGGCCATGGGCCGCCTGTTCAACCTGTCGCTGCAACACCGGCGCATGCACAACAAGCTGTGGTTGGCGGACAACAGTGCAGCCATCGTCGGCGGCCGCAACCTGGGGGATGAGTATTTCGACGCCGAGCCCAACCTGAACTTCACCGATATCGACATGCTCAGCGTCGGGCCGGTGGCCGAGCAATTGGGTCACAGTTTCGATCAATACTGGAACAGCGCCTTGAGCAAGCCGATCGACAACTTCGTCTCTACCCTGCCCTCCAAAGACGATCTGGCCGCCGCCCGCGCGGGTTTGGCGGCGTCACTGGCGGAGTCGCGCCAACAACATCATGCCCTGTACAACCGCTTGCGCGCCTACCAGACCCAACCGCGCATGGACATCTGGCGCCGCGAACTGATCTGGGCCTGGAACCAGGCACTGTGGGATGCACCGAGCAAGGTACTGGCCAAAGCCGACCCGGACCCGCAGCTACTGCTGACCACTCAACTGGCACCTGAGCTGGAAAGGGTCAACCGTGAACTGATGATGATTTCGGCGTACTTCGTGCCAGGCCAACCTGGGCTGGTGTACCTCACCGGGCTCGCCGATGCCGGCGTTTCAGTCAGCCTGCTGACCAACTCCCTGGAAGCCACCGACGTACCGGCTGTGCACGGCGGTTACGCGCCGTACCGCAAAGCGTTGCTGGAGCACGGCGTGAAGCTGTACGAACTGCGCCGCCAACCCGGCGACCCGAGCGCCGGCAGTGGGCCGCATCTGTTCCGGCGCGGCTCATTCCGCGGTTCGGACTCCAGCCTGCACAGCAAGGCAATGATCTTTGATGGCGAGAAATCATTTATCGGTTCGTTCAACTTCGATCCCCGCTCGGTGCTGTGGAACACCGAGGTCGGGGTGCTGGTGGACAGCCCCGAACTGGCCGAGCACGTACGCAACCTGGCGCTGCAAGGCATGGCGCCCGCCCTCAGCTATGAGGCGAAACTACAAGACGGCCAAGTGGTGTGGGTAACCGAAGATAACGGCCAACTGCACACCCTGACGCGCGAGCCAGGCAGTTGGTGGCGGCGGTTCAATGCGTGGTTTGCTACTTCGGTCGGCCTGGAGCGCATGCTTTAAGAACAAGGCTGTGTAGCGCCGAAAGCACCTTGGCGCACTAACAACAGCACCAGCCCCAATGCCCCGGCAGCCATCAGCAACGGCAGTGCGTGCCCGCTGACCCACTGGCTGCCGGCGCCAGCGATCAATGGCCCCAACAGACACCCGATGCCCCATAGCTGCGCGATATGGGCGTTGGCCCGCACCAGCGCGTCGTCGCGGTAGCGCTCGCCGATCAGAATCAACGACAGCGTGAACAACCCGCCCGCACTGGCGCCGAACAGCACCCACACCGGCCAGATCAGCAGCGTGTGCAGCAGAGCAGGAATCGCCAGGCTCGATGCCAGCAACAGTAGCGCACAGCCGAGAAACAGAGTACGGCGTGGCAGATAATCGGCCAGCGCGCCAATAGGCAATTGCAGCAACGCATCGCCGACGACCACCGTGCTGACCATCGCCAGGGCAATCTCGGCGCTGAATCCCTGTTGCAGGCAGTACACCGGCAGCAGTGTCAGGATCATCGCTTCGAACGCGGCGAACAGCGCCACCGCCCAGGCAATGGCCGGCAGGCTCCGGCAAAAACGCCAAAGCTCGGCGAAAGTGACGCTAAACGAATTGGCCGTCGGCGCACCGGAACGCCCCAGTAACAGCAACGGCGCAACCATCAGCAGCCCTACGCCGACCCAGAAACCGTAGTCATGCCCGGTGCCGATCACACCCAACAACAACGGGCCCGACAGTTGGCTCAGCGCATAGCTGCAGCCATACAGCGCCACCAGCCGGCCACGCCACTGCTCCACCACTAATTGATTGATCCAGCTTTCGCCAAGGATAAAAACAATGGTCAGGATCACCCCAATCATCAAACGCAGCGCCAGCCACACGGGATAACTGGGCAGGATCGCCAGTAAACCGATGGACACCGCACCCGCCCACAGACACAAACGCATCAGGTTTGCCGTACCGAGCCAAGCGGCCAAGCGACTGGAAAGCTTAGCGCCGAGCAGCACGCCGAAGGCCGGCATCGCGGCCATTACGCCAATGGCGAAACTGCCGTAGCCCCAGCTCTCCAGACGCAGGGAGACCAGCGGCATACTGACGCCCAGGGCCAAGCCCACGCTGAGTACCGAAGCCAGGACGGCAAAGTAAGTCGCCCAACGCATTGCCACGCTCCTGTGGATAATTATTTTCTAGGTTCAAAACGAACTGTAGGAGCGAGCTTGCGCGGGAGCCGGCTTGCCCGCGATGCAAACACCTCGGTGTGTCAACCACACTTCGGTGATGCTATCGCAGGCAAGCCGGCTCCCGCACAAGCTCGCTCCTACACGGGCCCGGCAGTGTTGCTTACAGCTTGATCCAGGTGGCCTTCAGCTCGGTGTATTTGTCGAACGCGTGCAGCGACTTGTCACGACCGTTGCCCGACTGCTTGAAGCCACCGAACGGCGCGGTCATGTCGCCGCCATCGTACTGGTTGACCCACACACTACCCGCGCGCAGCGCCTTGGCGGTCAGGTGCGCCTTGGAGATATCCGCAGTCCACACCGCCGCGGCCAGGCCGTATTGGGTGTCGTTGGCAATCTTGATCGCTTCTTCGGCGCTATCGAAAGTGATCACCGACAGCACTGGACCAAAAATTTCTTCCTGGGCGATTCTCATGGCATTGGTCACACCATCGAAAATCGTCGGTTCGACGTAGGTGCCGCCGGTCTCTTCCAGCGTGCGCTTGCCGCCCGCCACCAGCTTGGCGCCGTCGGCGTGACCGGCTTCGATGTAGGACAGCACGGTGTTCATCTGCTGGGTGTCCACCAGGGCGCCGACATTGGTCGCCGGGTCCAGCGGGTTGCCGGGCTTCCAGCCTTTAAGGGCCTCGATCACCAGGGGCAGGAATGTATCCTTGATCGAGCGCTCCACCAGCAGGCGCGAACCGGCGGTGCACACTTCGCCCTGGTTGAAGGCAATGGCACTGGCGGCCGACTCGGCGGCGGCCTGCAGGTCGGGAGCGTCGGCGAACACGATGTTGGGGCTCTTGCCGCCTGCTTCCAACCAAACACGCTTCATGTTCGACTCACCAGAGCGAATCAACAGCTGCTTGGCGATCTTGGTCGAGCCAGTGAACACCAGCGTGTCGACGTCCATGTGCAGCGCCAAGGCGTTACCCACGGTGTGGCCATAGCCAGGTAGAACGTTGAACACGCCTTTCGGAATCCCAGCTTCAACGGCCAGTGCCGCGATTCGGATGGCGGTCAGCGGAGATTTTTCGGACGGCTTGAGGATCACCGAGTTACCGGTGGAGAGCGCGGGGCCGAGTTTCCAGCAGGCCATCATCAACGGGAAGTTCCACGGTACGATGGCGCCAACCACGCCGACCGGCTCACGGGTCACAAGGCCCAGTTGATCATGGGGGGTCGCCGCGACTTCATCGTAGATCTTGTCGATGGCTTCACCGCTCCAGCTCAAGGCATTGGCGGCACCGGGCACGTCGATATACAGGGAATCGCTGATAGGCTTGCCCATGTCCAGGGTTTCGAGCAGCGCCAGCTCTTCGGCGTTGGCTTTGAGCAGCGCGGCGAAACGGATCATGGTGGCTTTGCGTTTGGCCGGTGCCAGGCGCGACCACACGCCGGAATTGAAGGTGGCACGGGCGTTTTCCACGGCGCGCTGGGCATCGTCGGCGTCACAGCTGGCAACCGTGGCCAGCAGGCGGCCATCGACCGGGCTGATGCACTCGAAGGTGTCGCCGGAAACGGCGGCGGTGTATTCGCCATTGATGTAGGCGCGGCCTTCGATCTTCAGATCCTTGGCGCGTTGTTCCCAGTCGGCACGGGTCAGGGTGGTCATGCGAGTGTCCTCCTCTTATTGAATACGAGGGCCAGGCGATGTCGCCCGGCAGCCTCAAAGAATTCTTGCCCGCCAGCCAGCTGTTCGGCCAAAGGCAGCTGCCACCCTAAACCAGCGACCAGGGATGTTTCAATATATTTGACATAACGGCGGCAAACGCCCTTGCGATGTTCATTTTAATAAACATAGACTTTGGCCTTACCAACCGCAGGCCAGACGGGATATGCACATGAGCATCCAAGACATCGTCGACTTCAGCCAAGCCAACACCGCCCCCGAACGCTACCGCCCTGGCGCGGAAAAAATCCTCAAGGGCGACCCCGAGCAGACCCTCTACAACCACTACAACAGCCCCTGTGGCCAGATGAATGCGGGGGTCTGGGAGGGTGAAGTGGGGCAATGGAAGGTTAACTACACCGAACATGAATACTGCGAGATCGTGCAGGGCGTGTCGGTGCTGCGCGATGATCAGGGCAACGCCAAGACCCTGCGCGCTGGCGACCGCTTCGTGATCCCCGCCGGTTTCACCGGGACCTGGGAAGTGCTCGAACCTTGTCGCAAAATCTACGTGGTGTTCGAACAGAAAGCCTGATCAGCAACTCGCACGCAAAAAAAAGCCCGCATCGTGAGATACGGGCTTTTTTTCACAAGGAAGGAAATCAATTACTTGATTTTGCCTTCTTTGTAGATCACGTGCTTGCGAACGCGCGGGTCGAACATTTTCTTTTCGAGCTTGTCCGGGGTAGTACGCTTGTTCTTGTCGGTAGTGTAGAAGTGACCAGTACCGGCGCTAGAGATCATTCGAATCAATTCACGCATGATATAGCTCCTTAAACCTTGGCAGCGCGGCGGATGTCGGCCAGCACGGCAGTGATGCCACGCTTGTCGATGATACGCATGCCTTTGGCGGATACGCGCAGACGCACGAAACGTTTCTCTTCTTCAACCCAGAAGCGGTGATGCTGCAGGTTCGGCAGGAAACGACGACGGGTTTTGTTATTTGCGTGGGAAATGTTATTCCCAGTCACCGGACCCTTACCGGTAACTTGACAGACTCTCGACATGCCTCAGCCCTCTAAAACCACATGCCCAACCCGGCATGGGTTGGCCGCTTAATCTCTCAGTCATTTGGCGCCAGGCGCCGCGTTTCTTTAGGGTCTTACCGGCTACACCTACAAGCGAAGGAACCGGGCCCCTAGAAAAGAGCGCTGCTTTATACCAGAAAGACCCAGGTGCAACAACAGCCCGTGTGTTTTTACCGACTTAATTCCAAGCCGCTAACGCCCGAACCGCTGCCAGGAGGGGCCGCCCTTACGGCTGACCGCTCGTCGCACAGAATCAGTTCGAGCCCCCACCTAAGCGATCAGGCGCACGCAGAATCTCACCGAGGCGCCATCAAAACAGTATTTTCGGCAAAAGCACAGGCAAAAATGGGCTAGTCATTTATCAATCAGACCTCTACGGTAGGACTTTTCCAGACTGCACTCGCAGATGGGCCTACGATCTGCAAAGGAAACCTAATATGCGCCTCGCAGCCCTGCCGCTCTTGCTTGCCCCTCTCTTCATTACGCCGTTGGCCTCTGCCGCCAGCAATTTGAGCGTCTGCACCGAGGCCAGCCCCGAAGGGTTCGATGTGGTGCAGTACAACTCGCTGACCACCACCAACGCGTCGGCCGATGTGTTGATGAACCGTCTGGTGGACTACGACGCCACCAGCGGCAAGCTCGTGCCCAGCCTGGCAGACAGTTGGGAAGTCTCGCCCGACGGCCTGACCTACACCTTCAAGCTGCACCCCAACGTGAAATTCCACCGCACCGAGTATTTCACCCCAAGCCGAACGCTGACGGCCGAAGACGTGCGCTTCAGCTTCGAACGCATGCTCGACCCGGCCAACCCTTGGCATAAGATCGCTCAAAGTGGCTTCCCCCATGCACAATCCCTGCAATTGCCCACGCTGATCAAGAAGATTGACGCCCTCGACCCGCTGACGGTGCGCTTCACCCTGGACCACGCCGATTCCACATTCCTCTCGGCCCTGAGCATGGGCTTCGCTTCGATCTACCCGGCGGAGTACGCCGACAAACTGCTCAAGGCTGGCACGCCGGAGAAACTCAACAGCCACCCTATCGGCACCGGCCCCTTCGTTTTTGTGCGTTTTCAAAAAGATGCCGTGGTTCGCTACAAGGCCAACCCGGATTACTTTGCTGGCAAACCGGCTGTGGATAACTTGATCTTCGCGATCACCCCCGATGCCAATGTGCGCCTACAGAAGCTGCATCGCGACGAATGCCAGATCGCCCTGTCGCCCAAGCCTCTGGATGTGGGCGAGGCCCAAAAGGATGCCGCTCTCAAAGTGGAGAAAACCGCTGCGTTCATGACCGCTTTCGTGGCCATCAACAGCCAGCACCCACCGCTGGACAAGCCCGAAGTGCGCCAGGCTATCAACTTGGCATTCGACAAGACCAGCTACCTCAAGGCCGTATTCGAAGGCACCGCCGAAGCCGCCAGCGGGCCTTACCCGCCGAACACCTGGAGCTTTGCCAAGGAGTTGCCGGGTTATCCACAGGACCTCGCCAAAGCCAAAGCGCTGCTGGACCGCGCCGGGCTCAAGGACGGCTTCAAGACCACGATCTGGACGCGCCCCACCGGCAGCCTGCTGAATCCCAACCCTAACCTCGGCGCACAATTACTGCAGGCGGACCTGGCCAAGGTCGGCATCCAGGGCGAGATCCGTGTGATCGAGTGGGGCGAGCTGATACGCCGCGCCAAGGCCGGCGAGCACGACCTGCTGTTTATGGGCTGGGCCGGCGACAACGGCGACCCGGACAACTTCCTGACTCCGCAGTTTTCCTGCGCGGCGGTGAAGTCCGGTACCAACTTTGCGCGCTACTGCGACCCGACGCTCGACAAGCTGATCAGCGCCGGCAAGACCACCAGCGAACAAGGCGTGCGCAGCAAGCTGTATCAACAGGCCCAGGCGCAGATCCAGCAACAGGCGCTGTGGCTACCGTTGGCGCACCCGACCGCCTTCACCCTGACGCGCAAGGGTGTCGAGGGGTATCAGGTCAGCCCATTCGGACGCCAGGATTTCTCCAAGGTCAGCGTCAAGCCCTGAGCCCCGGCCCCCACCGGGCGGGGTCACAACCAGCCATGCTCGGCCATCGACAGCGGGTCGCCGTCGCCGACGATGATGTGGTCCAGCACCCGCACATCCACGACCTCCAACGCCTTTTGCAGCAGCTTGGTCAATTTTCGATCAGCTGCACTGGGTTCAAGGCTGCCGGAAGGGTGGTTATGACATAGGATCAACGCCGCCGCGTTGTAGGCCAGGGCGCGCTTGACCACTTGTCGCGGATAAACTATCGCGGCATCGATCGTCCCCTGGGACAACGCCTCGAAACCCAACACCCGGTGCCGCGAGTCGAGAAACAAGCAGCCGAATATTTCGTGAGGCTCATGCCGCAACATCGATTTGAGGTAGTCGCGCACCACCACCGGGCTATCCAGTACGGAGTCTTTGCGCAAGCGTTCGGCCATATGCCGCCGGGACATTTCCAGTACGGCCTGCAATTGCGCAAATTTCGCCGGCCCCAGTCCCAACTGCTGGTTGAACAGCGTCTGGCTGGCCTCAAGCAACGGCCGTAAGCCGCCGAACTGCGTCAGCAGATGGCGCGCCAGGTCCACCGCGCTGCGGCCTGCCACTCCTGTACGCAGGAAGATCGCCAGCAGCTCGGCGTCGGACAGACTTGCCGCGCCCCACTCCAAAAGTTTCTCCCGTGGCCGCTCTGCCGCTGGCCAATCGCGAATACTCATCCCACCTCCCTGTGCAAGTGCGCCGCTGTTGCGTGGCGGTCGCTGTGTTATCGTAGGCCCTCTTTTTTGCCTGCGATTTCACCTGGGGAGGGGGCATCGCAGGCGTCACTGAACTGGCTTCACTGAACTGGAAAGGCAAACCAATGCAGCGTCTGTATCGGAAACGCATCGTTCTCGGCGTCGGCGGCGGCATTGCCGCTTACAAGAGCGCCGAATTGGTTCGCAGGCTCCTCGACCAGGGCGCCGAAGTGCGCGTGGTCATGACCCGCGGCGGCAGTGAGTTCATTACCCCGCTGACCATGCAGGCCCTGTCCGGCCACCCGGTTCACCTGGATCTGCTCGACCCTGCCGCCGAAGCCGCCATGGGTCATATCGAGCTGGCCAAATGGGCCGACCTGGTGCTGATCGCCCCGGCCACCGCCGACCTGATCGCCCGCTTGGCCCAAGGCATCGCCGACGATCTGCTGACCACTTTGGTACTGGCCACCGACGCTACCGTTGCCATCGCCCCGGCCATGAACCAGGCGATGTGGCGCGACCCGGCGACCCAGGCCAACACCCAACTCCTGCAAGACCGTGGCCTCAAGGTGTTCGGCCCCGCGTCCGGCAGCCAGGCCTGTGGCGACGTGGGCCTGGGCCGCATGCTCGAAGCCACTGATCTGGCGCAATGTGCCGCCGAGTGTTTCCAGCACCTGGCCCTGACCGGCAAGCACGTACTGATCACCGCCGGACCGACCCAGGAAAACATCGACCCGGTCCGCTACATCACCAACCATAGCTCAGGGAAAATGGGCTTCGCCCTGGCCGAAGCTGCGGTTGAGGCAGGCGCACGCGTCACGCTCATCACCGGCCCGGTGCATTTGCCGACCCCGGATCGCGTCACGCGAATCGACGTAGTCAGCGCTCGCGACATGCTTGCAGCTTGTGAAGCAGCCATTCCGTGCGACCTGTTCATCGCTTCGGCGGCGGTGGCGGATTACCGGCCGGAAGTCGTCGCCCCGCAAAAGCTCAAGAAAGACCCTACAAGCGGCGACGGCCTGCTCCTGCAAATGGTGCGCAACCCGGACATCCTGGCCACCATCGCCACGCGTCCCGACCGCCCGTTCAGCGTCGGCTTTGCTGCCGAAACCGAGCACCTGCTGGACTACGCCGCACGCAAATTGAAAGACAAAAACCTCGACTTGATCGTTGCCAATGATGTCGCCAACCCGAGCATCGGCTTCAACAGCGAGGAAAACGCTTGCAGCGTGATCGACCGCGAGCTGCACGCCACCCTTTTCGCCCAGACCAGCAAGGGCAAGATTGCCCGCCAACTGATCTCTTTTATCGCCCAACGGCTGAACCAGGTTTAATTTACATGCACGCTTTGCAAGCCAAGATTCTCGACCCCCGCCTCGGCACCGATTTCCCACTGCCGACCTACGCCACACCGGGTTCCGCCGGCCTGGACCTGCGCGCCATGCTCAAGCAAGACACCGTGCTCGAGCCAGGCCAGACCCTGCTGATCCCCACCGGCCTGTCCATCTACGTAGGCGACCCGGGCCTGGCCGCGCTGATCCTGCCGCGCTCCGGCCTGGGCCATAAGCACGGCATCGTGCTGGGCAATCTGGTGGGGCTGATCGACTCGGACTATCAGGGAGAGCTGATGGTGTCGTGCTGGAACCGTGGGCAAACCGCCTTCAACATCGCCGTTGGCGAACGCATCGCCCAGCTGGTGCTGGTGCCGGTGGTGCAGGCGCACTTCGACCTGGTACAGGAATTCGACGAAACCCAACGCGGCGCGGGCGGTTTTGGGCATTCCGGCAGCCACTGACTAAGCTGGATCGGGCCGGACACTGACGTCCGGCTCAATGCTTCTGGCCAGGCTCTTCAGGATGAAGAATGGGTGAATTTAAACGGCAATATTTCTTGCTTAAAATCAACGCGTTATCTAAGCACGAAGACAGCAAGCGAGCCGCGATGGCATTTTTGCACCACGAACTCTCTGCCGAAAACGCCGTCATACCCTTCAGCTTGAGCCTGCCGGCCACCCCCATTTAGGCCAGCCTTGCCCCCTTCAGATGGAGTTTCCCCCCGCGATGAGTACCGCAGCCCGAGTAGCCCCGACGTTCCCCGACAGCATTTTCCGCGCCTATGACATTCGTGGTGTGGTCCCCAAGACCCTCACCGCCGAAACCGCCTACTGGATCGGCCGCGCCATCGGCGCGCAGAGCCTGGCGCAGGGCGAACCGAATGTATGCGTCGGCCGCGATGGCCGCTTGTCCGGCCCGGAACTGGTGGAGCAACTGATCCAGGGCCTGGCCGACAGCGGCTGCCATGTCAGCGATGTGGGCCTGGTGCCAACGCCGGCGTTGTACTACGCCGCGAACGTACTGGCCGGCAAATCCGGCGTGATGCTAACCGGCAGCCACAACCCGTCGGACTACAATGGCTTCAAGATCGTCATTGCCGGCGACACCCTGGCCAATGAACAGATCCAGGCCCTGCATACCCGCCTCAAGACCAACGACTTGACCAGCGGCCAGGGCAGCATCACCCAGGTCGACATCCTGCAGCGCTACTCCGATGAAATCACCCGCGACGTCAAACTCGCCCGCCGCCTCAAAGTGGTAGTGGACTGCGGCAATGGCGCCGCCGGTGTAATCGCTCCACAGCTGCTCGAAGCCCTGAATTGCGAAGTCGTCCCGCTGTTCTGCGACGTGGACGGCAACTTCCCCAACCATCACCCGGACCCGGGCAAGCCTGAAAACCTGGTGGACCTGATTGCCAAGGTCAAGGAGACCGGCGCTGACGTCGGCCTGGCCTTCGACGGCGACGGCGACCGTGTGGGCGTGGTCACCAACACTGGCGTGAACGTGTTCGCCGACCGCCTGTTGATGCTCTTCGCTCGCGATGTGGTCAAGCGCAACCCCAATGCCGAGATCATCTTTGATGTGAAGTGCACCCGTCGCCTCACGCCGCTGATCAAGGAATACGGCGGTCGCCCGCTAATGTGGAAGACCGGTCACTCGTTGATCAAAAAGAAAATGAAGGAAACCGGTGCCCTGCTGGCCGGCGAGATGAGCGGCCACGTGTTCTTCAAGGAGCGCTGGTTCGGCTTTGACGACGGCATTTACAGCGCCGCGCGCCTGCTGGAGATCCTCAGCAAGGAAGAATCCACCGCCGAAGAGCTGTTTCAGACCTTCCCGAACGATATTTCTACGCCAGAGATCAATATCCATGTGACCGAGGAGAGCAAATTCAGCATCATTGACGCACTGCACGATGCGCAATGGGGTGAAGGCGCCAACCTGACTTCCATTGATGGTGTGCGAGTCGATTACGCCAAAGGCTGGGGCCTGGTTCGCGCATCCAACACCACTCCGGTGCTGGTGCTGCGTTTCGAGGCGGATACCGAGGCTGAGTTGCAGCGCATCAAGGACGTGTTCCACGCCCAGTTGAAACGTGTTGCCCCTGATCTCCAATTACCGTTCTGATCTTTTACCGGAGCCCTGAATGACCCTCGAACGCGAAGCCGCTGCCAACACCGCCAAGGTCCTGTCCGAAGCGTTGCCTTATATTCGACGCTACGTCGGCAAGACGCTGGTGATCAAATACGGCGGCAATGCCATGGAAAGCGACGAGCTGAAAACCGGCTTTGCCCGCGACATCGTGCTGATGAAGGCCGTGGGCATCAACCCGGTGGTGGTGCATGGTGGCGGTCCGCAAATCGGCGACCTGCTCAAGCGTTTGTCGATCGAGAGTCATTTTATCGATGGCATGCGCGTCACTGACGCGCAAACCATGGACGTGGTGGAGATGGTCCTGGGCGGCCAGGTAAACAAAGACATCGTCAACCTGATCAACCGTCACGGCGGCAGCGCCATCGGCCTGACCGGCAAGGACGCGGAGCTGATCCGCGCGAAAAAACTGACGGTCACCCGTCAGACGCCGGAAATGACCCAGCCGGAAATCATCGATATCGGCCAAGTGGGCGAAGTGATCGGTATCAACACCGACCTACTGAACCTGCTGGTAAAAGGCGACTTCATCCCGGTGATCGCGCCCATCGGCGTGGGCGCCAACGGTGAGTCTTACAACATCAACGCCGACCTGGTGGCCGGCAAGGTGGCCGAGGCACTGAAGGCTGAAAAGCTGATGCTGCTGACCAATATCGCCGGCCTGATGGACAAGCAGGGCAAAGTGTTGACCGGCCTGACCACCCAACAAGTCGACGATCTGATCGCCGACGGCACCATCTACGGCGGCATGCTGCCGAAGATTCGTTGCGCCCTCGAAGCGGTGCAGGGCGGCGTGGGCAGCTCGCTGATCATCGATGGCCGCGTACCGAACGCGGTATTGCTGGAGATCTTCACCGACACCGGCATGGGCACGCTGATCAGCAACCGCAAGCGCCCCTAAGTGCTGAATACAAAAAAGGCCCCCGTTCAATCCGATTGAACGGGGGCCTTTTTTATGCGGGACCTGTAAGCACTGCCAGTCAAGGTGGCAGGGGCCTATGTCAGACCCCAAACTGCTCGCGGTATGCACGCACAGCAGGCAAGTGCTGCTTGAGCTGCGGGTCATCTTCCAGGAACTGCAGCACCTGGTTCAACGACACAATACTCACTACCGGAATGCCGAAATCGCGCTCAACTTCCTGGATCGCCGACAACTCACCGTTGCCGCGTTCCTGGCGGTTCAGTGCAATCAGCACGCCGGCCGCTTTAGCGCCTTCCTGGGAAGCGATGATCTGCATCACTTCACGGATCGCGGTGCCGGCCGTAATCACATCATCGATGATCAACACATCGCCAGTCAGTGGCGCGCCGACCAGACTACCGCCCTCGCCATGGGCCTTGGCTTCTTTACGGTTGAAGCACCAAGGCAAATCGCGCCCATGATGCTCGGCCAGGGCCACGGCCGTAGCGGCGGCCAAAGGGATGCCTTTGTAGGCGGGGCCAAACAGCACGTCAAAGGACATACCGCTTTCAACGATGGCTGCCGCGTAGAAACGGCCCAACTGCGCCAGGGCCGAACCGGAGTTGAACAGGCCGGCATTGAAGAAATACGGGCTGGTCCGCCCGGACTTGAGGGTGAACTCACCGAAGCGCAAAACCCCGCGATCGATGGCAAAACGAATGAAATCGCGTTGATACGCCTGCATGAAAAAAGCCTCAGATACCACGGATTTAGCTAATTAGGTAGACGGCGTGTATCATACACGCACGCGATTTTTGGGGCCATTTATGCGGATCATCAGTGTGAACGTTAATGGTATTCAGGCTGCAGTCGAGCGTGGTTTGCTCAGTTGGCTGCAAGCCCAGAATGCCGACGTCATCTGCCTGCAGGACACCCGCGCCTCCGCCTTTGAACTGGACGACCCAGCCTTCCAACTGGATGGCTACTTCCTTTATGCCTGCGATGCCGAAGTGCCCACCCAAGGTGGCGTGGCTTTGTACTCGCGGTTGCAACCCAAGGCGGTCATCAGCGGCCTCGGCTTCGAGACAGCCGACCGCTACGGGCGCTACCTGCAAGCCGATTTCGACAAGGTCAGCATCGCGACCTTGCTGCTTCCATCAGGGCAGAACGGCGATGAAGACTTGAACCAGAAGTTCAAGCTAATGGACGATTTCGCCCGTTACCTGGATAAACAGCGGCGCAAACGTCGCGAGTACATTTATTGTGGCTCGCTGTACGTGGCGCAACAGAAGCTGGATATCAAGAACTGGCGCGACAGCCAGCAATCCCCAGGCTTCCTGGCGCCGGAACGGGCCTGGATGGACGAGATTGTCGGCAACATGGGTTACGTCGATGCCCTGCGCGAAGTCAGTCGTGAAGGCGATCAGTACAGCTGGTGGCCGGACAACGAACAGGCCGAGATGCTCAACCTGGGCTGGCGTTTCGATTACCAACTGCTGACCCCAGGCCTGCGCCGATTCGTTCGCAGCGCACGCCTGCCGCGCCAGCCGCGCTTCTCGCAACACGCGCCGCTGATCGTGGACTACGACTGGACGCTGACCATCTGAGGTCTTTTCCCAGGCACAAAAAAACCGACATCGCTGTCGGTTTTTTTGTGAGCGGTCATTATTTAACCAAACGCCAGGTCAGCGGATAGCGATAAGCGATCCCCTTGTTGGCCTTGATGCCGCCAATGATGGTCAGCACCACAGTGGCAATCGCCAGGGCCGTCATCAGGAAAAAACCAATCACGGCGAATGCCAGCACGATACAGACCAACCAGGCGATAGCCACGGTGATCTGGAAGTTCAAGGCTTCCTTGCCCTGATCGTCGATGAACGGGTCCACTTCCTTTTTCATCTGCCACAGAATCAGCGGCCCAACGACACTGCCGAAAGGGAACACAAACCCGAGAAACGCCGCGAGATGGCACAGCATTGCACTCTGCCGAACCTCGTAGGAAGGCGTAGGTACCGGCATTTGGCTGTCATTCATGGCGCTTCTCCTTGAGGCGGTTTCAGTCGGCCAGGGCGGCGTTCTGCAGTTCGAAAATTTCGCTCATGCCTTTCTGGGCCAAGGCCAGCATGGCGTTCAGATCGGCCGGCTGGAATGGCGCGCCTTCGGCGGTGCCCTGCACTTCGATGAAACCACCGGTGCTGGTCATCACGACGTTCAGGTCGGTCTCGGCGGCGGAGTCTTCCAGGTAGTCCAGGTCCAGCACAGGCTCGCCCTGGTACATGCCGACCGACACGGCGGCGATCATCTGCTTGAGCGGGTCGCCGGCCTTGAGGCCGCCACGCTTCTTGATCACTTTCAAGGCGTCGACCAGAGCCACCATGGCGCCGGTGATGGACGCAGTACGGGTGCCGCCATCGGCCTGGATCACATCGCAGTCAACATACAGAGTCACGTCGCCCAGCTTGGACATGTCCAGGGCGGCGCGCAGGGAGCGGCCGATCAGGCGCTGGATTTCCAAGGTACGACCGCCTTGCTTGCCACGGCTGGCCTCACGCTGGTTACGCTCGCCGGTGGCGCGCGGCAGCATGCCGTATTCAGCGGTCAACCAACCCTGGCCCTGCCCCTTGAGGAAACGCGGCACGCCATTTTCGACGCTGACGGTGCAAATGACCTTGGTATCGCCAAACTCGACCAGTACGGATCCCTCGGCGTGTTTGGTGTAGTTGCGGGTGATGCGGATCGAGCGGAGCTGATCGGCAACGCGACCACTTGGACGTTTCATAGGGGATACCTGTACTGAGGACGAAAACTGCCGGGCATTATAGAGCCGCGAACCGCTTCGGGGCACTTCTAAAAATTCAGTTACGAATGCTCGGCCTGTCGGCCTTTGTTTGGGCGCACTCGCCCCACTGCGCTACAATCCTGCGCCTTCGCAGCCTGCCTGCTTCATTTACCCATCAGCCCGTGATCGCGGGACTGCAACGCGAGGTACCCGCATGGTGCACAGCATGACCGCCTTCGCCCGCGTCGAAAAAGCCGGCGTCCAGGGCACCCTGAGCTGGGAATTGCGCTCGGTCAACAGCCGCTACCTGGAGCCGCACTTGCGTCTGCCGGAGTCGTTCCGCGACCTGGAAGGCGCCGTGCGCGAAGCGCTGCGTCAGGGCATTTCCCGCGGCAAGCTGGAATGCACCCTGCGCTTTACCGAAGAAACCACCGGCAAACCCTTGCAGGTCGACCGCGAACGCGCGGCGCAACTGGTCGCCGCCGCCGAAACCATTGCCGACCTGATCCAGCGCCCCGCACCGCTCAACCCTCTCGAAGTGCTGGCCTGGCCGGGCGTACTGGTAGCTGACGCCGCCGACCCGCAAGCCCTGAATGCCGAAGCCCTCGCCTTGTTCAACCAGGGGCTGAAGGAACTCAAGGCCGGTCGTGAGCGAGAAGGTGCCGAGCTGGCCCGTCTGATCAACGAGCGCCTGACCTCGATCGAAGAGGATGTATCGATCCTGCGTGAGCTGGTGCCGCAGATGCTGGCCACCCAACGCCAGAAGGTGCTCGACCGTTTCGCCGACATGAAGGCCGACCTCGACCCGACGCGCCTGGAGCAGGAAATGGTATTGCTGGCGCAGAAAAGTGACGTCGCCGAAGAACTCGATCGCCTCAGCACTCACATCCTCGAAGTGCGCCGCGTGCTCAAGTCCGGCGGCGCCGCCGGTCGGCGCCTTGATTTCCTGATGCAAGAACTCAACCGCGAAGCCAATACACTGGGCTCCAAGGCCTTCGATCCGCGCAGCACCCAGGCGGCGGTCAACCTCAAAGTGTTGATCGAGCAGATGCGCGAACAAGTACAGAATATTGAGTAAGGCAACCTCCATGACCCACAGCACCGGCACCCTGTACATCATTTCCGCCCCTTCGGGCGCGGGCAAGAGCAGTCTGGTCAAGGCACTGACAGACACCAACGATCAGATCCGCATCTCGATCTCCCACACCACCCGCGCCATGCGTCCGGGCGAGGTGAACGGCGTGCACTATCACTTCGTCGAGCGCACCGAGTTCGTGAAGATGATCGAGCACGGCGACTTCCTGGAACGCGCCGAGGTGTTCGGCAACCTCTACGGAACCTCGCAAAGCCACTTGCAGCAGACCCTGGACGAAGGCCATGACCTGATCCTGGAAATCGACTGGCAGGGCGCCGAACAGGTGCGCAAGCTGATGCCCAATGCGCGCTCGATCTTTATCCTGCCGCCCTCGCTGCAAGCCCTGCACCAACGCCTGACCAACCGTGGCCAGGACAGCGACGAGATCATCGATGGCCGCATGCGTGAAGCCGTTAGCGAAATGAGCCACTACGTCGACTACGATTACCTGATCATCAACGACGACTTTTCACACGCGCTGGATGACCTGAAGGCGATTTTCCGCGCCAATCAGCTCCAGCAGAAGCGCCAACAACAGCGCTTTGGCAAATTACTGGCCGAACTGCTCGGCTGATTGACGCTTCCCAAAACCGCTGCAAGGGCTTTACATTGGCACTTGCAGCGGTTTGACGAGGCTCCGCGAAAAATCAGCGCTTCCCTAAACGCTGGTGATTTTTTAAACTGCTCAGTCCGCTCGCCCAACCGGGCAGCGCGCATCTTGCATTCGCTCCGAGGAATACCATGGCCCGCGTAACCGTTGAAGACTGCCTAGAACACGTGGATAACCGCTTTGAGCTGGTCATGCTCTCTACCAAGCGTGCCCGTCAACTGGCCACTGGCGGCAAAGAGCCTCTGGTCCAGTGGGAAAACGACAAGCCGACCGTTGTCGCCCTGCGTGAAATCGCTGAAGGCCTGATGAGCTACGAGTTCATCGCCAACGCCGAAATCGTTGAAGACGAACCGCTGTTCGCAGCGTTCGAGGACGAGTCCAACGAGGCCGTCTAAGCCTATGCCTGGTCGACGTAGCACGGCGCGGGGTCAAAACCATCGGCAGGAGTTCACACTTTGCCGAGCATAGACGCCCTCGCCGATCGCTTATCGGCCTACCTCGGCCCAGACCAGGTCAACCTGGTCCGCCGAGCGTATTTCTACGCCGAACAAGCCCACGATGGCCAACGCCGCCGCAGTGGCGAGGCGTACGTCACCCATCCCCTTGCGGTGGCTAATATTCTTGCCGACATGCACATGGACCATCAGAGCCTGATGGCCGCGATGCTGCATGACGTGATCGAAGACACCGGAATCGCCAAGGAAGCGCTCAGCTCCCAATTCGGCGAAACCGTGGCCGAACTGGTCGACGGGGTCAGCAAACTGACCCAGATGAATTTCGAGACCAAGGCCGAAGCCCAGGCGGAAAACTTCCAGAAGATGGCCATGGCCATGGCCCGCGATATCCGCGTGATCCTGGTCAAACTGGCCGACCGGCTGCACAACATGCGCACGCTGGAAGTGCTGTCCGGCGAAAAACGCCGGCGCATCGCCAAGGAAACCTTGGAAATCTATGCGCCCATCGCCAATCGGCTGGGCATGCACGCCATTCGCATCGAATTCGAAGACCTCGGCTTCAAGGCGATGCATCCCATGCGCTCGGCGCGCATCTACCAGGCGGTCAAGCGTGCCCGGGGCAACCGCAAGGAAATCGTCAACAAGATCGAAGAGTCGCTGAGCCATTGCCTGGCCATCGACGAAATCGAAGGCGAGGTCAGTGGCCGGCAGAAGCACATCTACGGCATCTATAAAAAGATGCGCGGCAAGCGTCGGGCCTTCAACGAGATCATGGACGTGTATGCGTTCCGGATCATCGTAGACAAGGTCGACACTTGCTACCGCGTGCTCGGCGCTGTGCATAATTTGTACAAACCCCTGCCCGGCCGCTTCAAGGACTACATCGCCATCCCCAAGGCCAACGGCTATCAGTCGCTGCATACCACGCTGTTCGGGATGCATGGCGTGCCGATCGAGATCCAGATCCGCACCCGTGAAATGGAAGAAATGGCCAACAACGGCATCGCCGCCCATTGGCTGTACAAATCCAGTGGCGACGAGCAGCCCAAAGGCACCCATGCCCGCGCCCGCCAATGGGTCAAAGGCGTGCTGGAAATGCAGCAACGCGCGGGCAACTCCCTCGAATTTATCGAAAGTGTGAAGATCGACCTGTTCCCGGACGAGGTCTACGTGTTCACGCCCAAAGGCCGGATCATGGAGCTGCCCAAAGGCTCCACGGCTGTCGATTTCGCCTATGCCGTGCACACCGATGTGGGTAACAGTTGCATCGCCTGCCGCATCAACCGGCGCCTGGCGCCACTGTCGGAGCCGCTGCAGAGCGGTTCCACCGTGGAGATCGTCAGCGCACCGGGCGCACGACCGAACCCGGCCTGGCTCAATTTCGTGGTCACCGGCAAGGCCCGTACGCACATTCGCCACGCTCTGAAACTGCAGCGCCGTTCCGAGTCCGTCAGCCTGGGCGAGCGCCTGCTGAACAAGGTACTCAACGGTTTCGACAGTGCCCTGGACAAGATTCCCCAAGAACGCGTGCAGGCGATGCTTCACGAATATCGCCAGGAAACCATCGAAGACCTGCTGGAAGATATCGGCCTGGGCAACCGCATGGCCTATGTGGTCGCCCGCCGCCTGCTGGGCGAGGGCGAGCAATTGCCGAGCCCCGAAGGCCCATTGGCGATTCGCGGCACCGAGGGCCTGGTGCTCAGCTACGCCAAATGCTGCACACCGATCCCGGGCGATCCGATCGTTGGCCACCTGTCCGCGGGCAAGGGCATGGTGGTGCACCTGGACAACTGCCGAAACATCTCCGAAATCCGGCATAACCCGGAAAAATGCATCCAGCTTTCGTGGGCCAAGGATGTCACCGGCGAATTCAACGTCGAACTGCGCGTTGAGCTGGAGCACCAGCGCGGCCTGATCGCCCTGCTGGCCAGCAGCGTCAACGCCGCCGACGGCAACATCGAAAAGATCAGCATGGACGAACGCGATGGTCGCATCAGCGTGGTCCAACTGGTGGTCAGCGTACACGACCGCGTACACCTGGCCCGTGTGATCAAGAAGCTGCGCGCCTTGACCGGGGTCATCCGCATTACCCGCATGCGTGCGTAGTTCTTCAACCCCGCCACTGCCTATTACAAGGAGTCATTCATGACCAAGACTGTTATCACCAGCGACAAAGCCCCGGCCGCCATCGGTACTTACTCCCAGGCAATCAAGGCAGGCAATACCGTCTACATGTCCGGCCAGATTCCTCTGGACCCAAAAACCATGGAACTGGTAGAAGGCTTCGAAGCCCAGACCGTGCAAGTCTTCGAAAACCTCAAGTCCGTGGCCGAAGCCGCCGGCGGTTCTTTCAAGGACATCGTCAAACTGAACATTTTCCTCACCGACCTGAGCCACTTCGCCAAGGTCAACGAGATCATGGGCAAGTACTTCGAACAGCCGTACCCAGCCCGTGCCGCCATCGGCGTGGCAGCCCTGCCAAAAGGCGCGCAGGTTGAGATGGACGCGATTCTGGTGATCGAGTAAAACACCCGGCGCAGCCCCCACAGGCTGCGCCGACCTCGTTTTAAAAGGATTTCATGATGCGCAAAGCGCTTGTAGCTTCTTCATTGCTCGCCCTGTTGCTCGGCGGCTGTGCCAGCAACCCTGCCGACCAAGACGTGAGCGGCACTTGGATCAATCAGGTCGCCATCGATGCGGCAGCCAAGGGCGGTCCTCTGCGTGAAGCGCTGCAAAGCTTTGGCCCGAACCTCGAATGGGAGGTCAACGTCAAGGCATCTCAAGCCCGTTACTACAACGGTTTTGAGGTCGCCGAAGGCAAGTTGCTCGGGCAACAATCCGGCGCCTGGAGCGTGGATTTCTATGGCAGTTCCGCCACTGAACTCAAGCGCAAAGGTAAGCAGTTGCTGCAAGTGGCCAACGATAACGAGCCCGAGCAACTGTTCGCCCGTGCTAAAGACCCAGCTCCGGAAGGCGCACCATTGGGCGCCAACTTCGAACGAGCGCTCTATGCCGCCTACCTGGGCGGCGACTGGAAAATCACCGACGGCTTCGGCAACGGCGCAATCGTGCAGTTCCAGGCCGACGGCAAGGTTGTCGGCCTACCCAAAGTCGACCGGTATTCGCTGTGCCTGGCAGGCGATTGCGCCTCTATGAGTGGCGGCTACGACAGCATCTGGCTGCAACTCAATGGCCAGGGCAACCCTTGGATTTTCATGCGCAGGGGCAAACAGCTGGAAATTTTCCAGGCGGTCAATACGGCACAGGCAGACGAAGTACCTTCGTTTACGCCAGGCCCTCGTCAATGGTTGTTGGAAAAACAGTAACGGCCCCTGCAGGCAGTTGAATGTGAGAGGGGCGGAGTGACGATTCGGCTTGCCCCTGATAGCAATGCGTCAGTGACAGTTGGGCTGGCTGAGCCACTGCTATCGGGGGCAGGCCCCTCCCACATTTTTCAGATCGTGTTTCAGCCCTTGAGGATCGCCGCGTAGCCTTCCCGGTAAGTCGGGTATGTCGGTGCCCAGCCCAGCGCCTTGATCCGCGCGTTGCTGCATTGCTTGCTCCCCGCACGCCGCACACTGGCCTCGTCTGACCACTCTGTCACGCCCAGATAATCGCGCAGCCAGGCCACCACTTCGGCCAGCGGCGCCGGCGCGTCATCCACACCGATGTAGACCTTATCCAGCGAACCGCCCTGCTCCACATGCCGCAGCAAAAACGCGAGCAAGCCTGCTGCGTCGTCCGCGTGGATCCGGTTGCCATATAACGGTGGATCGACCGCCACCCGGTAACCTTGGCGCACCTGGGTCAGCAACCATTCGCGGCCTGGGCCGTAAATGCCGGTTAACCGCACAATGCTGGCGGGAATGCCGCTGCTCAACGCAACCTGCTCGGCTTCGAGCATGATCTGCCCGGAATAGCCTTTGGCCTGGGTTTCGGACGTTTCGTCGACCCATTCACCGTTCTGCTGCCCATACACACTGCTGCTGGACACAAACAGCAGATGTTTGGGTTGCTGGCCGTAATCGCCGAGCCACTCCAGAACATGTTGCAGCCCCTGCACGTAAGCCGCGCGGTAGCCAGCTTCATCGTGATCGGTCGCGGCGGCGCAATACACCAGGTAATCCACGCCGCCGATTGGCCAGGTATCGGGGCAGTCCTTTTTGAACAGGTCACCGCCAATGCCGATCACCCCGACAGGCAAGCGCGAAATGTCGCGCCGCAGGCCGTACACCTCCCATTCCGAGGCAAGCAATTGGCTGGCTAACCGACTCCCCACATCGCCACATCCGACAATCACAACAGAAGGCGCGGACATCATAAAACTCCGTATTGAAAGGTCTAGGTTAGCCCTCTCAGTTGACCGACGGCCAGAAAAAGGGCAAATAAAGTTACTGTATTACTTCTGTTAACAAGAATTACTTGCAATAATGACCACCCATTTGTCCTCGCCCCTTGCTCTGGGTCTGGAAGGACAATCACTCATTCTTTCTCTCAGGTCCGGCCAGCATGACACGTAATACAACCCCCGCTTCGCCAACCAAGCCTCACAGCCCTTCCCGCGCCTGGCGCGCGATTGCTGCGCTGCTGTTCAGCGTTCTGCTGGCGCCGACCGCCGCATTCGCCGATGCCACCGCACCCGCCACACCTGCTGCCGCCGAGCAGAATGCCGCCACCCCGCCCGCACCGCCTGCCGCGCCAGTCGCCACCGACCCGGCCGCCCCGGCTGCGGACGACACCGGTGTGGTGCTGGAAGAGAACAACACCTTGGGCATGGCCCACGACCTGTCGCCCTGGGGTATGTACCAGAACGCTGACGTGGTGGTGAAAGCTGTGATGATCGGCCTGGCCATAGCCTCGATCATCACTTGGACCATCTGGATCGCCAAAGGCTTCGAGCTGCTGGGCGCCAAGCGTCGCCTGCGTACTGAAATCGTCCATCTGAAAAAGGCCACCACCCTCAAGGAAGCCAGCGAAAGCGCAACCAAGAAAGGCACCCTGGCCAATACCCTGGTGCACGATGCACTGGAAGAGATGCGCCTGTCGGCCAACACTCGCGAAAAAGAAGGCATCAAAGAGCGTGTCGCCTTCCGCCTTGAGCGTCTGGTGGCTGCTTGCGGCCGCAACATGAGCAGCGGCACCGGCGTTCTGGCGACCATCGGTTCCACCGCACCGTTCGTCGGTCTGTTCGGCACCGTATGGGGCATCATGAACAGCTTTATCGGCATCGCCAAAACCCAGACCACCAACCTCGCCGTGGTTGCCCCCGGCATCGCCGAAGCCCTGCTGGCAACTGCTTTGGGTCTGGTGGCAGCGATTCCGGCAGTGGTGATCTACAACGTCTTCGCCCGCTCGATTGCCGGCTACAAGGCCCAGGTGTCGGACGCGTCGGCGGAAGTCCTGCTGCTGGTCAGCCGCGACCTCGACCACCTGCCTACCGAGCGCAGCTCGCAACCGCACATGGTGAAAGTGGGGTAATCGGCCATGGGCCTGCATTTGAATCAAGGCGACGACGAACTCGTCGAGAACCACGAAATCAACGTCACGCCGTTTATCGACGTGATGCTGGTGCTGCTGATCATCTTCATGGTGGCCGCACCGTTGGCCACCGTAGACATCAAGGTCGACCTGCCCGCCTCCAGCGCCAAACCGGCGCCACGGCCGGAAAAACCGATCTTCCTCAGCGTCAAGGCGGATCAACGTCTGTTCCTGGGCGAAGAAGAAGTCAAAACCGAAACCCTGGGCCCGGTGCTCGACGCCAAGACCCAAGGCAAGAAGGACACGACGATCTTCTTCCAAGCCGACAAAGGCGTGGACTACGGCGATCTGATGAGTGTGATGGATGCCCTGCGGGCGGCCGGCTACCTCAAGGTTGGCCTGGTTGGACTTGAGACGGCAGCCAAGAAATGATCACGACGCGCCACAAACTGACGCGTTATGGCACCAGCCTCGCCGTCGTACTGGGCGTGCATGCCATCGCGATTGCCATCGCACTCCACTGGTCGGCGCCGCGCACGGTGCAGTTGCCGCCGGCAGCCATGGTCATCGACCTGGCGCCTGCTCCCGCACCGCCACCGCCTCCGGCCCCGCCGAAGGTGGTGACGCCGCCGCAGCCGCCCGCCCCGGTGGAAGAGCTGCCGCTGCCAAAAATGGCCGAGGCGCCCAAGCCAACGATCCAGGTGCCCAAGCCGGTCAAGCCCAAGCCTAAACCCCAGCCGCCCAAGCCGGTGGAGAAAAAGCCCGAGCCGCCCAAGGAAAAACCTTCCGAGGAGCCACCGAGCGATACGCCGCCGACCCAAGCGCCACCGCAGAAATCGGCACAGCCTGCACCAGGGCCGTCGCCACAACAGCTGGCGGCCAAGGCGTCTTGGGAAGGCACGTTGCTGGCCCACTTGCAGAAGTACAAGAAGTATCCGCCAGGCGCCCAGGCCCGAGGCAAGGAAGGTCTGAACCGCCTGAAGTTCGTGGTCGATGCCGAAGGCAATGTGCTGTCCTACGAGCTGGTGGGCCTTTCCGGCAACGCCGACCTGGACCGCGCCACCCTGGACATGATCCGTCGTGCCCAACCGCTGCCCAAACCGCCGGCCGATATGGTCAAGAGCGGCAGCATCGAGATCGTTGCACCGTTCGTGTACAACATCGAAAAGCGTCGCCGCTGAACATGAGTGTGGCGAGGGGTAACCCTCGTCACTTTCAGCAAAATCCTCAGCAGTTCCCACTCAATCCCTAACAAACTTCTGATAACGTGCGTCTATCGATTGCAGCCGGTATGCTTGGCCCGCAACCTCATGGACGCCCGCTATGACTCTTACAGAATTACGCTACATCGTGACCCTCGCCCAAGAGCAACACTTTGGCCATGCGGCCGAGCGCTGCCATGTCAGCCAGCCGACGCTGTCGGTGGGCGTGAAAAAGCTTGAAGACGAACTCGGTGTGCTGATTTTCGAGCGCAGCAAGAGCGCCGTGCGCCTCACGCCAGTAGGCGAAGGCATCGTCGCCCAGGCCCAGAAGGTGCTGGAGCAGGCGCAAAGCATTCGCGAACTGGCCCAGGCCGGCAAGAACCAACTGACCGCGCCGCTCAAGGTCGGAGCCATCTACACCGTCGGCCCATACCTGTTCCCGCACTTGATTCCGCAACTGCACCGCGTCGCGCCGCAGATGCCGTTGTATATCGAAGAGAACTTCACCCACGTACTGCGCGACAAACTGCGCAACGGCGAGCTGGATGCGATCATCATCGCCCTGCCGTTCAACGAAGCGGATGTGCTCACCCTGGCGCTCTACGACGAGCCGTTCCAGGTGCTGATGCCCGCCTCGCACCCGTGGACCAAAAAAGCCAGCATCGACGCTGCCCTGCTCAACGACAAGAGCCTGCTGCTGCTCGGTGAAGGCCACTGCTTCCGCGATCAGGTGCTGGAAGCCTGCCCGACCCTCACCAAGGGCAACGACGGCGCCAAGCACACCACCGTGGAGTCCAGCTCCCTGGAAACCATCCGTCACATGGTCGCCTCGGGCCTGGGCATCTCGATCCTGCCGCTGTCGGCGGTGGACAGCCATCACTACGCCCCCGGCGTAATCGAAGTACGCCCGCTTACACCGCCGGTGCCGTTCCGCACGGTGGCCATCGCCTGGCGCGCCAGCTTCCCAAGGCCCAAGGCGATTGAGATTCTCGCCGACTCCATCCGCCTGTGCTCGGTGGCCAAGCCGACTGCGGCGAGCTAAGTAACCGTATGACTGAGCTGTCGCAGGTGTCGGTGACGGCACTCAAGGGTGTCGGTGAGGCCATGGCCGAGAAGTTGGCCAAGGTCGGCCTGGAGAACCTCCAGGACGTGCTGTTCCACCTGCCCCTGCGCTATCAGGACCGCACCCGCGTGGTGCCCATCGGCCACTTGCGCCCTGGGCAGGATGCGGTGATCGAAGGCACCGTCAGCGGTGCCGATGTGGTGATGGGCAAGCGCCGCAGCCTGGTGGTGCGCTTGCAGGACGGTACCGGCGGCCTGAGCCTGCGTTTCTACCACTTCAGCAATGCGCAGAAAGAGGGCCTCAAGCGCGGCACCCGCGTGCGCTGCTACGGTGAGGCCCGGCCCGGCGCGTCGGGCCTGGAGATCTACCACCCGGAATACCGCGCCATCACCGGCGACGAACCGCCACCGGTAGATACCACCCTCACCCCGATCTACCCGCTCACCGAAGGCCTGACTCAACAGCGCCTGCGCCAGTTGTGCATGCAGACGCTGTCCATGCTCGGCCCCACCAGCCTGCCCGACTGGCTGCCCTTGGAGTTGGCCCGCGATTACCAGTTGGCGCCACTGGCCGATGCGATTCGCTACCTGCATCACCCCCCCGCCGATGCCGACGTGGACGAGCTGGCCCTGGGTCATCACTGGGCCCAGCACCGCCTGGCCTTTGAAGAGTTGCTGACTCACCAACTGTCCCAGCAACGCCTGCGCGAAAGCATGCGCTCCCTGCGCGCGCCGGCGATGCCCAAGGCCACGCGTCTGCCCGCGCAATACCTGGCCAATCTCGGCTTTACGCCGACCGGCGCCCAGCAGCGCGTAGGCAACGAAATCGCCTACGACCTGAGTCAGCACGAACCCATGCTGCGCCTGATCCAGGGCGACGTCGGCGCAGGCAAGACCGTGGTCGCCGCCCTCGCCGCGCTGCAAGCCCTGGAGGCCGGTTACCAGGTGGCGCTGATGGCGCCTACCGAGATTCTAGCCGAGCAGCATTTCATCACCTTCAAGCGCTGGCTCGAACCGCTGGGCCTGGAAGTGGCGTGGCTGGCGGGCAAGCTCAAAGGCAAGAACCGCGTAGCCGCCCTGGAGCAGATCGCCGCCGGCGCCCCCATGGTGGTGGGCACCCACGCGCTGTTTCAAGACGAAGTGCAGTTCAAGAACCTGGCGCTGGTGATCATCGACGAACAACACCGCTTCGGCGTGCAGCAACGCCTGGCCCTGCGCCAGAAAGGCGTGGGCGGACGTATGAGCCCGCACCAACTGATCATGACTGCCACGCCGATCCCGCGCACTCTGGCGATGAGCGCTTACGCCGACCTCGACACCTCGATCCTCGACGAATTGCCGCCGGGTCGCACCCCGGTCAACACCGTGCTGGTCACCGATACGCGGCGGGTCGAGGTGATCGAGCGCGTGCGCGGCGCGTGCGCCGAAGGGCGCCAGGCGTACTGGGTCTGTACGCTGATCGAAGAGTCCGAAGAGCTGACCTGCCAGGCCGCCGAAACCACCTATGAAGACCTCACCAGCGCCCTGGGCGAACTCAAGGTCGGGCTGATCCATGGTCGTATGAAGCCCGCGGAAAAAGCGGCGGTGATGGCCGAATTCAAGGCCGGCAACCTGCAACTGCTGGTGGCCACTACGGTGATCGAAGTCGGCGTGGACGTGCCCAACGCCAGCCTGATGATTATCGAAAACCCCGAACGCCTGGGCCTGGCGCAATTGCACCAACTGCGCGGCCGCGTCGGTCGAGGCAGCGCCGCCAGCCACTGCGTGCTGCTATACCACCCACCGCTATCGCAGATCGGCCGCCAGCGCCTGGGCATCATGCGCGAAACCAACGACGGTTTTGTCATCGCCGAAAAAGACCTCGAACTACGCGGCCCCGGTGAAATGCTCGGCACGCGCCAGACCGGCCTGTTGCAGTTCAAAGTGGCCGACCTGATGCGCGACGCCGACCTGCTGCCTGCCGTCCGCGATGCGGCGCAAGCGCTGCTGGAGCGCTGGCCGGATCATGTCAGTCCGCTGTTGGATCGCTGGCTGCGGCACGGTCAGCAATACGGCCAGGTTTGACGCAGCCGAAGCAAAAGGCGTCGCGGATCCCCAACCGGGTCACAAAAAGCACTTATCCGACCAACACTTGTATCAAGCTGGTTATACTTCGGTGACTGTACGAAATTGGATCAGGCCATGTCAGAAGTTGCCCACGCCACAGCCCCGCTGGCCGCCCCGCCGGTTATCCGCGCTCTGCTCGCCAAGCTTGCCGTCAGCTACACGGAAGTCGCCGAACAACCGGGCCTGAATCCTGCGCAAAAGGTGCAGGCCGTGCTGTTGGAAGACGCGGTGGGCGCACTGATGGTGCTGTTTCCCCAGAACCAACTGCTGGACCTCAACCGCCTCGCCGAACTCACTGGGCGTCGCCTGACCGCCGTGGCGCCGGATCGCATCAAGCGCATGCTGGACAAGCACGACCTGAAACTGCTGCCGGGCCTGCCGCCGCTCACCAGTTCGCCATGCCTGTACGAAGGCAGCCTGCTCAACGAGCCGAGCCTGTTGGTGCATTCGGGCGAAGCCGGGCTGCTGCTGGAAATCCCCACTGATGCCTTCAAGACGATGCTCACCAAGGCCAGCGCCGCGCAATTCGGCGAGCCGTTGAGCAATATCCGCCCGAACCTCGACCGCCCTAATGATGACCGCGAGGAAATCACCCAGGCGATGCAGGCGTTCACCGCTCGCCGTATCCAGCAGCGCCTGGAAGCGACCATCGAAATTCCGCCGCTGGCCGACACTGCGCAGAAGATCATCAAGCTGCGGGTCGACCCCAACGCCACCATCGACGACATCACCGGCGTGGTGGAAACCGACCCGGCGCTGGCGGCGCAGGTGGTGAGCTGGGCGGCGTCGCCGTACTACGCGTCGCCGGGCAAGATCCGCTCCGTGGAAGACGCCATCGTGCGCGTGCTGGGGTTCGACCTGGTGATCAACCTGGCGCTGGGCTTGGCCCTGGGCAAAACCTTGAGCCTGCCCAAGGACCATCCGCAACAGGCCACGCCGTACTGGCACCAGTCGATCTACACCGCGGCCGTGATCGAGGGCCTGACCCGCGCCATGCCCCGCGCCCAGCGCCCGGAAGCGGGCCTGACGTACCTCGCCGGCCTGCTGCACAACTTTGGCTACCTGTTGCTGGCCCATGTGTTCCCGCCGCACTTCTCGCTGATCTGCCGCCACTTGGAGGTCAACCCACACCTGTGCCACAGCTATGTGGAACAGCACTTGCTGGGCATCAGCCGCGAGCAGATCGGCGCCTGGTTGATGCGTTATTGGGACATGCCGGACGAATTGTCCACCGCCCTGCGCTTCCAGCACGACCCGACCTACGACGGTAACTACGCCGAGTACCCGAACCTGGTGTGCCTGGCCGTTCGCCTGCTGCGCAGCCGTGGGATCGGTTCCGGACCGGACGAAGCGATCCCGGATGCACTGCTTGAGCGTCTGGGCTTGAGCCGGGACAAAGCTGACGAAGTGGTGGGTAAGGTGCTGGACGCCGAAGTTTTGCTGCGCGAATTGGCCTCGCAATTCACTCAGGGCTGAGTGTGGCGCCTGTCAGATAGCAATCGGGGGCAAGCCCCCTCCCACATGGGAATGCATTCCAAATGTGGGAGGGGGCTTGCCCCCGATAAATCCAACTCGGTCTAGCTGAAAAGCCCTACTTCTTTTTCTTCGGCTTCAAGTACTTCGTCAGCCCCTGGAACCAGATCACCAGCGCCGGGTTGCCCTTGATCTGGATCGACTTGTCCTGAATCCCCGTCATAAACGCCAGTTGCTTGTTTTTCGCCTGCATCGTGGCGAAGCCGTAGGCGGCATCTTTAAAGGCAATGGCAAACGCCGGCGCGGGGTGAACACCCGAGCGGCTGGTGATGCGCTGATCTTTGACGATGAAATGACGGGCAACCTTGCCGTCGAGGGTCTGCAACTGGAACGCCAGGTCTTTATCACCCAGTTGTTGCTGAAAGGCAGGGTTGGTGCGGCTGGCTTTGCCCATCATCAGGCCCAGCACCCACAGGAGAAGACGAAATTTCATGCACACGGCCTCGGTGTAATTATTGAGTGGCCGCAGCAGTGTAGCGATTTGCCGGAAGAACGCCACCGATCTCGCGCTTTAGCGGGAGATCGGCTGGCGTTTAACGCTTATAGCAACATGTTGCTTAAACGTTAGGGCAAGGGACCGGTGCCCAGTCGGCCAGGTTTGGATCGCGGCAGGTGCCTTCGATCTGTGCCTTACCGGCGCTGGCGACCTGCTTGCTTTCAGCTTGCTTGGTCTGCGCGGTCTGCAGGGTTTTCTCGGTAGCGACAGCTTCTTTCGGCACCACCGGCAGCACTGGCTTCTTGGCCGGTTTCACAGCCTTTTTGCCCTTGGTCGGAGCAACCACCGGAGTGGTATCGGCGGTGGCCACGGTCACCACGTCGTTACGCTGTACACCGACCTGTTGCAGGTCTTTCTCATAAGCCTGGGTGTAGTTGTTCAGGTCTTCGGCGGCTTTGCCATTGACCGCTACGATCAGGTCGTTGGATTCCTTCAGGCCGGCGACGATTTCCGCCAGGCGCTTGCGGCCTTCGGTGTCGTTGACGGTCTTGGCTTTGCGATCGGCCACCAGCTTGGTGAACGCGCTCTGGTAGCACTGCTGCGAGGCTTTGGCGTAGGCGGTGCTGCGATCGATGTCGGACACGCTCTTGTTGACGTCGGCCGCGTAGGACGCAATGCGCTGGTTGTCGTCGGCAATCTGCTTCTGACGCTCGGTGTAGTAACCCGCCGCGCCGCCGGCCAGGGCACCGCCCGCCGCGCCGATGGCGGCGTTACGGCCGCGCTTGTCCTTGTCGCCGCTCAACACGCCCAGCAGGGCACCGCCGGCAGCGCCGATGGCCGCGCCGGTAACGACCGACTTGGTCATGTCCGAATCGGTGGCACGCAGGTGCTGGACCGGCTCGTAGCAGCTTGGGTAGTACTCGACCTTGGTGCTCGACGCGACCTTGGAGGCCGGCGACGTGGCGCAACCGGTCAGTACGGTGCTGAAACCGGCTGCGATCAGCAGCAAGTGACGCTTGGAAACCGCCTTACGGGAAAAAAGCATAAGTTGTGTTCTCTTCTAAGTTTGACTTGCCCAGCACGGCCGATGCCGCCTGAGTCCCTTCCAAGCTCGCCATACAGCCAACGATCAAGACCGCTGACCGCTCGCTGCGAGCAATTCCTTCAAGATCGTTGCCGGGTCGGCCCGCTGTTGCTTGCGGTAGTTGCCGACATGGCGAACGAACAGTGTTGCGCGCGTCACCAGGCTCTTGCCGAGCACCGGTTTGCGATCCAACTCTTCCTTGATCCGTTGAAACTGCGCCTGGATCACCGCATCGGTATAGCGGGTGCCGGTGGCCAGGTTGTCGATATAGATCGCTACCGCGCCGTCGAGCGCGCTGCGACCGTTCTGGATGGCCGTGGCAAACAACTGCGCGCTGGCTTCGTCTTTGTTGTCCAAGGCCTGCTGCCGACTCTTCTGCAAGTTGATCAGCCGAATGTTGTAGTTGCTGATGGTCTCGGCCACCAGGGCCGCCGACTGGATCAGGTTACCCGCCGCTTCTTCGCGCTGTTGAGCGATCAGCGATACGTTGCGTTTGAGTTCCTCGTTGACCAGGCCCAATTCGGCTTGCAGCTTGGGGTCGACGCTGGCGGCGATAATGCTGTCCAGGCGCTTGGTCGGGTCCTGAGCGTCGTCGATGGCATCGGTCAGCGAGGCCAGGCGACCTTCTTTCTGCCACTGCGCAAACAGCTCCTTGTAGCGCGAGCGCGGCGCCGACAGTGCGCCAATCGCCACGCGGAAACCGGTGGTCTCGTTGCTTTGCTCGGTGCCGTCGGCGGCGAACAATGGGTACTCACGGCGCATGCCGGTGAACAACGTGCCCTCGCCTTCCAGGTAATTACCGCCCTTGACCACAAACCCGCCATAGGTGCCCTGGCGGCGGCCGGCGTGGACCAGCTGGAAGGATTCCTGGACCATTTCCGCAGCGTTGCCAATCACATCGAACATGCCGATCGGGTTGGGCAGTTTGGTGCCGATGGGCATCAACCGCGCGGCCTGGCCAGTACCGCCGGCCACTTGGTTGAAGACAGCGTAGTCGCCCAGCGGGCCGTCACTGTCGCTGCCTTCGGTGCGACGCGGGAACAGCCGCCCTTCCAGGTCCTGACGGCTCACGGCCTGGGCGCCGCGGGCGGCGAATTCCCACTCCACTTCGGTGGGTAGGCGTACAAAGCCCACACCGCCATCGTCCTCGGACGAGCCGCGACCACTGACCGGCAGCGCATCCCGGTGATATTTGAGCAGCCAGGCGCTGTACACCGCCGAGAACCGCTCGGCCTCAAACCGCGACAACTTCACCTTGGGCAAACGCGCGGCCATGCCGGTCGGCGCGTCACAGGCCGGGGCCGGCTCACCGCTGGCCAGGGATTGCGCCTGGGCCATCACCTGAGCGTATTGGCGCGCGGTCACTTCGTACTTACCGATGAAATACAGCATCGGTTTGAGCGGCGTTTTGGCGTCGGTCTTGGGCATCAACGGCGTGATGACTTTGCTCCAGTCCTTGGGCAGGTCTTTGAGGGTGAACTGACCGTTGATGAAGTCGCGACGGTAGCCGGAGATAAACGACTGCTGGTAACCGGCTTCGCCTTCGCTGAAGGGGTAACCGAGGCTGATCTCACGGTCATCGAGAGTGCCCTGGGCCAGCACGTAGGCGTAGCGGAACACCATGTTGCCTTCGCAGGGCAGCGGCAGGCTCACGTCATCCGGCAACGGTTTGGGGTTGTCCAGCTTGTCGCTGGCTTCATCGGCCCAGGCCAGGGAGGCCAGGCTCAGCGCCACACAGGCGCCCAATAACTTATACATCTCTGATCCCTTCAGAAGCCTGGATACGCGCCACCCGCCAACCGCCACAGGCCGCCGCCACGGCGCTGACGCCGAGCACGGCCACCAGGGCCAAGCCATAGTGATGCGCCAACAGATGACTGGCGTGTTCGCCCGGCACCTGCACGAATAATTGATTCAACCCTGCCTCGGCCAGGCCGTATAACCCGGCGCTGAACACGGCGGCAAACCCCGCGCTGTACAGCGCCTGCAACACCACAAACAGCAACAGCGCACCGGTGGAAAACCCCAGCAGGCGCAGCACCGACAATTCTCGACGCTTGCGCGCCACCGCGGCCAGGGCACCGGCGAAAATCGCCGCGAACGCTCCGGCCAATGCCAACCCGGCGATGATCCAGAACACAATCGACAGGTTGCGACTCAAGGATTGCACCTGTGCAATGCTCAACGCCTGGGTCGACACCAGCATGTTCTGTCTCGCAAAAAACACTCGTAACGGCTCCACATCGTTGAGGCCGCGCGCATACAAACGAAACGCCGGGTAGACGCGCTGCTCACCCACGCCTGCCGCCTCACCGTCCCACCCCAGCGCCGGCACCGCACGGCCGTCGCGATAGTCTTCCGCCGCTTCGAGCAAGCCCAGCCCGGCGAACAGTCCGTCCCGGGCGAACGCTTCCAGGGGCAACACCGCCAGCACCTGCAACCGTGTATCACGCGCCTCGACACGCCCGGCCACTTGCCGCGCGAAACGGGTCTCCAGCCAGTCACCGGGCCGTGCCGCGAGTTTCTCGGCGGCGGTGTGGCTCAGGACGATCTGCTCCAGCCCCTTAGGCACCGGCAAGCCGCCGAGCAGCGGATCGCCCGGCGCGGTCGGCAGCATCTCCAGCACCAACGTGCCCACCTGCGCCGTGGCCGCAATCTGCCGCGTGCGCGGGATGGCGAACGCCACGTCCGGCCGTTGACCCAGTTGCTCGATAAACGCGCTGCTGAATCGACCACCGCCCAGCGGAATAATTTCACGGGTGGCGGGGTCCGTCTCCAAACGTTCGGTCAAACTGCTGACCAGTCCAAATTTCAGGCCGAATAACACCAGCAACGGTGCGATCACCGCCACCAACGCCAGCACCGAGCAGGCCGACAGCCACGCGTCGTTGCGGTAGTCCTGCCAGGCGAGCGACGCCACCAGAGGGATGCGCATCAACCGGCCTCCCCCAGCGTCGCCGTGACGCCACCGTCGCTATCGCGTCGGCAATGGATGCGTCGAACCTGCAAGCCACTGGCGCGAGCCAACGGCTCATCGTGGGTGGCGATCACACAGGCGGCGCGATGTTCACGGGCCTGAGCCAGCAAGGCGTGCATGACCCGCTCGGCATTCAATGGATCGAGGGACGCCGTGGGTTCGTCCGCCAATACCAGTTGCGGCGCATGGGCCAAGGCACGGGCACAGCTGACGCGCTGGCGCTGGCCCACCGACAACGCCAAAGGCTTCTTGCCCAACTGATCGCTGATTTCCAATTGGTCGGCCAGGCGCGCCACGCTGCCGTCATCCTTCAGGCCAAGTAGCTGGCGGGACAACGCGATATTGCCGCGCACATCCAGAAACCCCAGTAGCCCGCCGGTTTGCAACACGTAACCCAGGTGCTGACTGCGCAACCGGGCCAAGGTCGATTGCTGATCGGCGCGCCACAGCCCGGCAATGTCCTGTTGATTGAATTCAAAGCGGCCTACCTGATCCGGCGCCAGCACCAGTGCGAGCAGGTCCAGCAAGGTGCTTTTGCCACAGCCGCTGGGCCCGACTATCGCCACTTGCTCGCCCGCACGCAGGTGCAGCGCCGGGATCACCAGGCTGTAGCGCTGGCTACCGGCGCCCCGGCTCTTGTGCACGGCGCTCAGGTTCAGCATCACGGCAGCGTCGACAAGGGCACGCGGTACAACGCGTCGCCCGGCTCGGCATCGCCGAAACGGACCCAGTTGGCCACGTCGTTGTGGAAGGTTTCGTAGAGGCGGATTTTCGAATCCAACTCGTCGATAAAGTCTTCCTGCTCGGCCACGCTCAGCGACAACCACAAATCCTGGGTCATGTTCAGCGACTTGCTGCGGTACGGCAGGCCCTCCAGGTATTCGCCGAGGATGCCGCCGTCGGCCAGGTTGCCGCCCTTGCGCAGGGCCTGCGGGTCGCGGCTCATGTAGGCCGAGGCGCTGGCGATTTCCTGGAAGAAGTCCTTGGGTGAGGTCTGGGTTTTGCGCGCGGCGTCGACGATCAGCTTGAGCGATTGCTGCAAATCGTTGAGCTGCAGCTTGGTCAGCATCACGCACACTTGGAACGCCGGCAGCGCCGGGTTGGTCAGGTCGCGGTCGGCGGTCCAGGCGCTGACCAGTTGCGGCGCCTGGCTCGCAGTTTTGCGACCGAGGAAGTCCATGTGCATCGCATAACCGACCGCTGCGGATTTATCCGCCAGGCTTGGTGCCGAGCTGAGCGTCGGCACCGCTTGCGGTGTGTTGCTGCGCACTTGGTGAACGAGGTTGGCGAACACCGTGCCGATCTCATCCACTCGCTCGCCCAGTTTGCGTACGTCGCCGCCCGGCACCGGCGTGTAGAGGTCGCCGATCTGTGGGTTGGCGTCGGCGGTAAGAATGCGGTATTGGCTTTCGGCGCCGGCGTGGGTTTTCTTGCCGGCGTCGGTGCGCAGGTGCAAGGCGTAGATTTTGATCTGCTTGCCCAACGCAGCCTGGCGCACTTCGGCTTCGTTCATCTGGGTGGCGGCGAACGGGTCGTTCTTGCGCAGCGCGCCGGCATCGGTCACCAACAGGATGATGCGCCCGCCGTAGCCGGACCAGTCCATGCCTTCGACGGCCTGCATTACCCCGGCAAACGCATCTTCGTTGAACGAGTGGCTGGAGACCGTCGAGGCTTTGACCTGGCGCGCCATGTCGAGAAAGCGTTGTGGGTCGCGGCCCTGATCGAGGGTGATCAAGGTTTTGGCCACGTATTCCAGGCCAGGGGTTTTCTTGATGCTGTTTCGGAAGCCCACCAACCCGAAGCTCACGCTGTCCAGCTCGCCACGTTCGGCGATGCGGGTTTGCAGTTCGTGTACCACGTCGCGGACCTGGTCGATATACGGCTGCATCGACACAGTGGTGTCCACCACCAACACCACGGCCGTGCGGAACGCATCGGCATTGGCGTTGAGTACCGGCGTTGCGGGCTTGGCCACGGGGCTGCTGCCGGGGTCGATGGACGCTACGTTAAGCAACTGCACCGGCTGGCCGTTTTCGTCGAAGCTTTCTTTGGAATCGAAGATCGGCAGCAGATAAAACTGGTTCTGCGGCACCGCGCTGGCGGCCGGTTCCAAGGCCAGCACCTGGCCGTTGTCTTCACTATTTTTCTGCGCCTTGGCCAGCACGTTTTTGGCGGCGGCGGGGTCGGCGAGCAATTTCTCCACTTCGCCGGATTGACGCAGGAACATCACCGGTGCGCGGCCCGAGCGTTCGGTGAACTTGAGCACCAGGCTCTGCTTCCAGTCGCTGACCTGAGTGGCCGGTAACCAACCGTCGCTGCGACCATCGGTGGCGGCGCCGACGCGCACCCACGGTTGGCCACCCACGTCTTTACGCTGGTACACGTACAGCACGGAGAACGCCGGCAGCGCCTTGCCCGGCGCACTGCCGGCGTCGCTGGAGAGTTTCGCGCCGGGCTTGCTCAGCACGCGCTGGAACAAGGTTTTCTTGCCCGCCATCAGCAACGGGCGGCCGCCGCCGTCCGCTTCGGCCACTGCCGGTTTGACCTCTGGCGGCGCAGTCGGCGTTTGTGGCGGTTTCGGCTGGCTGGCGGTGGGCGGCGGCACTGGCGTATCGCTGCGACTCATCCACCAATAACTGCCGCCGCCGATGGCCAATGCCACCGCGACCGCCACGGCCGCCAATGCCAATACCGGTCCGCGCCGTTGCTCGCCGTGCTGGGTCGGGGTGACCACCGGCTGACGCGCTGGCGGCGGCGTGGGCTGTGGCTCTGGTTTGCCGGTAGGAATCTCGATGGATTCCGGCGTCATCCCCGCCAGGTCGAAACTGAGCGGCAGAGCCACCGGCCGCACCAGCGTGGCTTCCGGCGAATCCGCCGGCAGTTGGTCCAGCGCCAGCAGCAACGCCGCCGCATCCGGGAAACGGTCGGCGGGGTCTTTGGCCAGCAACTTGCGCAACACGCCTTGATAGCGGCCGTGATGCACCGGCAATTCCGGCAACGGTTCGGTCAGGTGGGCCAGGGCGGTGGAAAGCGCATCGGTGCCGTTGTACGGCAGCTCGCCCACCAGAATTTCATACAGCACCACGCCGAGGGCGTAGAGGTCGGCACGCCCGTCGATCTCCTGGCCGCGCGCCTGCTCCGGGCTCATGTAGCTCGGGGTGCCCACGGCGAAACCGGCCTGGGTGAATTGGGTGCGGTCGTCCAGGGACTTGGCGATGCCGAAGTCGGACAACACCGCCGTACCATCGGCGCGGAACAGGATGTTCGCCGGTTTGACGTCGCGGTGCACCAGGCCCTGGGCATGGGCGTAACCCAAGGCCGAAGCAATCTGGCGAATCAACGTCACGCCCTGCTCAGGCGTCATGCCGGCGGCGATGCGCTCCTTGAGCGTGCCGTTGGGCAGGTATTCCATGGCCATGTAGTACAGCTCACCGACATTGCCGATGTCATGGATGGTCACGGTGTGGGGGTGGGACAGGCGCGCCAGGGTCTTGCCCTCGCGCAGGAAACGCTCGCAGAAGCTCGGGTCGGCCGCCAGGGCCGCTGCCATTACCTTCAACGCCACCTTGCGCTCCAGCGAGCGCTGGGTCGCCAGGTACACGCTGGCCATGGCGCCTTCGCCGATCTCGCCTTCGATGTCATAACCCGGAATCAGGATGTTCATGCCGATACCTTCACGACGATGGCGGTGATGTTGTCCGGGGCGCCGCGGTTAAGGCCCAGGTGCACCAGGCTGCGCACGATTTCATCCGGCGTGTCATGGCCGAGCACTTCACGGATCTCATGGTCTTCGACGGTTTTGTTGAGGCCGTCGCTGCACAGCAGGTAGGTGTCCCCTGGGGCGATTAACAGGTCGACTGTCGCCAGGTTCAGGTGCGCTTCCACGCCGATGGCGCGGGTGACGATGTTGGCGCGCGGATGCACACGGGCTTCGGCTTCGCTGAGCAGGCCGCTGTCTTGCAGGTCTTGCACGTAGCTGTGGTCGCGGGAAATGCCTTCGAGCACGCCGTCGCGCAGACGATACAGGCGACTGTCGCCGGCCCACAGGCATACGCCACGCAGCCCACGAGCGGCGAGGAGCACCACGGTGCTGCCCATCATGGTCACGCCACGGTGGGCGGTCTCTTCGCGCACGGCGGCGTTGATGCGCACCAAATCATTGCGCAGCGCCGCCGTGTATTCATCCAGCGAGCGCCCCAGCGGCACATTGCGCAGGCTGTCGACGATCAAGCTGCTGACATAATCCCCCGCCGCATGCCCGCCCATGCCGTCGGCCACCACCCACAGGCGGTTCTCCGGCAGGTCCAGGCAGGCGTCTTCGTTGACCTGGCGCACCATGCCCACATGGCTTTTGCTCGCGGATTTGTACGTCGACCCCATCTACACCACACCTTCTTGTCCGAGCAAAAACTGCGCAAAATCGCTGGCGGCAGGCAGGCCCTGACACCGCAATAAACCAGGAGAAATCTGTTGCGAGCCTCGGCCCCACCACAGGCTAGCGCCCTCGCAGGCCTGTTCGGCCAGCGCGGCCAGTCGCCCTTGGGGCACGGTCGCGGCGACGCGTTGCAAGCCCGCAAAGCGGCTGTCGAGCGCACGCGGTTCGGTGGTCGGCACGCCCAAGCGGTCTAGGCCCTCGTTGAAGCCTTCGAAGGTTGCGCCGCTGTCCAGGGTGCCGAGCAGCAACTGCTCGGCCTGCTCGAACCAGGCGTCCGGCCCCCCCACCAGCGAGGCGGGGTTGGTGTCGTGATCCAGCAGCGCCACCACTGCCAGCGGGAAATACCGCCCGACCCTGTCAATGCTCGGCATCACCACACCTGCGGCGGCGTCCGGCCCGCACACACCCGGCGCCAGCACAAAGCGCCACAGCGGGCTGACCAGGTACGCATTGAGCCAGTCACCGCCCAGGCTGTTCTGGCTGGCGAGCAACCCCGCCGCCAGCCAGCTGTCCCACGGGCCGATAAAACTCTGGGGCAAAGCGCGGCTGACGAAATCGCCACGGCTGGCCAATTTGCCGTAGAAACCCAACGTCGTCATAGCCGCTCCGGCAGGCTGAAGCCGCTGAGCACGCGGCTCTTGAACGGGTTGAAGGCACTGTTGGCGCGCAGCTCGTACGCGATGCTCGCACCGTCGACCCGCAGGCGCAGGTTGAAACGGTCCGGCGAGTTGCCGGGGGTCAGGTCCGACTGTTCCAGCAGGCGGAACCACGCCCACGGGCCGTCGAGGGTCACGCCCGAACGGCCACTGGCCGATGGCGGCATGATGGAAATACGCACCACGCCAATGCTGCCCGGGTTCGGCCATTGCATCGCCACCGGGCGGCTCGGGCCATGGTCGTAGCTCAGTTGCTGGCCGTCGAGGTCGAGCAGGAATTGGGTGATGCTCGGGTCCATCGACACCGGTTTAAGCTCGAACCGCACAATCGGTTGGGTGCCGCCAGAGCGGAAGAACGCATCGCGAATCGTCGCGGCACGCTGGAAGGTTTGCAGCACGCCCGGCGCGATCCCCAGTTTCTGCGCCGCGCCCGGCTGCCAGCGCCAGGTCTGCGCGGAGGTGTCCACATAGGGTTGCAGGTATTTGCGGAAGTAGTTGTCCATCACCCCGCCCACGCCGAAGAACTGGCCGAAGTCATCCAGGGTGGCGTCCCGTGCGCTGCCCGGCGACATCGGGTAACGCCCGGCCAGCGACTGGCGGTACACGTTGACCACTTCGCTGACCCACGCCGCGTTCAGTTGGTTACGCACCCCGCCCATCATGCTGTTGGTGGTGGAATTGACCACCGACTTGACCATGCCCTGCACCAGCGGCGGCTGGCGCTCGGCATTCAGGCTGACCCGTGTGGCCGCAGCCGCCGCCTGGTTCTTCGCCTCGCCGAGCAACGCATCGCCGCTGGCGCCGACCATGGCGCTGACCTGCACATACAGCGCATTCATGTCCGCCAGCAGGCCGTCGATGGCCGCCGGTTCGCCTTCATTCTTGCTGACGATGCTGTTGAGTTCGGCAAAGTGCGCAGTGACTGGATCGTCCGTCGCCGCCGGCGCGTTGGCCGTAGCTTGCTCCTGGCCCAACAGGCTGCCGAGGCGTTCCTTGAGCTTGTCGACGCCGCCTTCGACCGGCACCCCTTTGGCGGCCAGTTGGCGTTCTTCGGCTTGCAGATCGGTTTCCTTGGCCACCGCCACCAGCAGTTTTTTCAGTGGCGACGTCGGGCCGGAGATCACCCGCAGCACGTCGGCGGCCTGGGCCACGCTGGTGATCGGCACAAAGTCGATGTCCGCCAGCAAGGCGTCCCATTGGCGCTGGTAGTCCTGGAAATACAGGCGCCGCACATCGGCGGCCAGGCTCACCACGTTCTGTTGATCGGCCTGTTCGTGGCCCAGCACCCACTGTTCTTCGGCGAGGGTGCCGGTCTGGTTCAAGCTGCTCAGCAGGAAGGCCTGACGATAACCCTTGGCGGTAAAGAACCCACTCAACGGCTCGCCCAGAGGCTTGCCGCTCTTGCGGCTGAACACCAGCGCGGCATCACGCCCGGCGGCTTCGTTGATGCGAAAGTCCGGGATACCGTCGGGCAGTTTCTGGCGCTTGACCCGGTCATACACACGCTGCGCCACCGGCAGTTGTTGCAATTGACGACGCAGGTCGTCAATCAGCCGCGGGTCCAGGCGTGCGTTCGGCGGATGGCGTTCGAACAGGGCCTGCAAGTGCCCGGTCAGCGCCTGGCGCTGATCGGCCGGCAGGTCCCGTGGCAGGTTGCGGTCCCAGTCCAGGGCGATCCACGCCTTGATGAAGTCCGGGTCGTAGTGCTCGCTGTCGGCGAGCATCAGGTAGGCCTTGAGGCCTTCGTAGAGGAAGTCGGAATTGCCGCCGCCGTGCAGTTGTTCCTCGATGCGCGTCACCAGTCGCGGGGCGAATACGGCAATCAACAATTTGCGGTAGACGCTGGCGGACTCGGCTTCGAGCATGTCGCCCTGATACAGCCCCAGGCCCTCGGACCAACTCGGCGAATCCCCCGCCAGGTTCTTCACCGCATTGAGCAGCGGCAGCACCGCAAGCACGTCGCGCTGTGCCGGGCTGAGGTTTTGCACGGTCTGGCCCAGGGGCGCGACCTTCTGGTCGACCTGAGCGATATAAGCCTGGTTGGCGCGATAACTGACCCACCACAGGCCGCTGACCACCACCACCAGGGCCACGGTGGCCGCGAGGACACCGCGCGCGATCCACTTGCGACGCCGCTCGACCTTGGGATTGACGCCCACCAGGCCACGTTCGGCAAAGGCGACGGCGGTGAACAGTTTTTCGATGAAGTAGCTGCGCCCGGTGCCACTCTGGCGCGCCAAGTGCTGGCGGTCCAGGTTCATGCTCTGGGCCATGGCGCCGATCAGGCGGTCGATAGGGCTGCCTTCCTGGGTGCCGCTGGTGAAATACACGCCGCGCAGCAACACACGCTCTTCAAACGCGTTGGGTTTGAACACACCTTCGAGGAAGCTCTGCAGGCAATCCTTCAAGGCCCCGAATTGCTGCGGGAAGCCGTAGATCAGGTCGCGCCGCGCCGGATCGCGCTCCTGTTGCAGGCGTTCCACCAAGCGTTCGTTGAGGCGCTGTTCCAGGCCGGCGAACTCGCTTTGCAGATGCGCCAGCGGGCTGTCGGCGCTTTTGCCGTCGTCCAGGGCGAAGGTCATGCCCCACACCTGGGCGCGCTCTTCCTTGCTCAGGTTGTCGAAAAACTCCATGAAGCCGGGGACCAAATCGAGTTTGGTCAACATCAGGTAGATCGGGAACCGCACGCCCAATTGCGTGTACAGCTCCTGGATCCGCAGGCGAATCGCCGCCGCGTGGGCGGCGCGCTCGGCGTCGGTGCCGAGCAGCAAATCCGAAAGGCTGATCGCAATGAATGCGCCGTCGATGGGGCGGCGCGAGCGTTGTTTTTTCAGCAGGTCGAGAAAGCCCAGCCACGCGGCTTTATCCACCGTCGAGTTGCTGTCCTGGGTGGTGTAGCGGCCGGCGGTGTCGAGCAATACGGCCTGGTCGGTGAACCACCAGTCGCAGTTACGCGTACCGCCGACGCCACGCACCGCCCCGGCGCCCAGCTGCGCGGCCAGCGGGAAGTGCAGGCCGGAGTTGACCAGTGCGGTGGTCTTGCCCGAACCCGGCGGGCCGATGATCACGTACCACGGCAGTTCGTAGAGGTTGCGCCGCTCGTCGCCGCCAAGTTTGGCTTTCTTGAGCAGCGCCAGGGCCTCGTCCATGCGCTGGCGCAGGGTGGCGAGTTCTTCGGCGGTGGCCACGCTGTTGGGGTCCACCGGGGCGTCCGCCGCCAGGCTGCGCATCACTTCGGCGGCCTGGCGGCGCGCCTGGATAATGCGGAACACGCGATAGGCGATCCACACCGCGAACATCAGGACGATCAATGCCCAGCGGCGCCCCTGCGGCACCAGCACGTCGAGCAACGGCCCGACAAACCAGATGATCAGGCTCAGGGCGATCAGGCCCAGTACCGGGATCACCCAGCGAATCATAAAACTGAAAAACGCCTTCACTCGACGCCCTCCGCCAATACGGTGATTTCAACCCGACGATTGCGGGCACGGCCTTCGGCGGTGGCGTTGGTGGCCACCGGCTCAGTGTCGCTGCGGCCCTCGGCGCTGAAGCGCTCGGCCTGGCCGGTCTTGGCCGCAAGGATCTCCAGTACCGACTTGGCCCGCGCTTCAGACAGCGCCCAGTTGGATGGGAAGCGCAGCGTGGCAATCGGGCGGTTATCGCTGTGCCCGGTCACGCGCACCTGGCCCTTGACCTTGCGGATGGCGTCGGCGATGCGCAGCATCAACGGCTGGTAGTCATCGACAATGCTGGAGCTGGCGGACGCAAAGAGTTCGTCGCCACGGATTGTCACCACCGAGCGGTCGACGGCATCTTCCACCGCCACCCGGCCAGCCTTGATGTCGTCCACCAGGAAGCCGGCCAGGCGCGGGCGTTCGATGACCTTCGGCTGCGCCACAGGGCGGTCGATGCTCTGCACCGGGATCTCGCCCAGGGCATGGATATTCTTGAACACCGGCTCGGCCTGGCCCGCCAGCAGCATGCGCAAGACGAACAGCAGCGCCAGCAGCAGCGCCAGGCCGATGGCCACGGCGATCCACGGCGGCATAAATTGCGCCAGGCGATCTCGCGCCACGGTCACGCCGCGCCAATGCGGCGACAACTCGCGCTCGTGCTCGCCACGGGCGCTGCGAATCGCCGCAGCGGTGCGCTCGCGCAGGGCTTCCAACTGGCTGCGGCCGTCGTTCATCACGCGGTAGCGACCTTCGAAACCCAGGCACATGCACAGGTACAGCAACTCCAGCAGGTACAAGCGTTCCCGAGGGCTTTGCAGGCAATGGTCGAGCAACTGGAAGACTTTTTCGCCGCCCCAGGCTTCGTTATGCACGGTGATCAATAGGCTCTGCTTGCCCCACTCGCTGGTGCTGCCCCACGGCGTGCTCAGCACCGCCTCATCCAGGGCGGTACACAACGCATAGCGCGCCAGCAGCACTTCGTTGCGCGCCACGCCGGCGGCCTCGGCACGTTCTTCGAACTGGCGCAGGTAGGCCAACAGTTGCGCGCGCAGGCTGGCCGGCGCCGGGTGGGCGATGGTGTTGCGCAGCCGCGTCAGCAATGCCAGCAGCGGGCCGGCGGCGCTTTCCAGCGGGTTGAGGCCCTGGCTCTTGCCGGTGAGCATCGGCGCGGCGGGCACTGACAAAGGCGCGGGCTCTGCACGCGCGGGTTCCGGCGCACGGCCACCCGGGCGCGGCATGAACTGGGTGCGGTCGTCATCATTGGGATGCATCGCGGATTATCCTCGGATCGCCCAGAAGGCCAGGTTCAAGCCCGGGAATTGCCCGGCGATATGGAAAGCAAAACCACCGGAATTGCTCAGTTGCTGCCAGTGCTCGCTGCCCCGGTCCAGTTCGTAATAGGTCGAGCCCGCGTGGTACGGCAGTTGGCGCGGCGCCACCGGCAACGGCACCAGGCCGATGCCCGGCAGTTGCAGGTTGACCATGTCGCGGATGTGCTCCACCGAACCCACTTTGCTCTGCTGGCCGAAGCGCGCGCGCAGGGTTTCGCCAGGCACATCGGCACGTACCACCAGGATGAAACTGGCGTTGTCGAGCAGGGTCTTGTCGGCCAGCATCGCCACGTGGATGCCGTAGGCTTTTTCCACAATCGGGATCGGCGTGGCTTTGCTGTCGATCAGCATCGACAGCGCCTCGCGCAACGCCGCCATCACCGGGGCGAAGCTCACGGCCAGGTCGTCGTGCTGGTACTGCGGGTATTCCTGAGGGCGCCGGCCCGAGGTGGAGAACGTGGAAAACTCCCCAGCCAGGCTGACCAGTTCACTGAAGAAACGCTCCGGGTGCAGCGGGCTCAACTGGCTGAAATGCTGGATCAGCGGCTGGGCGCGGTTGACCAGTTGCAGCAGCATGAAGTCGGCGATTTCCGACGCGCCGCCAGCGCCCGAGGCCACCACGCGGCCGGCCAGAGCTTCGCCACGCTGGTGCAACAGGCCCAGCAGTTCGCTGCGAAATGCCGTCAGCGGTTTGCTTGCGGCCACGTCCAGCACGGGCGGGATGTAGCTGTCGTCGAGCACCAGCGCGCGGTCGGCGCGTTTTTCCTTGATGCGTACCACACCGATGGCCGCGTAATCACTGATGCCATCCTGGGCGGTCAACAGGCGCAAAGCGCGAGAGCCTACGGCCACCGGCGCGCGGTTTTCGAACGGCGCGTTGTCGTCGCGCACTTCACGCACTTGGCTCACGTAACGTGCGGCTTCCAGGGCCTCGCCTTCGTCGACGGTGTCGCGCACGCCGGCACGCTTGAGCGGCAGGGCCAGGTACACCAGGCCGTCACGCAGGCTGTCATCGATGTTCAGCGGGCTCGGCGCCAGGTCGTCCTGAGGGATATTGAACGGCGTGCCGTCAGGCAACAGGCCCCGCGCCGTGACGATGGCCAGCTTGCCCTGGGCCAACAGGCCCTGGTCGATCAGCAACTCGGAAAAGCCCCAGGCACCGGCGGACAACGGGCGGCTGCGGGCGTCGATCAGGTTTTCCAGGTAACGGTCATGCTGCTGGAAGTGCTGCGTTCCGATGAACATGCCTTCCGACCAGACCACGCGATTGTTCCAGGACATGGGGGCTCCGATTGCTTATTGGGCAGGGCTGGATGGGGTAACCACGACGTCGGCGCGCACCGCACGCACATCGAGGCTGATCTGGTATTCGGTGTACTGACGCGCCGGCACGTTGATCACCGTGCGCCACTGCGCGCGGTCGAGTTCGCGGTAGCCCACCAGCAAACCGATCTGGCGTGTGGACGGGTCGAGGTCGCGCTGAATGCTCAACTGCTGGCCGGGCTGGACCGTCACTTCGTCCTGGTCCAGCAGGTCCAGGCCCAGGGTCGATTGCGCGCGGTCGGCCAGGGAGAAATAGTCGGAACGGGCAAAGGTGGCGGCGTTCTTCAGTTCGAAAATCCGCACCCGTACCGGCGCGGCCTGGCCATTGGCGCCGGGGTTGAGCCCTGCAATCGCATGGAAGTGCAGCTCGACCGCCGCGGTATCGGCGTCAGCCTCGGCGGCGGTGTCGGGTTTGGCGGCATCTTTGGCACACGCCGTCAGCAGCAGCGCGGTGGCGACTGCGAGTAAAAACCTGGGAATCATCCTGCGTCCTCAATGACGTACTTAGCTATCCGTTAATCCGTGTGTGGCGGTCAGCGCCGCTGTCGGGCGCTGTGTTCTTCGTAGGCCCGGCTGAATTCGCGGCCGAACAGGTCCTGGAAATCCTCCTGGGCCTCACGGGAAATATTGCTGTAAAGCTCGGTGAACTGCTGCCAGTACTGGGCCTGGCGCGAACCGCTGAAAATACCCGAGAGCCCGCCGGGCTTGCCCATGCGCTCTTCGAGTTGCGCCGGTTCGAAGCGCTTGAGCAGGTGTTTGATCGCCGCTTCTACACCCGCCATCACCGCCAACTGGTGGGCGCGCAGGTCGTCGAAACTTTCCCGCACGGCGACATCCGGCGCCATAAACGCTTGGTTGCCGTGACGCAGCAACAGCAGTAACGCTTCATCGGCATTCGGTGCGAATTTCAACGGATTGTTTTCAGCCGGCTGGATCATGGTCTGCTGCATGCGGAACTCGCCCTTGAGGCTGGCCCGGGCGCGCAGGACATCGATCAGACCTTCGACCATCAGCCGGTAGCTGCGGCCGATGCTTTCCATCTGCGCGCAAGCGTCGGCCTTGTCCAGGCGCAGCTGGTCCAGGCCAGCGCCACGAAGGAAGGCTTGCAGCAGGTCCGGCTGCCCGGCGCTGGCCACCGGCGGTGCTACGTCGGGCGCAGGGGCGGACGGAGTCAGCGGCGGTGACGGCGGTGGCGGTGATGGCATCGGTGCCGGTGCCGGCGCGCTGATAATCGGCGGCGGCGCGTCGCTGAGCAGGTCCCAGTCTTCGGGGATCACCGAAGCGGACACCAGCGGCGGTTCGGCCACCGGCATACTGACCGGCGTCGGCGGGCGGAAATCGTGTTGTTCGCTGGGGACGTGGTCGGCCACGGTGGGCGGCGGCACGGCGGTGGGGCTGAGGAAGTCAAACAGGTCCGGCAGCGTGTCCATCGACGAGGCGCCCTGGAACTGCGGCGCGATCACCGGGGTCGGCATGGGCGCAGGCACCGAGGGGCTGGCGACGGCCCCCATCAGCGCTTCGAAGCTGTTCGGCGACTCACCGGCAAAGGGTTGGCTTTCAACCGCTTGCACGCTGAAATCAATGCGTGCCTGGATTTCGTAGTCGCCGATGCGGATCAGCTCGCCGTCCTGCAGAGGTTCGCTATTGCCACGGCGCATACGAATACCGGCGTTAACCAACTCCACACCGTTTGTACTGTTATCGGTTAAATAATAACGGCCGTCTTTGTATTGAATAACGCAATGTTGGGACGACACGAGGCGCTCGGGATCAGGCAATACCCAGTCATTATCCGAGCTGCGGCCGATCGCCATCGAGCCCTGATTCATGGACTTTTCGGGACATTGCCCGGGGGTAATCTTGTGATAACTAGTGATAGTCAAACACAGCGACATCTTGCCTCCTTGCTGATACTTCGCGCGCGGTCGATTCCCGGGCCGAACATTGCCGGGAAATCCCCATCAGGTCGTGCAATCGACCCTTCACAACCCGCAGTTGCCAGCATGATCGCTGATCTTAACTGGGCCGCATGACAAAAATCCTGCCTCGGTACGTGCTTCGACCCATCAGTCGTACAGGTTGTTAAGCACCGCACATCTGTCACAGAGGGCGAATAGCTTACCTTGACAAGGCATAAGTACTACACCAAAAATGCACAACTTCTTGAACACCAGTGATGGCACATTAATAGCAGTGTGCTTATATGACCAAGAAAACATGCAAAGTTCCTCGCGCAACTAATGCATGAATTGCCCGGCATTTAACGGGCCGATAGGGAGATCGATTTCAGTGGATGTGCCTTTGCTGCTCGCCGCCGTTTCCGCGAACTCGCCATGTGGCGAAGACATGGAATATGACGCGGATTTTCTCCAGCTAGAGCGTGATGCCAAGGGCCAACCCGAGCGCAGCATGGGCGATGCCATTCTGCCCGCCGAACCGCCGGAATGGCGCAGCATCCAGCAGCAGAGCCTCGACTTGCTGCAGCGCAGCAAAGACCTGCGCATCACCCATTTTCTATTGCAAAGTTCCCTGGCCCTGCAGGGCGTGGCCGGTCTGGCCGAAGTCCTCACGCTGATCGACGCACTGCTGCGCGAATACTGGGCCGACTTGCACCCGCGCCTGGACGCCGACGACGATAACGACCCCACCGTGCGCATCAATGCACTGGCCGGCCTGACCAGCGACGCGACCATTCGCCTGCTGCGCGAAAGCATCCTCACGCGCTCGCGCACCTTCGGCCCCGTGAGCCTGCGCGCCGCGCTCAATGCCAGCGGGCTGATGCACTTTCCGGATGAACAACTGGGCGCCCAGCAGCTCAACGCGGCGTTCCTCGACAGCGACCCCGACCACCTGCAAGCCACCCGCGACGCCTTGAGCACCGCGCGGGCAGCCTGCGAAGCCATTGAACAACAGGTCAACGAACAAGTCGGTTCCGCCCAGGGCGTGGACCTGAGCGCATTGAAGCAGCCACTCAAGCAAGCGCTGCAAGTCCTCAATCAGGCGGTACCCGGTACCGACAGCAGCAGCGAACCCGAGGCCGTCAGTGAAGACAATGCCCCCTCGGTCGACTTCGCCCCTGCCCCAGCGGCGCCACGCCCGGTTGGCGATATCGCCAACCGCGACGACGTGCTGCGCAGCCTCGACAAAATCCTTGCGTATTACACCCGGCACGAGCCTTCGAGCCCGCTGCCGGTGTTGTTGAACCGGGCCAAAAATCTGGTTCATGCCGATTTCGAAGCGATCGTGCGCAACCTGATCCCCGACGGCATGTCCCAATTTGAAAACCTGCGCGGCCCGGACGGCGAGTAAGCCGCCCGGCTGTGCAGTAACAACACCGTCGCTCAAGCGACCAGGAGCAGCAACGTGGCGAAGCAAAGTTCTCAGAAATTCATCGCGCGCAACCGCGCGCCTCGAGTGCAGATCGAGTACGACGTCGAGCTCTACGGCGCCGAGAAAAAGGTCCAGCTGCCCTTCGTGATGGGTGTGATGGCCGACCTCGCCGGCAAGCCTGCCGAGCCGCTGGCGCCCGTGGCCGACCGCAAGTTCCTTGAAGTGGATGTCGACAACTTCGACTCGCGCCTCAAGGCCATGCAGCCGCGCGTGGCATTCCATGTGCCGAACGAACTGACCGGCGAAGGCAACCTGAGCCTGGACATGACCTTCGAAAGCATGGACGACTTCAGCCCGGCCGCCGTGGCCCGCAAGGTCGATGCGCTGAACCAGTTGCTCGAAGCCCGCACCCAGCTGGCCAACCTGCTGACCTACATGGACGGCAAGACCGGCGCTGAAGAAATCATCATGAAGGCAATCAAGGACCCGGCACTGCTTCAGGCACTTGCCAGCGCGCCGAAGCCTGCAGGGGATCAGTAATCATGACCGACAACACCGCACGCGAAGGCGTCCAGAGCCTGGGCGCCACTGAAGAAACCAGCGAATTCGCATCCTTGCTGATGCAGGAATTCAAGCCCAAGACCGAACGTGCCCGCGAAGCCGTGGAAACCGCCGTGCGCACCTTGGCCGAACAAGCCCTGGCGCAGACCGATCTGGTGTCCAACGACGCGATCAAGTCGATCGAATCGATCATCGCTGCCATCGACGCCAAGTTGACCGCCCAGGTCAACCAGATCATCCACCACCCGGACTTCCAGCAGCTGGAAAGCGCCTGGCGTGGCCTGCACTACTTGGTCAACAACACCGAGACCGATGAGCAGCTCAAGATCCGTGTGCTCAATATCTCCAAGCCGGACCTGCACAAGACCCTGAAGAAATTCAAGGGCACCGCGTGGGACCAGAGCCCGATCTTCAAGAAGATGTACGAAGAAGAATACGGCCAGTTCGGCGGCGAGCCGTACGGCTGCCTGGTGGGCGACTACTACTTCGACCAGTCGCCACCGGACGTCGAACTGCTGGGCGAGTTGTCGAAAGTCTGCGCCGCCATGCACTCCCCCTTCATCGCTGCGGCATCGCCGACCGTGATGGGCATGGGCTCGTGGCAGGAACTGTCGAACCCGCGCGACCTGACCAAGATCTTCACCACCCCGGAATACGCCGGCTGGCGTTCGTTGCGTGAATCGGAAGACTCGCGCTACATCGGCCTGACCATGCCGCGCTTCCTGGCGCGCCTGCCGTATGGCGCCAAGACCGATCCGGTGGAAGCCTTCGCGTTCGAAGAAAACACCGACGGCGCCGACAGCTCCAAGTACACCTGGGCCAACGCCGCTTACGCGATGGCGGTGAACATCAACCGTTCGTTCAAACACTACGGCTGGTGCTCGCGCATCCGTGGCGTGGAGTCCGGCGGTGAAGTGGAAAACCTGCCGGCCCACACGTTCCCTACCGACGATGGTGGCGTGGACATGAAGTGCCCGACCGAGATCGCTATCAGCGACCGTCGCGAAGCGGAGCTGGCGAAGAACGGTTTCATGCCGCTGCTGCACAAGAAAAACACCGATTTCGCTGCCTTCATCGGCGCGCAATCGTTGCAGAAACCCGCCGAATACGACGATCCGGACGCCACCGCCAACGCCAACCTGGCCGCGCGCCTGCCGTACCTGTTCGCCACCTGCCGTTTCGCCCACTACTTGAAGTGCATCGTGCGCGACAAGATCGGTTCCTTCAAAGAGAAGGACGAGATGCAGCGCTGGTTGCAGGACTGGATCCTCAACTACGTGGACGGCGATCCGGCGCACTCCACCGAAACCACCAAGGCCCAGCACCCGTTGGCGGCCGCCGAGGTGATCGTGGAAGAAGTGGAAGGCAACCCGGGTTACTACAACTCCAAGTTCTACCTGCGCCCGCACTACCAGCTCGAAGGGCTGACCGTGTCGTTGCGTCTGGTGTCGAAGCTGCCTTCGGCGAAAAGCGCCTAAACCACAGATGAGCCGGCTCTCGTGTAGGAGGGGGTGTGCCCCCTCTCACACAAAAGCACTGCCCATTTGGAGTGACTCAAATATCAGTGGCAAGCGCCACACAGGGAGAAAACATGGCTGTTGATATTTTCATCAAGATCGGCGACATCAAGGGCGAGTCCATGGACAAAGCCCACAAAGACGAAATCGACGTGCTGAACTGGAGCTGGGGCATGTCCCAGTCCGGCAACATGCACGTTGGCGGTGGCGGCGGTGCGGGCAAGGTGAACATCCAGGACCTGTCGCTGACCAAGTACGTCGACAAAGCGTCGCCTAACCTGATGATGCTGTGCGCCAGCGGCAAGCACATCGACAAGGTCAAGCTGACCGTGCGCAAAGCCGGTGGTGAAAGCCAGGTCGAGTACATGGTGATCAACCTGGAAGAAGTGTTGGTGACGTCGCTGAGCACCGGCGGTTCGGGCACCGATGACCGTCTGACCGAGAACGTCACCCTGAACTTCGCCCAAGTGATGGTGGACTACCAGCCGCAGAAAGCCGACGGCACCAAAGACGGCGGCGCGGTCAAGTTTGGCTGGAACATCCGTTCCAACACCAAGCGCTGATAGCCCTGGTGCCGTGGCCCTGCGCCACGGCACTACGGTCTCAAGCGCAGCCTCTTGTTCCTCTCGCAATCCGTCCGTGGAGCTGCTTTGGTGGTAACTGAAATCGCTTCCCGCGACCGTCTGCAACCGTCCCTGTTGGACCGGTTGACCGACGAAGACCCAACCAATCCCAAGGAAAGCGCCGACAAACGCGTGCTGTCCCTGACCCAATTGAAAGCCTCGGTGCTGCGTGACCTGGCGTGGCTGCTCAATACCACGTCGTTGCTTGATGCCGATGCGACGCTGCACACCCCGGCCGGTACGTCGGTGATCAATTACGGCCTGCCGGCGCTGGCGGGCAACAGCGTGTCCAGCGTGGACATCAAAGCGCTGGAGGCCCTGATCTATCAGGCCATCGCCACCTTCGAGCCGCGCATCCTGCGCCACACCCTGCGCGTCAAAGCCCGGGTCGGCCACGGCGAGATGAACCACAACGCCTTGAGCTTCGAGATCGAAGGCGACCTGTGGGCACAGCCGGTGCCGTTGCGCCTGCTGCTGCAAACCGACCTGGACCTGGAATCCGGCCATGTGCGCGTGGTCAACGCTGACCAACGGAGGCGCTTATGAACCCGCGCCTGCTGGAGCTGTACAACCAGGAACTGCACCACGTGCGCGAAAGCGCCGCCGAGTTCGCCAAGGAATACCCGAAGATCGCCAGTCGGCTGACCCTGTCCGGTATGGACTGCGCCGACCCGTACGTCGAACGCCTGCTCGAAGGCTTTGCCTACCTGACCGCCCGCGTGCAGCTCAAGCTCGACGCCGAGTACCCGACCTTCACCCACAATTTGCTGGAAATCGCCTACCCGCATTACCTGGCGCCGACGCCGTCGATGACCGTGGTGCAATTGCAGACCGACCCCGACGAAGGTTCGCTGGTCGGCGGTTTCCCGTTGCCGCGCGACACCGTCCTGCGCGCCGCCCTCGGCCGCGAGACCCAAACCTGCTGCGAGTACCGCACCGCGCACCCGGTGACGCTGTGGCCGCTGCAGGTGAGCAATGCCGAGTACTTCGGCAACCCGGCCACCGTACTCGGGCGCCTGGCCGCCAGCGAACCGAAGGCCAAGGCCGGCCTGCGCCTGACCCTGCGCACCGGCGCCGAGCTGCCATTCAACAGCCTCGATCTGGACAGCCTGCCGCTGTACCTCAGCGGCGCCGACGAGCAACCGTTCCGCCTTTACGAGCAACTGCTGGGCAACGCCTGCGCGGTGTTCGCGCGCAAGCCCGGTGGCGATTGGGTCGAGCGCCTACCGCAAGACGCACTGCGTTCACGCGGGTTCGACGACGCGGACGCGGCCATGCCGGTAGTGGCGCGGGCGTTCCAGGGTTATCGGTTGTTGCAGGAATACTTCGCCCTGCCCCAGCGGTTCCTGTTCGTGGAGTTCGCCGAGCTGAGCCGGGCGGTCAAGCGCTGCGACGGCCAGGAGCTGGAATTGATCGTGCTGTTCGACCGTCACGAGCCGAGCCTGGAAGGCAGTGTCGGCGCGGCGCAGTTCCTGCCGTTCTGCACCCCGGCGATCAACCTGTTCCCCAAACGCCTGGACCGTATTCACCTGTCCGACCGCGTCAATGAACACCATGTGATCGCCGACCGCACCCGGCCGATGGATTTCGAGGTGCATTCCCTCACCGGCCTGACCGGCCATGGCACCGGACCGGAGCAGCCGTTTCTGCCGTTCTACGCGGTGCGCGACCCGTCGCGCTACGGGCGGGACAAGGCCTACTACACGGTGCGCCGCGAGCCTCGCGTGCTGTCCAGCGACCAACGCCGCAACGGCCCGCGCTCCACCTACGTGGGCAGCGAAACCTTTGTGAGCCTGGTGGACAGCCAGCAAGCGCCGTACCGTCACGACCTGCGCCAACTCGGCGTAACCGCCCTGTGCACCAACCGCGATCTGCCGCTGTTCATGAGCGTGGGCAATGGCAAGACCGACTTCACCCTGGCCGACAGCGCCCCGGTGCTGGCCGTGCGCTGCGTAGCCGGCCCGAGCCGCCCGCGCGCCAGCCATGCCCATGACGCCAAGGCTTGGCGCCTGATCAGCCAGCTGTCGCTCAATTACCTGTCCCTGAGCGAACAGGGCCAGGGCGCCGGCGCCTTGCGCGAGCTGCTGCGGCTGTATGGCGACAGCAACGATGCCGCGCTGCAATTGCAGATCGAGGGTTTGCGCGAAGTCAGCAGTAAAGCCGTGACCCGGCGCCTGCCGATGCCCGGCCCGATCGTGTTTGGCCGGGGCCTGGAAATCACCTTGGAATTCGATGAAAACGCGTTTCGCGGCACCGGCGTGTTCCTGCTCGGTGCGGTGTTGGAACGCTTCCTGGCACGTTACGTGTCGATCAACAGCTTTACCGAGACGGTGATCCGTACCACCGAACGCGGCGAGATCATGCGATGGAAAGCCAAGCCCGGACGTCGTCCGACCCTGTGAGTACCCTGGAAGCGATGCACCAGGAGCCCTGGGAATACGATTTCTTCCAGGCCCTGCGGCGCATCGAATGCGAGTCGCCGCAGCTGCCGCGCCTGGGCCATTCCCTGCGCCTGGCGGACGACCCGTTGCGCCTCGGGCAACAGGCCGACTGCACGTTCGCCCCGGCCACCCTGGCGTCGCTGGAGCCTGGCGGTGACGGCCGGCCGGCGCGGCTGGAGCAGTTCTTCTTCGGCCTGGGCGGCCCCAACGGCCCGCTGCCGTTGCACATCACCGAATACGTGCGCGAGCGTCAACGCAACAACGCCGACAGCACCAGCAAACAGTTTCTGGACGTGTTCCACCACCGTCTGCTCAGCCTGTTCTACCGAGCCTGGGCCGAGGCGCGGCCGACGGTCAGCCACGACCGCCCCGACGATGACTACTGGTCCGCGCGCCTCGCCGCGTTGAGCGGTCGCGGCATGCCGAGCCTGCTCAACCAGGGGCTGATTCCCGACACGGCCAAGCTGCATTACAGCGGCCACCTGTCGGCACAGACCCGCTATCCGGACGGTCTCAAAGCCATCCTCAGCGAGTACTTCGGCCTGCCGGTAGAGATCGAGGAATACGTCGGCCAATGGCTCGAACTGCCCGAACGCAGCCGCGTGGGCGTCAACGCCAACCGGCTGGGCGTGGACCTGTGCCTGGGCAGCCATGTGTGGGACCGCCAGCATAAATTCCGTATCCGCCTGGGCCCGCTCACGCTCGATGACTACATGGGCATGCTGCCCGGCCACCAGCCGTTCAACGAACTGGTGGCGTGGGTAGCCGAGTATCTGGGCCACGAATTGGACTGGGACTTGAACCTGGTCCTGCAACAACCCGAAGTACCGGCGCTGCGGCTTAACGGCCAGTTTCGCCTGGGCTTCAACACGTGGCTCGGCCAACCTGCGCACGACGCCAACGACCTAATCCTGGCCCGGCATTACGCCGATCAAGCCACCACCTCAAGGAATCCAGAGCATGGGTGAAATCAGTCGCGCCGCACTGTTCGGCAAACTCAACAGCGTGGCCTACAAAGCCATCGAAGCCGCCACCGTGTTCTGCAAGTTGCGGGGCAATCCTTACGTGGAACTGGCCCACTGGTTCCACCAGTTGCTGCAACTGCAGGACTCGGACCTGCACCGCATCATCCGCCAGTTCAACGTCGAGCCGGCGCGCCTGGCCCGCGACCTGACCGAAGCCTTGGACCGTCTGCCGCGCGGCTCGACTTCCATCACCGACCTGTCGTCCCACGTAGAAGAAGCAGTGGAACGTGGCTGGGTCTACGGCAGCCTGATGTTCGGCGAAAGCCAGGTGCGCACCGGTTATCTGGTGCTGGGCATTCTCAAGACCCCGAGCCTGCGCCATGCGTTGTTGGGCTTGTCCGGCGAGTTCGACAAGATCAAGGCCGAGGCCCTGAGCGAGCGTTTTGACGAATACGTCGGCGACTCGCCGGAAAACGCCTTGACCGCCAGCGACGGTTTCAACGCCGGCGCCGTTCCGGGCGAAGCCAGCGGCGCCATGGCGCCCAGCGCAATGGGCAAGCAGGAAGCCCTCAAGCGCTTCACTGTGGACCTGACCGAACAGGCGCGCAGCGGCAAGCTCGACCCGATCGTGGGGCGTGACGAAGAGATCCGCCAATTGGTCGACATCCTCATGCGTCGGCGCCAGAACAACCCGATCCTCACCGGTGAAGCCGGGGTGGGTAAAACCGCCGTGGTCGAAGGGTTTGCCCTGCGCATCGTCGCCGGCGATGTGCCGCCGTCGCTCAAGGATGTGGAACTGCGCAGCCTGGATGTGGGCTTGCTGCAAGCCGGCGCCAGCATGAAAGGCGAGTTCGAACAGCGCCTGCGCCAGGTGATTGAAGACGTGCAGGCTTCGCCCAAGCCGATCATCCTGTTTATCGACGAAGCCCATACGCTGGTGGGCGCTGGTGGCGCCGCCGGCACCGGCGATGCGGCCAACCTGCTCAAGCCTGCGCTGGCCCGCGGCACCCTGCGCACCGTGGCCGCCACCACCTGGGCCGAGTACAAGAAGCACATCGAGAAAGACCCGGCCCTGACCCGCCGCTTCCAAGTGGTGCAAGTGGCCGAGCCCTCCGAAGACAAAGCCCTGCTGATGATGCGCGGCGTGGCCTCGACCATGGAACAGCACCACCAGGTGCAGATCCTTGACGAAGCCCTGGAAGCCTCAGTGAAGCTGTCGCACCGCTACATTCCGGCGCGCCAGTTGCCGGACAAATCCGTGAGCCTGCTGGATACCGCCTGCGCCCGTGTCGCCATCAGCCTGCACGCGGTGCCGGCCGAAGTGGACGACAGCCGCCGTCGCATCGAGGCCCTGGAAACCGAGCTGCAGATCATTGCCCGCGAGCATGCCATTGGCATTGACACCGGCGCGCGCCAGAGCAACAGCGAAGCCCTGTTGGCCGCCGAACGCGAGCGCCTGGCCACCCTCGAAAGCCGTTGGGCCGAAGAGAAAGCCCTGGTGGACGAGCTGCTCGCAACCCGTGCCACCCTGCGCGAAAAGGCCGGGGTGGTGGACAGTGGCAACGACGAATTACGCACTCAATTGGTCGACCTGCAACAACGCCTCACCGCCCTGCAAGGCGAAACCCCGCTGATCCTGCCGACCGTGGATTACCAGGCCGTGGCCTCGGTGGTCGCCGACTGGACCGGCATCCCGGTGGGCCGTATGGCGCGCAACGAATTGGAAACCGTGCTGAACCTGGATCAGCACCTGAAAAAACGCATCATCGGCCAGGACCATGCCTTGCAGATGATCGCCAAGCGCATCCAGACCTCTCGCGCCGGCCTCGACAACCCGAGCAAGCCGATCGGTGTATTCATGCTGGCCGGCACCTCCGGCGTGGGCAAGACCGAAACCGCCCTGGCCCTGGCCGAAGCCATGTATGGCGGTGAGCAGAACGTAATCACCATCAACATGAGCGAGTTCCAGGAAGCCCACACCGTGTCGACCCTCAAGGGCGCGCCACCAGGCTACATCGGCTACGGCGAGGGCGGTGTGCTGACCGAAGCGGTACGGCGCAAGCCCTACAGCGTGGTGCTGCTGGACGAGGTGGAAAAAGCCCACCCGGACGTGCACGAGATTTTCTTCCAAGTGTTCGACAAAGGCGTAATGGAAGACGGCGAAGGCCGGGTGATCGACTTCAAGAACACCTTGATTCTGCTGACCACCAACGCCGGCACCGAGCTGATTTCCCAGGTCTGCAAAGACCCGGCGAACATCCCCGAGCCCGAGGAGATTGCCAAGGCCCTGCGCCAGCCGCTGCTGGAGATCTTCCCACCGGCCCTGCTCGGCCGCCTGGTGACGATCCCTTACTACCCGCTGAGCGACGAGATGCTCAAGGCGATCACCCGCTTGCAGCTCAACCGCATCAAAAAACGTGTGGAGAACACCCACAAAGTCGCCTTCGACTACGACGACGCGGTGGTCGACCTGATCGTCTCGCGTTGCACCGAAACCGAAAGCGGCGGACGCATGATCGACACCATCCTTACCAACAGCCTGCTGCCGGACATGAGCCGTGAATTCCTCACGCGCATGCTTGAGGGCAAGGCACTGGCGGGTGTGCGGATCAGCAGTCGGGATAATGAGCTGCACTACGACTTCAACGACGCCGAATAACGACTGTTGAAATAAGGTTTAAATGTGGGAGGGGGCTTGCCCCCGATAGCGGTGAATCAGTCACTGCATGCATCAACTGACACACTGCTATCGGGGGCAAGCCCCCTCCCACATTTGGACTGGGTTCCTTCAGTTATTGGGGTACTTCGATGCTATTCAACCAAGCCTCACGCCTGGCCAAGATCACCAGCCCCCTCGGGCCGGATGTGCTGCTGCTCAATGAAATGGGCGGTGGTGAAGAGCTGGGGCGCCTGTTCAATTACGAGCTGCAACTGACGTCCCTGGACGCCAACATCGACCTCAACCAGTTGCTCGGCAAACCCATGAGCGTCGGCCTGCAATTGGCGGACGGCGGCGAGCGGCACTTCCACGGCATCGTCGCGCGGTGCAGCCAGAACATTGATCAAGGCCAGTTCGCAAGTTACCAAGTGACGCTGCGCCCGTGGTTCTGGCTGCTCACGCGCACCTCGGACTGCCGGATTTTCCAGAACCTGAGCATCCCGCAGATCATCAAGCAGGTGTTCCGCGACCTGGGCTTTTCCGACTTCGAAGACGCCCTTAGCCGGCCGTATCGCGAGTGGGAATACTGCGTGCAGTACCGCGAAACCAGCTTCGATTTCGTCAGCCGTTTGATGGAACAGGAAGGCATCTACTACTTCTTCCGCCATGAGCAGGACCGCCATGTGCTGGTACTGGCCGATGCCTATGGCGCCCACACCACCGTGCCGGGCTACGCGTCGGTGCCGTACTACCCCAAGGATGAGCAACAGCGCGAACGCGACCATATGCACAACTGGCATTTGGCGCAGGAGGTGCAGCCGGGCTCCCTGGAACTCAACGACTACGACTTCCAGCGCCCCAGCGCCAGCATCGACGTGCGCTCGGCCATGCCGCGCCCACATACCGCCGGCGACTACCCGCTCTACGACTACCCCGGCACCTATGTGCAAAGCGAAGACGGCGAGCACTACGCGCGTACCCGCATCGAAGCGCTGCAAACCCTGCACGAACAGATCGAGTTTGCCGGCAATGCACGCGGCCTGGGTTCGGGCCATCTGTTCAGCCTCACCGGCTTCAGCCGCCAGGACCAGAATCGCGAATACCTGATCGTTGGCATCCGCTACTACATCGTCCAGGAAAACCTCGAAAGCGGCGGCGGTTCGGCCTCGGCGCAGTTCGAAAGCAGCCTGACCTGCATCGACGCCCAGCAAAGCTTCCGCCCGTTGGCCACCACTCACCGGCCCATCGTCAAAGGCCCGCAGACCGCGCTGGTGGTCGGCCCCAAAGGCGAGGAAATCTGGACCGACCAGTACGGCCGCGTAAAGGTGCATTTCTATTGGGACCGTCACGACCAATCCAACGAAAACAGCTCGTGCTGGATTCGTGTGTCGCAGTCCTGGGCCGGCAAGAACTGGGGCTCGATGCAGATTCCGCGGATCGGCCAGGAAGTGATTGTGAGCTTTTTGGAAGGCGACCCGGACCGACCGATCATCACCGGACGGGTGTACAACGCCGAGCAGACCGTGCCCTACGACCTGCCCGAGAACGCAACCCAGAGCGGCATGAAAAGCCGCTCCAGCAAGGGCGGCACGCCGGCCAACTTCAATGAAATCCGCATGGAGGACAAGAAGGGCCTGGAGCAGTTGTATATCCATGCCGAGCGCAATCAGGACATCGTGGTGGAGGTGGATGAGAGCCACTCCGTCGGGCACGACCGCAACAAGAGTATTGGCCACAACGAGACGGTCACCATCGGCAACAACCGCCTGCGCATCGTCAAGCAGGAAGACATCCTCTCGGTGGGCCAGCGCAAGACCGACAGCATCAGCCAGAGCTATGTGATCGAGGTGGGCGAAAACCTGCGCCTGGTCTGCGGCGAAAGCATCCTGGAGTTGAATGCCAGCGGGCAGATCAACCTCACCGGCGTAAACATCAGCTTCTATGCCAGCGGCGATGCCGAGATCAATACCAAAGGCGTGCTGCACCTCAATAACGGCGGCGGCCCTGGCGCCACGCCCGATGGACAGGGCCAGAAAACCAGCATCGACGCCAATATCAAAGCCGCGTTCCCCGCGCCGAAAAGCTCCTGACGAGACCCGTTTGCCATGACGTACCGAATCAACGAATTCCAGTTCCAACTGCCGGCGAGCGAGCTGCAGGATGCGACGATCAACATCCTCAAATTCCCTGAGCTGGGCACATCCCTGATCGTCAGCCGCAGCCAGCTGGCCGACGGCGAAACCCTGCACAGCAACTTCAACGACCAGCTCCAGCGCCTGGAAAAACAGGTGCAGGATCTGCGCTATCAACCGGGCGTGGACGTGCGCTTGGGCGCCGCGCAGGAAGTGGAAGGCATCGAGCTGCGCAGCCAGTTCAACAAGGGCAACGACAAGGTGTTCCAATACCAGCTGGCGCTGGTGATACCGGGCACGCGCAAGATGCTCGCCTTGAGTTATGTGAAGGCCGAGAAGCTTGGGGAGGCCGAAGCGGCGCATTGGGCGCTGATCAAGAACTCGCTGTCGTTCGACGCCATTTCCTGATGAGCTGCCTGCATGTCTGACGCGCTTTGGGCGGCCCGCATGGGCGATGCACTCTCTCACACTTCGATGATGGCCGACATCCTCGGCGGGGTGCTGGAAGTGGCGGCCAACATCGCGATCACGGCGGTGGCGACGGCGGCGGTGGTTGCCGCCACTGGGATTACCGTGGCCACTGGCGGGCTCGGTTGCTTCCTGTTGGGCGCCGTGGTGGGCACGGTTGTCGGCCTGGCCATGAGCAAGACCGGCGCGGACAAAGGCTTATCGAATTTATGCGAGAGCTTCAGCAACGCCCTGTTTCCGCCCACGGTGCAGGCGAACATCCTCACCGGTTCCACCAACACCCTGACCAATAACATTCCGGCCGCTCGCGCCGCCGGGGCGATCA
>NZ_JARVSL010000018.1:0-251119 GCF_030209215.1 Pseudomonas sp. efr-133-TYG-23 | reverse complement strand
GACCGGCCCACAGCAGCTCTTAACTTGCCGCTTGTAGCTGACAGCTTGCCGCTCTCTAAAAGAGATCGATCGGCGCGCCTTCATCCGCCGGCAGCGGGCTGCCCGGCACGACGCCATTGCCCAGTTCGTTGACCGACGGCGGCGTATCTTCGCTCTTGAACAGTTCGAAATACGCATTCGGCGTGCTTGGCGAGGCAGCGCGGCCGCTGATCGGGTCGATCCTCAGGCTGAGGATGCCTTCTGGTTCCGGCTGGGTGTGCAGCGGCTTGTCCTTCAAGGCTGCGCCCATGTAGCTCATCCAGATCGGCAGCGCGACGGTGCCACCGAACTCGCGGCGACCGAGGCTTTCCGGCTGGTCATAGCCGGTCCATACCGTGGTGACGTAGTCGCCGTTGTAGCCGGAGAACCAGGCGTCCTTGGATTCGTTGGTGGTGCCGGTCTTGCCTGCGATATCTGCGCGGCCCAGGGCCAGGGCGCGGCGGCCGGTGCCCTTCTTGATCACATCTTCCAGGATGCTGTTGAGGATGTAGGTGGTACGGCCATCCACGACACGTTCGGCCACAGCCGGTGCCTGCGGTTCGCTAGGGGCGCTAGGGTTGGCGGCTGCCGGAGTCGTGCCGGGCGTTGGCTCGATGGTGATCCCGCCGTGGCTCGGCGCAGCCAGGCCATCGGTGGCAACTACGCCGTTGACCACATCGCCCGGCACCCGTGGCGGGTTGGCAGTGAACAGGGTGTCGCCATTGCGGCTTTCGATCTTGTCGATCAGGTACGGCGTGATCTTGTAGCCGCCGTTGGCAAAGGTGCTCCAGCCGGTGGCGATTTCCATCGGTGTGAGGGTGGCGGTGCCCAGGGCCAACGACAGGTTCGGCGGCAGGTCCGACTTGTTGAAGCCAAAGCGCGTGATGTAGTCGATGGTCTTGCCGACGCCCATGGCTTGCAGCAGACGGATCGATACCAGGTTACGTGACTTGTACAACGCCTCGCGGATACGGATCGGGCCAAGGAAGGTGTTGGTGTCGTTCTTCGGGCGCCAGACCTTGTCCAGGTACTCGTCGACGAACACGATAGGCGCATCGTTGACCAGGCTGGCGGCGGTGTAGCCGTTGTCCAGTGCGGCGCTGTAGATGAACGGTTTGAAGCTCGAACCGGGCTGGCGCTTGGCCTGGGTGGCGCGGTTGTAGTTGCTCTGCTCGAACGCGAAACCGCCGACCAGGGCGCGAATCGCACCGTTCTGCGGATCCAGCGACACCAGTGCGCCCTGGGCCAGCGGCACCTGGCTGAACTTCAAGCTGTCGTCCTTCTGGCGTTGCACGCGGATCAAGTCGCCCACTTGCGCGACGTCCGACGGCTGCTTGGGCATGGCGCCCATGCTGTTGGTGTTCAGGAAAGGGCGCGCCCATTTCATGCTGTCCCAGGCCACATGGGCCTCGCCGGTACGGGTCAGTACTTGCAGGCCGTCTTTTTTCACCTGGGTGACGATGGCGGGTTCCAGGCCGCTGATGGGGCGCTGTTTGCTCAATTCTGCGGTCCAGGCGCTGAGTGTCTTGCCCGGCAGGCGCGATTCAGGGCCGCGATAGCCGTGGCGCTGGTCGTAGGAAATCAGACCGGAATGCACCGCATCGTTGGCGATTTCCTGCAGGTCGCTCGGAACCGTGGTGGTCACGCGGAAGCCTTCGGTGTAGGCATCGCTGCCGTAGCGGCCGACCATCTCGGCGCGGGCCATTTCGGCGATATACGGTGCGTTCACTTCCGGCGTCGGTACGTGATAGCTGGCGTTCAGCGGTTCGGCCACGGCGCTTTCGTAAGCGGCTTGGTCGATCTTGCCCAGCTTGTACATGCGCCCCAGGATCCAGTCGCGTCGCTCTTTGCTACGCGCCGGGTTGGCCAGGGGGTTGAAGCGTGAAGGCGCCTTGGGCAGACCGGCGATCATGGCCATCTGCGCCAGGCTGGCGTCGCGGATGGACTTGCCGTAGTACACCTGGGAGGCGGCTTCAATGCCGTAGGCGCGGTTGCCCAGGTAGATCTTGTTGACGTACAGCTCAAGGATCTCGTCCTTGGTCAGCTGTCGCTCGATCTGCAGTGCCAACAGGATTTCAGTGGCTTTGCGCGAAAAGCTGCGCTCGCTGGTGAGGAAGAAGTTCTTCGCCACCTGCATGGTGATGGTGCTGCCACCGGATTGAATGTGTCCGCTTTTTACCAACTGGGTGGCGGCGCGCACCAGGCTGCTGGGGTCGACGCCATAGTGGTTGGCAAAATTATCGTCCTCGGCCGACAGCAGGGCGCTGATGAAATTAGGCGGAATGTCGGCAAAACGGATCGGTGTGCGGCGCATTTCGCCGAACTCCGCGATGAGTTTTTCATCGCTGCTGTAGACCCGCAAAGGAATCTGCAACTGGATACTTCTAAGGGCCTCTACCGACGGCAAACCCGGACTAAGGTAGAGGTACGCCCCGCTGAGTACGAGCAACAGCCCGCAGACGATGGCGACAATGGAGTACCCGAAAAACTTCAGCAGACGAATCAAGGCTTTTGGATTTCCAGAGAAAAGAATGGGTTAGGCGTCGGGGCATGCATGGCAAACGATGGATCAACCCGAGCTGCAGATAAAAAGCGGGAAAAAACGCTGGGCATTAAAGCATTTTCGGCCTGGGGCGTCATTCGCGCCTCTGCAACAAGTCGACCGAATGCACGGCGTCCCGCGGCAACCAGGCGGTATGACAGGCAATGTTCTAGGGAGTTTTATGGGAAAGGGATTATTCAGGCGAAAAGTCGATACCTTGCTGGGCATCGATATCAATGACACGGCCATCAGGCTAGTCGAACTGGGGCGCTCGCCCGCAGGTTACAGCGTTCAAGGTTATGTCACGCAGGGGCTGCCCGCCGGGGCGGTGGTCGACGGTGCGTTCCTGGACCTGGACGGCATCGGCCAGGCGTTGCACACCGCTTTGCTCAAGTTGCAGACGAGGGTTCGGCGCGCAGCGGTCGCAGTGACCGGGCCATCGGTCATTACGCGACTCATCGAGCTGGAGGCGGGGCTTACTGACGAAGCGATGCTGGCTATGGTCGAGCGGGAGGCCGAGCAGTACATTCCTTATCCATTGGATGACATGGCCATCGACTTTCAAGTCCAGGGGCGCTCGGTTCACGAGGCGGCGCGGGTCGAGGTGTTGCTGGTGGCATGCCTGAAAGAACATGTCGAAGCCCGCGAGGCGGTTTTGGCCATGGCCGGGCTCATACCGGCGGTGGTCGATGTTGAAGCGTTTGCATTGGCGCGCGCGAGCAGTCAGGATTTCGCCAGCTTCACGCCGTGCAATCGCGTCGACGGCGCACAATGGGCCGTGGATGCCCAAGGGATGGGGGTTGCTTGCGGGCTGGCCCTGAGGAGTTTCGCTTGAAGACACGAATCAATCTTTTGCCCTGGCGCCAAGCCCAGGCTGAACGGCGCCGTCACTATTTTGTGGCGTTGCTTCTGGCGTTCGTGTGCACGGCGTTGGTCGTCGTTTGGCTGGCGGATCAGGTTATCGACCAAGCGATCGATCGGCAGGTGACGCGTAATAGCCACCTTAGCAAGGACGTCGCCACTCAGGATTCCAGTATCAAGACCCTTGGCGACCTAGAGGTGCAAAGCCAGCAACTGGCTGAGCGGATGAAAGTCGTGCAGGACCTGCACAGCGGCCACTCATCCGGTGCCCGATTGTTGGATCAGTTGGCCCGTGCGGTGCCCGATGGCGTGCATCTGCATGAGGTCGTGGCCAAAGGCGATACGCTGAGTATCAGCGGCACCGCCGAATCCAGCCAGGATATCGCCCAATTGATGCGCCGTCTGGAAGCATCGGAGGGCGCCCATGGGGCTCGTTTGCAGCATGTGCGCACCGAAGGCGCGCAAGGCAGCAATGGATTCCAGCTGATGGTGCGCCAGGGAGCGTCCTTCGAGGCCCAGCCATGAGCCGGCCCAGGCTCGAATTTTCCGCGTTCTCTCACCGCGCTGCAAAATTGCCCTTACCTGGCAAGGTCTTGCTGGGCTGTGCCGTGGGCGGCCTGGTGCTGGCAATGGGTGAGCTGATGCAGCTTGGCCCCGCCCGCGCCCGATTGCAGCAGGCGCAAGCGCAAGAGATGGCCCTGCAACGGCAGCTCGCGGAATCAGCTGTTTTAGCGTCCGAGCTCGAAGAGCGCGCTCGTCAGCTCCAACTCAAGCAGGCCCAGGTCGAGGGGCTGTTGCGACAGTTGCCGGGTGGGCCCCAGATGCCAGGCATGCTGGAAGACATCGCCCGATTGGCCTTGGCCAATGGCTTGGTGATCGAGTCCGTGCTCCCCCAGGATGAACAACTGCGGCCTCTGTATGCCGAGCAGCCCGTGCAGATCGGCCTCACTGGCGCCTATCACGACCTCGCCTCGTTCTTCAGTGCCTTGGCTGATCTGTCACGATTTACCACGGTGCATGAGATGCGCCTGCAAGCGGATGGCCGCTTGTTGCGGCTTGACCTACAGGCCAGGATCTACCGGCGTGTGCTGCCATCGTCGGTGAGGGATGAGGCTGAGCCGTCGCCGTTGCGCAACCCGCGCTTTATCTACCGTGCCGCCGGCCTGCGCGACCCGTTCCAGCCGTTGAGCTTGCAGGTCGAGCATGTGGCAGGGCGGCGCGTGCCTGGGCCGGACCCGATGCGGCCAAGGGGGCTGCTGGAGGGGCTTGCCCTGGACCGATTCGAAATGGTCGGCACGCTCTCTCGTGGGGCGCAGACCTTCGCCCTGCTGCGGGTGGCGTCCACGGTGCATCGCCTGGCGGTCGGCGATTACCTGGGGCCCGATTACGGTCGAGTCACGGCCATTCATGACAACCATATCGAATTGGTCGAGCTATTTCCCGATAAACAGGGTGCCTGGCTGGAGCGCCCGCGAACCCTCGTGCTGAACGTCAACTCATAACGGAATCAAGCAAATGAAAAGGACTTTCCTGTCCTTCGGTGTAGCGCTATGGATAGCGCTTACGGCACCGATGGCTGCCGCTGTGCCCAATCGTGTGGACCTCATCCAATTGCCGCCCCCTGGCAGGGCGGTGGTGAGTGCCTTTAGCGGCGAACCGCTCAACCTCAATTTCCAGAACATCGAAGTACGTGCCGTGCTTCAGCAGATCGCCGATGTTGCAGGCCTGAACCTGGTCGCCGGCGACGACGTGCAGGGCACGATCACACTGCGGCTCAAAGGCGTGCCGTGGGATCAGGCCCTCGACCTGGTGCTGCAAGCGAAGGGATTGGACAAGCGGATCAAGGCCGGGGTATTGCTGGTTGCGCCCGCCGAGGAGTTGGCGGCCCGCGAACTGCTGACGCTGGAATCACGCAAACAAATGGCCGACTTGGCGCCGTTGCGTCGCGAGCTGTTGCAGGTCAACTACGCCAAGGCTGCGGACCTGGCCAAGCTGTTCCAATCAGTGACCGGCCTGGAAGGTGCTACCGACGAGCGCGGTTCGGTGGCGGTGGACGATCGCACCAATAACATCATCGCTTACCAGACCGGCGAACGCCTCGACGAGCTGCGAAGGATCGTGGCGCAGCTGGATATTCCGGTGCGCCAGGTCATGATCGAAGCGCGAATCGTGGAGGCCAACGTCGATTACGACAAAAGCCTGGGCGCGCGCTGGGGTGGGCGGCTTGCGCGCGGCAACTGGCAGGCCGGCGGTATGCCTAAGCCGCTGCCGGAGGGCGCGCAACCCCCGGAGAACCCACCCAGCTCGCCGTTTGTCGATCTGGGCGCGGTGACGGCGTCGTCCGGTCTGGGTGTGGCCTATATCACCGACAATCTGCTGCTGGACCTGGAACTGACGGCGATGGAGAAGACCGGCAATGGTGAAATCGTCTCGCAGCCCAAAGTGGTGACCTCCGACAAGGAGACCGCACGCATCCTCAAGGGCACCGAGATTCCGTATCAGGAGTCCAGCTCCAGCGGCGCGACATCGGTGTCGTTCAAGGAGGCCTCGTTGTCGCTGGAAGTCACCCCGCAGATCACCCCCGACGACCGGGTGATCATGGAGGTGAAAGTCACCAAGGATGAGCCCGACTATCTCAACCGGCTCAATGACGTACCGCCGATCAAGAAAAACGAGGTCAATGCCAAGGTCCTCGTCAAGGATGGCGAGACCATCGTGATCGGTGGAGTTTTCTCCAATACCCAAAGCAAAGTGGTAGATAAAGTGCCATTTTTGGGCGATGTGCCGTATCTTGGCCGCCTTTTCCGGCGCGATATGCTGGCGGAGAAAAAATCCGAGCTGCTGGTATTCCTGACTCCGCGTATTATGAATAACCAGGCGATTGCTGTGAGTCGTTGATTCTGTGCGAAATTTGATTCTTGTAGGACCGATGGGGGCTGGAAAAAGCACCATCGGCCGTTTGCTGGCCAAAGAGCTGCGCCTGCCATTCAAAGACTCCGATAAGGAAATTGAATTGCGCACGGGTGCCAATATCCCGTGGATCTTCGATAAAGAAGGCGAACTGGGCTTTCGCGACCGTGAGCAGGCGATGATCGCCGAACTGTGCGGCTGCGATGGCGTGGTATTGGCTACCGGCGGTGGCGCGGTGATGCGCGATGAAAATCGCCGAGCGCTGCATGCCGGTGGTCGGGTGGTCTATCTGCATGCGTCGGTCGAGCAGCAGGTGGGCCGTACCGCTCGTGATCGCAATCGCCCTTTGCTGCGCACCGCCGACCCGGCGAAAACCTTGCGCGATCTGCTGGCGCTGCGCGATCCGCTGTATCGGGAAATCGCCGATCTGGTGGTAGAAACCGATGAGCGGCCGCCACGCATGGTGGTGCTGGACATTCTCGAACGCCTGCAACGGCTGCCTCCCCGTTAAAGCCAGGGGCGAAATGCGCTATTCTCGGCGTCGCGCCATCACCCTGAGCGGTGTGGCGTAGAGCCATCAGGCAGCGTCGGACCTCGACGTTACCGGTCGTCAATTCATCTCTCACGCGGGGACACATGCAGACACTTAAGGTCGATCTAGGCGAGCGCAGCTACCCGATCCACATTGGCGAGGGTCTGTTGGACCAGCCCGAGTTGCTCGCGCCGCATATTGCCGGGCGGCAAGTGGCGATCATCTCCAACGAAACAGTCGCGCCGCTGTATCTTGAGCGTCTGAGCCGCAGTCTGGCGGCCTACTCAGTGATTTCCGTGGTGCTGCCCGACGGCGAAGCCCACAAGAACTGGCAAACCCTACAACTGATCTTCGATGGCCTGCTGACGGCGCGCCATGACCGGCGTACCACGGTGGTCGCCCTTGGCGGCGGCGTGATCGGCGATATGGCCGGTTTTGCCGCCGCCTGCTACCAGCGCGGCGTGGACTTTATCCAGGTGCCAACCACCCTGTTGTCCCAGGTCGATTCGTCGGTGGGCGGCAAGACCGGCATCAACCATCCGCTGGGCAAGAACATGGTCGGCGCGTTCTATCAGCCCAATGCTGTGCTGATCGACACCGCCACCCTCAACACTCTGCCACCGCGTGAGTTGTCGGCGGGTCTGGCGGAAGTCATCAAGTACGGGCTGATCTGCGATGAGCCCTTCCTGACTTGGCTGGAAGAGCACATGGACGCCTTGCGCGGTCTCGATCAGGTGGCGCTCACCGAAGCGATTTCCCGCTCCTGCGCGGCCAAGGCGCTGGTGGTGAATGCCGACGAACGCGAATCCGGCGTACGGGCCACCCTGAACCTGGGCCACACCTTTGGGCATGCGATCGAAACCCACATGGGCTATGGTGTGTGGTTGCATGGCGAGGCGGTGGCGGCTGGCACGGTGATGGCCATGGAAATGTCACACCGCCTGGGCTGGATCAGCGCCGACGAGCGCGATCGCGGTATCCGCCTGTTCCAGCGTGCCGGTTTGCCGGTCATTCCGCCGCAGGAGATGACCGAGGCGGACTTCCTCGAACATATGGCGATAGACAAGAAAGTGATCGACGGTCGACTGCGACTGGTGCTGCTGCGCCGCATGGGCGAAGCCGTAGTGACCGACGATTATCCGAAAGAGATTTTACAGGCCACGCTGGGAGCGGATTACCGCGCCCTGGCCCAGCTTAAAGGTTAATAAGATTCTCATGACTAGTTTGCATGCCGACGAGGCGTTCCTCGGCCATTACCAGTTAAGTCACGACCCTTTCGCTCCACGGGTGCCTGGCTTCAAATTTTTCCCGGCCCAGCGCAAGCCGGTGCTGGGACAGCTTCATCATCTCGCGCGCTATAGCCAACTGCTGCTGGTAGTGACCGGTCCCTTGGGCAGCGGCAAGACCTTGCTGCGCCAGGCCCTGGTAGCCAGCACTAATAAGCAATCGGTGCAGAGCGTGGTGGTGTCGGCCCGTGGTGCCACCGATGCGGCCGGTGTGCTGGGCCAGGTGGCCCAGGCGCTGGACGTGTCCACTGCAGAGCCGAACGCAATCCTCAAGCAGGTGGTGCAACTGGGTCTGACCGGGCAGGAAGTCTATCTGCTGGTGGACGATGCCGAGCAGCTCGATGAGTCGGCACTGGAAGCCCTGCTGGCGCTGGCCGCGGGGACGCCGGAGGGTCGCCCTCATGTGTTCCTGTTTGGTGAGTCTTCGTTGATCGCCGATCTTGAGCAGATCAGTGGCGATCAGGAGCTGTTCCACGTTATCGAATTGCAGCCCTACGAAGAAGAAGAGACCCGCGAATACCTGGCTCAGCGCCTCGAAGGCGCGGGGGCCGGCATCGAACTTTTCTCCGCTGCGCAGATCTCTGATATTCACGAAAGCGCAGGCGGCTGGCCTGGCAACATCAACCAGGTTGCCCGCGATGCCATGATCGAAGCCATGATTGCCAGCCGCTCTGCGGTCAAGCGTCCAAAGATGGGGTTCACTATGCCGAAGAAGCACGTACTGGCCATTTCCGCAGTGGTCGTGGTCGCCGTTGCCGCCGCCTGGTTGATCCCGGGTCGCAGCAAGGCACCTACTACTGCCGGCACGCCTGCCGAGCAGGCGCAATTGCCGCTGGGCAAGCCTACGCCGAATGTGGAGTTCGCCAACTCCGGCCAGCCGACCAATCTGCCGATGGTGGGCCAGCCGGTGATGCGTGGTCCGCTCGCCGAAGAGGCTGGCGGCATTTCCGAAGGCGACGACGGCGTGCCGGTGGAAGGCTCCAGCGCCACGCCGCCGACCGTGACCACCACCGCACCGCCTGCAGGCGTGCCAGCGGGTCAGCCTGCGGCCAACCCAGCGCCGACTGTCGCTACCGCCAAACCTGCACCGGTCACCAAGCCTGTGGTCGCAGCGCCCACTCCAGCCCCAGCTGCCAAACCGGCGCCAGTGACCAAACCTGCTGAAAAGCCGGCCGCTACCGTGGCCAAGGCCGGCACCGCCGGCAGCAGCTGGTACGCCAGCCAGCCGAGCGGCAATTTCGTGGTGCAGATCCTCGGCACCAGCTCCGAAGCCAATGCCCAGGCGTTCGTCAAAGAGCAGGGCGGCGAGTACCGTTATTTCAAGAAAGTGCTCAACGGCAAGCCTCTCTACGTGATCACCTACGGCAACTTCTCCAGCCGTGCGGCAGCTGATTCTGCCATCAAAGCCTTGCCAGCGAAGGTTCAGGCTGGTAAACCTTGGCCTCGCACTGTTGCCAGCGTTCAACAAGAACTGGCAGCAACTCGCTGAAGATCCGGCGGCCTTACCCAGGTCGCCCTCCCGGCACCTCAAAAAAAATCGCATGGCGTGCAGTCTCTTGGGACCGCGCGCTTTGTGGTGTCTGCGTCACAGTAGCTTTTGAGTCGTAGCGGTCAGAATTAAAAAAGTTTTGACTAGCACAGCATATCGCTTTAAACCTTTCATAAATGCGACATAGATTTGCGACATTTCGTCGCTAAATTTGTGAGCGTCTGTGTCGGTGTGTACAATGACCTCCCTTTTGCCCCCGCTAAGCCGGCGTACGTTCGGCGTGGAAGGTAACCGGTTGAATTGAAAAGAAATTTGCCTCGGTATAAGAGGCAGCCTGGTGAGAAAGTGTCTATGAAAGCAGGTCTGTACCAACCCGATGAATTCAAGGATAACTGCGGATTCGGCCTGATAGCCCATATGCAGGGCGAGCCCAGTCATACCCTTCTGCAAACGGCCATCGAGGCCCTGACCTGCATGACCCACCGTGGTGGGATCAACGCCGACGGCAAGACCGGTGACGGTTGTGGCTTGCTGATTCAAAAGCCCGACCAGTTCCTGCGCGCTGTCGCCAAAGAGCATTTCGCAGTCGATCTGCCCAAGCAATATGCGGTGGGCATGGTGTTCTTCAACCAGGACCCGGTCAAAGCCGAAGCCGCTCGCGAAAACATGAACCGCGAAATCGTCGCCGCCGGTCTGCAACTGGTCGGCTGGCGCAAAGTGCCGATCGATACCAGCGTACTCGGCCGTCTGGCCCTGGAGCGTCTGCCGCAGATCGAACAGGTGTTCATCGCCGGCGATGGCCTGAGCGACCAGGACATGGCGATCAAGCTGTTCACTTCCCGTCGTCGCTCGTCCGTGGCCAATGCTGCCGACACTGACCACTACATCTGCAGCTTTTCCCACAAGACCATCATTTATAAAGGCCTGATGATGCCGGCGGATCTCACCGCCTTCTATCCGGACCTGAGCGATGAGCGCCTGCAAACCGCGATCTGCGTGTTCCACCAGCGCTTCTCCACCAACACCCTGCCGAAATGGCCGCTGGCCCAGCCATTCCGCTTTCTCGCCCACAACGGCGAGATCAACACCATTACCGGCAACCGCAACTGGGCCGTGGCCCGTCGCACCAAGTTCGCCAACGACCTGATGGACCTGGAAGAACTCGGCCCGCTGGTCAACCGCGTGGGTTCCGACTCCTCCAGCATGGACAACATGCTCGAACTGATGGTCACCGGTGGCATCGACCTGTTCCGTGGCGTACGCATGATCATTCCGCCTGCGTGGCAGAACGTCGAGACCATGGACCCGGATCTGCGTGCATTCTACGAGTACAACTCGATGCACATGGAACCGTGGGACGGTCCGGCCGGCGTGGTGATGACCGACGGTCGCTATGCGGTGTGCCTGCTCGACCGTAACGGTCTGCGCCCGGCGCGTTGGGTCACCACCACCAACGGTTTCATTACCCTGGCCTCGGAAATCGGCGTATGGGACTACAAGCCTGAAGACGTGATCGCCAAAGGCCGCGTAGGCCCTGGCCAGATCCTGGCCGTGGACACCGAAACCGGGCAGATCCTCGACACCGACGCTATCGACAACCGCTTGAAGTCGCGGCATCCGTACAAGCAATGGCTGCGCAAGAACGCCCTGCGCATCCAGGCGACCATGGAAGACAACGACCACGGTTCGGCTTTCTACGACATCGACCAGCTCAAGCAGTACATGAAGATGTACCAGGTCACGTTCGAAGAGCGCGACCAGGTGCTGCGTCCGCTCGGCGAGCAAGGCTACGAGGCGGTCGGCTCCATGGGCGACGATACGCCGATGGCCGTGCTGTCCCAGCGCGTGCGCACGCCATACGACTATTTCCGCCAGCAGTTCGCCCAGGTGACCAACCCACCGATCGACCCGCTGCGCGAAGCCATCGTGATGTCCCTGGAAGTGTGCCTCGGTGCCGAGCGCAACATCTTCCAGGAGTCGCCTGAGCACGCCTCTCGGGTGATCCTCAGCTCGCCGGTCATTTCCCCGGCCAAGTGGCGCTCGCTGATGACCCTGGATCGCCCAGGCTTCGACCGCCAGATCATCGACCTGAACTACGACGAGAGCCTCGGCCTCGAAGCCGCCGTGCGCAATGTTGCCGACCAGGCTGAAGAAGCCGTGCGCGCCGGTCGTACCCAGATCGTGCTGACCGACCGCCATATCGCCCCGGGCAAGTTGCCGATCCATGCTTCGCTGGCCACCGGTGCGGTGCATCACCGTCTGACCGAAAAAGGCCTGCGTTGCGACTCCAACATTCTTGTGGAAACCGCCACCGCTCGCGATCCGCATCATTTTGCGGTGTTGATCGGCTTCGGCGCCTCGGCGGTGTACCCGTTCCTGGCCTACGAAGTGCTAGGTGACCTGATCCGTACCGGTGAAGTACTGGGCGACCTCTATGAGGTGTTCAAGAACTACCGCAAGGGCATCACCAAGGGCTTGCTGAAGATCCTGTCGAAGATGGGCATCTCCACCGTGACCTCTTATCGCGGTGCGCAACTGTTCGAGGCCATCGGCCTGTCCGAAGAAGTCTGCGAACTGAGCTTCCGTGGCGTGCCGAGCCGCATCAAGGGTGCGCGTTTCGTTGACATCGAAGCCGAGCAGAAAGCCCTGGCGGCCGAAGCCTGGAGCGCGCGCAAGCCGATCCAGCAAGGCGGCCTGCTCAAGTTCGTACACGGTGGCGAATACCACGCCTACAACCCGGATGTGGTCAGCACCCTGCAAGCCGCTGTGCAACAGGGCGACTACGCAAAATTCAAGGAATACACGAGCCTGGTGGATAACCGCCCGGTGTCGATGATCCGCGACTTGCTCAAGGTCAAGACCCTGGACACGCCGATGGACATCAGCGAGGTCGAACCGCTGGAGTCGATCCTCAAGCGCTTCGACTCTGCGGGTATTTCCCTCGGCGCCTTGTCGCCCGAAGCCCACGAAGCCCTGGCCGAAGCCATGAACCGCCTGGGTGCGCGTTCCAACTCCGGCGAAGGCGGCGAAGACCCGGCACGCTACGGCACCATCAAGAGCTCGAAAATCAAGCAGGTCGCCACTGGCCGTTTCGGTGTGACCCCGGAATACCTGGTCAACGCCGAAGTGCTGCAGATCAAAGTCGCCCAGGGCGCCAAGCCCGGTGAGGGCGGCCAGTTGCCGGGCGGTAAGGTCAACGGTCTGATCGCTAAGCTGCGTTATGCGGTGCCTGGCGTGACCCTGATTTCGCCGCCGCCGCACCACGACATCTACTCGATCGAGGATTTGTCGCAGCTGATTTTCGACCTCAAACAAGTCAATCCGCAGGCGCTGGTTTCGGTGAAACTGGTGGCGGAAGCCGGCGTGGGCACCATCGCCGCCGGTGTGGCCAAAGCCTATGCCGACCTGATCACCATCTCCGGCTACGACGGCGGCACCGGCGCATCGCCGCTGACCTCCATCAAGTACGCCGGCGCGCCGTGGGAACTAGGCCTGGCCGAAACCCACCAGACCCTGCGCGGCAACGACCTGCGCGGCAAGGTCCGTGTGCAAACCGACGGCGGCCTGAAAACCGGCCTGGACGTGATCAAGGCGGCAATCCTCGGCGCCGAGAGCTTCGGCTTCGGCACCGCGCCGATGATCGCCCTAGGCTGCAAATACCTGCGTATCTGCCACCTGAACAACTGCGCCACCGGCGTCGCCACTCAGAACGAGAAGCTGCGCAAGGATCACTACATCGGCACCGTCGACATGGTGGTGAACTTCTTCACCTACGTTGCCGAAGAGACCCGTGAGTGGCTGGCCAAGCTGGGCGTGCGCTCGCTGGAAGAACTGATTGGCCGTACCGATCTGCTGGACGTGCTTGAAGGCCAGACCGCCAAGCAACAGCACCTGGACCTCACGCCGCTGTTGGGCAGCGATCACATCCCGGCCGACAAACCGCAGTTCTGCGGCGTCGACCGCAACCCGCCGTTCGACAAGGGCCTGCTGGCCGAGAAAATGGTGGAGATGGCCGCATCGTCGATCAACGACGCCAGCGGTGGCGAATTCGCCTTGGATATCTGCAACTGCGACCGCTCTATCGGCGCGCGCATCTCCGGCGAAATCGCGCGCAAGCACGGCAACCAGGGTATGGCGAAAGCGCCGATCACCTTCCGTTTCAAGGGTACGGCGGGCCAAAGCTTCGGCGTGTGGAACGCCGGCGGCCTGCATATGTACCTGGAAGGCGATGCCAACGACTACGTGGGTAAGGGCATGACCGGCGGCAAGCTGGTCATCGTTCCGCCTAAGGGCAGCATCTACAAGACCCAGGACAGTGCCATCATCGGCAACACCTGCTTGTACGGCGCCACGGGCGGCAAGCTGTTCGCCGCCGGTACGGCCGGTGAGCGTTTTGCCGTGCGTAACTCCGGTGCCCACACGGTGGTGGAAGGTACTGGCGATCACTGCTGCGAGTACATGACCGGGGGCTTTGTCGCGGTACTGGGCAAGACCGGTTACAACTTCGGTTCGGGCATGACCGGCGGTTTCGCCTACGTGCTGGATCAGGACAACACCTTCGTCGACAAGGTCAACCACGAGTTGGTCGAGATCCAGCGGATCAGCGGCGAAGCCATGGAATCCTACCGGAACCACTTGCAGCACGTGCTGGACGAGTACGTCGAGGAAACCGGCAGCGAATGGGGTCGCAACCTCGCCGAGAATCTCGATGATTACCTGCGTCGTTTCTGGCTGGTCAAACCGAAGGCAGCGAGTTTGAAATCTCTGCTCTCCAGCACACTTGCGAGTCCGCAATGATGACGCAGCGGCAAGTATTGAGCTTCAAGCCGCACGCTAACAGCAGCGCGCGTTGTGCCGGTTTATTTGATTTCTTGCAGCTTGAAGCTTGTAGCTTAAAGCTGTCGTGTACGAGGTTTTAACGATGGCCGAACGTCTCAGCAACGACTTCCAATTCCTCGATGTCGGGCGCAAAGATCCGAAGAAGAAACTGTTGCGTCAACGCAAGAAAGAGTTCGTGGAAATCTACGAACCGTTCAAACCCCAGCACTCGGCCGAACAGGCCCACCGTTGCCTGGGCTGCGGTAACCCGTATTGCGAATGGAAGTGCCCGGTGCACAACTTCATTCCCAACTGGCTGAAGTTGGTGGCCGAGGGCAACATCCTCGCTGCCGCCGAACTGTCGCACCAGACCAACACCTTGCCGGAAGTGTGCGGCCGGGTGTGCCCACAGGATCGTCTGTGCGAGGGTGCCTGCACCCTTAACGACGGTTTCGGCGCGGTGACCATCGGCTCGGTGGAGAAGTACATCACCGACACCGCCTTTGCCATGGGCTGGCGCCCGGACATGTCCAAGGTCAAGCCGACCGGAAAGCGCGTGGCGATCATCGGCGCGGGCCCGGCGGGCTTGGGTTGTGCCGACGTGCTGGTGCGTGGCGGCGTGACCCCGGTGGTGTTCGACAAGAACCCGGAAATCGGCGGCCTGCTGACCTTCGGCATCCCCGAGTTCAAGCTGGAAAAAACCGTACTGAGCAACCGGCGCGAAGTGTTCACCGGCATGGGCATTGAGTTCCGCCTGAACACCGAAGTCGGCAAAGACGTGACCATGGAGCAACTGCTCGCCGAATACGATGCGGTGTTCATGGGCATGGGCACCTACACCTACATGAAGGGCGGTTTTGCCGGTGAAGACCTGCCGGGTGTGTACGACGCGCTCGACTTCTTGATTGCCAACGTCAACCGCAACCTGGGCTTTGAAAAGTCGCCGGAAGACTTCGTCGACATGAAAGGCAAGAAAGTCGTGGTACTCGGCGGTGGCGACACGGCGATGGACTGCAATCGCACCTCGATCCGCCAGGGCGCCAAGTCGGTGACCTGTGCGTATCGCCGTGACGAAGCCAACATGCCGGGCTCGCGCAAAGAGGTGAAGAACGCCAAGGAAGAAGGCGTGAAATTCCTCTACAACCGCCAGCCGATCGCCATCGTCGGTGAAGACCGCGTCGAGGGCGTCAAGGTGGTCGAGACCCGTCTCGGCGAACCGGATGCCCGTGGCCGTCGCAGCCCCGAGCCGATTCCGGGTTCCGAAGAGATCATCCCGGCTGACGCTGTGGTCATCGCCTTCGGTTTCCGTCCAAGCCCGGCGCCGTGGTTCGAGCAGTTCCAGATCCAGACCGACAGCCAGGGCCGCGTCGTCGCCCCGGAACAAGGCCAGTACAAGCACCAGACCAGCAACCCGAAAATCTTCGCCGGTGGCGACATGGTGCGCGGGTCCGACCTGGTGGTGACGGCGATCTTCGAAGGCCGCAACGCCGCCGAAGGCATCCTGGATTACCTGGGCGTCTGATGACGTAGCGGCGAGTTTCAAGCGGCAAGTGGCAAGTTAAAAGCACAATGGCTTCAACTTGCCGCTTGTAGCTTGCCGCTTGCCGCTGTCTTTTGAGACCATACCCGCACTTTTTTTGCGGATGCCGACATGACTGCCCTCAAGAACGACCGTTTCCTTCGTGCCCTGCTTAAGCAGCCCGTAGACGTCACCCCGGTATGGATGATGCGTCAAGCCGGGCGCTATCTGCCGGAATACCGCGCCAGCCGCGCCCACGCCGGCGACTTCATGAGCCTGTGCATGAACCCGGCGTTCGCCTGCGAAGTCACGATGCAGCCGCTGGACCGCTATCCACAACTGGACGCGGCGATCCTGTTCTCCGATATCCTCACCATCCCCGACGCCATGGGCCAAGGCCTATACTTCGAAACCGGCGAAGGCCCGCGTTTCAAGAAAGTCGTCAGCACCCTGGCCGATATCGAAGCCCTGCCGATTCCCGATCCGCACAAAGACCTGGGCTATGTGATGGACGCGGTCAGCACCATCCGCCGCGAGCTTAACGGCCGCGTGCCGCTGATCGGCTTCTCCGGCAGCCCGTGGACCCTGGCTACCTACATGGTCGAAGGTGGCTCGTCGAAAGACTTCCGCAAGACCAAGGCCATGCTCTACGACAACCCACAAGCCATGCACCTGCTGCTGGACAAGCTGGCCCAGTCGGTCACCAGCTACCTCAACGGCCAGATCATGGCCGGTGCGCAAGCGGTGCAGATTTTCGATACCTGGGGCGGCAACCTGTCCGCTGCGGCTTACCAGGAGTTTTCCCTGGCCTACATGCGCAAAATCGTCAGCGGCCTGATCCGTGAACACGAAGGCCGCAAGGTGCCGGTGATTCTGTTCACCAAGAACGGCGGCCTGTGGCTGGAAAGCATCGCCGATGCTGGCGCGGACGCCCTGGGCCTGGATTGGACCTGTGATATCGGCGACGCCCGCCGCCGGGTCGGCGATAAGGTCGCGCTGCAAGGCAACATGGACCCGACCGTGCTGTACGCCAAGCCGGAAGCGATCCGCGCCGAAGTCGGCCGTATCCTGGCCAGCTACGGCAAAGGCACCGGGCATGTGTTCAACCTGGGCCACGGCATCACCCCGGAGGTAAACCCGGACCACGCCGGCGCTTTCCTGCAAGCTGTGCACGAGCTGTCCGCGCAATACCACCAGTAACATCCCGCCTCAAGCGAGCCGCCCTCTGTCTGGCAGTGGGCGGCTCGTTGCGCTTCAGCGTTTGTTAAGTCCGACCTTGGTACGCTGCCGATGTTGGGATTTCTCCTACAGCCTTCGGTAACTGCCTCGGTAAAAATCCTACCCGACTCTTCCACTCGCCAGTGATTGGCGTTTATTGTCAGGTGATATCAGGATGAACACTTCAGCGTATTCAACCGGCCAGAAACTCCTGCATTGGATTTCGGCCGTCATCATTCTGTGGGCATTGTTATCCGGTTTTTTCGTCGCCGTGTTCAGTGTGCCGGCGTCGGTCAAGGCGTGGGTCGCGTTCTTCAATGTGTCGTTGACCACCGCCTATATCCCGATCTTCGTGTTGCGGGTGTTCTGCTCTTTCAGCCACGGCCTGGATTTTTCAAGCAAACGCACGGTGCAGGAGTACCTGGCGTTGCTGGTGCACAAGGCGATGTACCTGGTGCTGGCCGTGGTGCTGGCGACGGGTGTGCTGATGATGGACCGCCCGATCAATATCTTTAACCTGGTGTCCATTGCGCCTTTTGAGAGCGACGCGGCGCGCATCGCCCTCTACACCCGCGTGCATGTGCTGTCGTGCGTGGCGTTGTTGCTGATGCTGGTGCTGCATATCGGCGCGGTGGTGATGCATGAGCGTCGCGGTAAGCGGGTGATGGCGCGGATGTCGTTTACGCAGCCGCCGGGGCCTCAGGCCGAAGCCAGCGGCGGTAACTTGGCCAGCCTCAACGCCACCAGCAACGCGCCGGTCAGCAAGGTCAGGATAAACGCGCCGATGCCATTCCAACCGGCAAAGTGCCAGAAGAACCCGCCTGCTGTGCCGGCGATGCTGGAGCCGGCGTAGTAGCTGAACAGGTACAGCGAGGAAGCCTGGCCCTTAGCCTTGGTAGCCCGGCGGCCGATCCAACTGCTGGCCACCGAGTGGGCACCGAAGAAGCCAAAGGTGAACACCAACATGCCCGGCACCACCAGCCATAACGGCGATAGCAGGGTCATGGCCATGCCGCCGAGCATCACTAGGATGGTGGCCCACAGCACGCGCCGGCGTCCGAGGCGGTCGGCCAGCGAGCCGATCTTCGCTGAACTGTAGATGCCCGAGAGGTACACCAGCGACAGCAGACCCACCACGGCCTGGCTCAGGTCGTACGGATCGGCCAGCAAGCGATAGCCGATGTAGTTGAACAGCGTCACGAACGCGCCCATCAGCAGAAAGGCTTCAAGGAACAGCCATGGCAGGCCGGCATCCTTGAAGTGCATGACGAAGCCTTCCAACAGGCTGCGCGGCCGCAAACTACGGGGGCGGAAATTGCGCGATTCAGGCAGGATTTTCCAGAACACCGTCGCGGCGATCAGCGCCAGGGCGCCGATGATCAGCATCGCGGTGTGCCAACTGACGAAATCGATTAACACGCCGATGATCAACCGTCCGCTCATGCCCCCGATCGCGTTGCCGCCGATATACAAGCCCATGGCCAGGCCGATGTGTTGAGGGTGGATCTCTTCGCTCAAATACGTCATGGCCACGGCCGCCAAGCCACTGAGCGACAGCCCCACCAGCGCGCGCATCAATAGCATGCCCTCCCAGGACGGCATCAGGCCGCTGGCGATGGTGGCAAACGCGGCACAGAACAACGCGGCCACCATCACCGGTTTACGCCCCAGGGTGTCGGAAATCGGCCCGGTGATCAGCAGCCCCAGCGCCAGCATTGCCGTGGAAACCGAGAGCACCAGGCTGCTCTGCGCCGCGTTGATGGAGAACTCATGGGACAGCGCCGGCATCATCGGTTGTACGCAATACAGCAGGGCAAACGTGGCGAAGCCGCCGGAGAACAGCGCGAGTACCGTGCGCATGAACAGCGGTGTGCCTTTTTCGATGTACTCGTCGTTGAATTGAGCCACCACCTCATCCAGGGCGGTGGGTGGAAGATCATGAGCCAGTGGCGCAACAGCAGATTTCACAGGAACCTCGGGGGAGCAAAAGCCTGCCAGGGCGGGCAATGGAAAAAAGAATATAGCTGGCTAATGATTCTTTCCAATATATTGTTCGACCTGTTTGATAGCTTAAACGACCTAATGAGGTGGGCATGGAATTGCGACATCTGCGGTACTTCATCGCGGTCGCCGAAGAATTGCACTTCGGTCGCGCCGCGCAGGTGCTGGGCATCTCGCAACCGCCCCTGAGCCAGCAGATCCAGGCATTGGAGCATGAGGTGGGGGCGCGGTTGTTCGAGCGTACCAATCGTCGGGTCGAACTGAGCGAGGCCGGGCGCCTGTTTCTGCAAGAGGCACGCCTTGTGTTGGCCCAAGTCGACAAAGCCGCGGACGTGGCGCGGCGTGCGCAGCTGGGCGAACTGGGGGAATTGAAGATTGGCTTCACGTCATCGGCGCCGTTCAATGCCAGCATTCCCCAAGCCATATTTGCGTTCCGCCAGGCGTTCCCGGCGGTTCACCTCAACCTGCAGGAAATGAGCAGCACCGAGGTGGCCGAGTCGCTGGTGGATGAGTCGATTCAGGTCGGGCTGATGCGACCGTTGCCTTTGCCGGATTCGTTGGTTGTGATCGAGCTGATGCGAGAACCGCTGGTGGCCGTGCTAAGCGCCGGCCACCCCCTGGCGCAAGGCTCCGAGCGTGGTTTGCACCTGGCACAATTGGCAGAAGAGCCGTTTGTGTTTTTCCCACGCAGTTACGGCAGTGGCCTATACGCCCAACTGCTCAACCTGGCCCGCGACGCCGGCTTCAGCCCGCGCTTCGCTCAGGAAGCGGGTGAGGCCATGACGATTATCGGGTTGGTGGCGGCGGGGTTAGGCGTGTCGGTACTGCCGGCGTCGTATCAGCGCATCCGCATCGATGGCGTGGTGTATCGCACCTTGCTGGACCCGGAGGCGGTGACGTCAGTGTGGCTGGTGCAACGCAAGAGCGCACAAACGCCAATGGGCAAGGCATTCGTGGAATTGCTCACGCGCAAGGCCACACAGTAATCGTCGCGCCGCCCGAAAAGGGGCCGCTTCGCGCCCCAGCGCGAGGCAAGCTCGCTCACCACAGAGGTTGTCTCACTACATAGGTGACGCTTCCTACGGTGAGTCCGGTTGTTGTGGTGAGCGGGCTTGCCCAGCGCCGGGCTGGGCTGGGCAGCCGCCCCGATCCCATGTGCCGGTTGAACGGCATCGTTTGAAAAAGGGGCCGCTGCAAAAATGCTCGGCTTATCACCACATAAGATGGGCCGGCCATCGAAGGGGTAGTGCTTGGCCTCAGTTCTGCTTTGAGGTGCCGGTCTGCTCAAACAACTGCGCCGCCGACCCTGCCTCGCCACTCACACCATTGCTGCGCAAGCCTGCCTTGATGTCGTTATCCAGGTTGTTCACCCAACGGTTGTAGTTGCGATGGATCTTGCCGTCCTTGTAGCCCAGGTCGCGGCTGTCCCGGTAGGTGATGGCGTAGCTGCTGCGGGTGTAGCGGATATCGATTTCAGCGTGGTACTGGCCGCGCACGGTGATTTCGGCCTGCACCAGTTGCGGGCTCAGGCGTTGCACGGTCCATTCACGTTTCTGCAAGGCGTTGACGATCACCTGCTTCATTTTCTCTTCGCTGACCTGAGTACCTGCCGGTAGCTCGCTGTGAGGGTTGAGCACCGGTTTGCTGGTGCAACCGGCGGCGGTCAGCAGGGCCAACGTGATGAAGGTGGCGCGTAGCAAGGAAGACATTCCGTTTTCTCCAATCGATTAAAAATCAGGACCAGCGGCGAAAGATCAGCGACGTATTGACGCCGCCAAAGGCGAAATTGTTATTCATCACGTAGTCGTGGTGCATCTGGCGAAACCCACCTTGCAGGTAGTCCAGCTCGCCGCACTGCGGGTCGACGGTGTCGAGGTTGAAGGTGTGCACGTACTGGTCGCGGTTCATCATTTCGATGCTGAACCACGACTCCAACGCGCCGCACGCGCCGAGGGTGTGGCCCAGGAAGCTCTTTTGCGAACTGATAGGCATGCGGCTGCCGAACAGGCTGCTGGTGGCCAGGGTCTCGGCGATGTCGCCTTGATCGGTGGCGGTGCCATGGCCGTTCACGTAGCCGATGGCGGCCGGTGCCAGGCCGGCGTCTTCCAGGGCCAGTTCCATGGCGCGGCGCATGGTTTTCTGTTCCGGGCGGGTGGTGTGCTGGCCGTCGGCGTTGCTGCCGAAACCGACGATTTCCGCATGGATATGCGCACCGCGCGCCAGCGCATGTTCCAGTTCTTCCAGCACCAGCATGCCGCCGCCTTCACCGATCACCAGGCCGTCGCGGCCGCTGTCATAGGGGCGTGGGCTGGTTTGCGGTGCGTCGTTTTTCAGGCTGGTGGCGTAGAGCGCGTCAAACACCATGGCTTCGGTGGGGCACAGTTCTTCGGCGCCGCCGGCGAGCATCAACGGCAGGCGCCCGAACTTGATGGCCTCGTACGCGTAGCCGATGCCCTGGCTGCCGCTGGTGCAGGCGCTCGAAGTGGGAATCAAGCGCCCGGTCAGGCCAAAAAAGATGCTGATATTGGCCGCGGTGGTGTGCGGCATCATGCGCACGTAGGAGTTGGCGTTCAGCCCCTCGGCCACCGAGTTGAGCAGCATATTGCCAAAGGCTTTGATCTCATCGGTGCTGCCGGTGGACGAACCACAGGCCACGCCCATGCGCCCGTCCTTGATCGACTCATCCCCCAGTAAACCGGCGTCTTGCAACGCCTGCTCCGCCGCCCACACCGCCAGGCGCGAGACGCGGCCCATGCTGCGCAGTTGCTTGCGCGTCCAGTGGGAGGGCACCACGAAATCGTCGATGGGCCCGGCCAGACGCGTGTTCAGTTCGGTGAAACGGTCCCATTCGTCCATGCGCCGGATACCGCTACGGTTGGCGCGGAAGTTGGCCGAGATGGTCGGCCAGTCGCTGCCCAGGGAGGTCACGCCGGCCATGCCGGTGACGACGACGCGCTTCATTAGCACAGGCCCCCATTCACCGCCAGCACCTGGCGGGTGATGTAACCGGCCTCGGCGGACATGAGGAAGTTCACCGCCCCGGCGACTTCTTCCGGGGTGCCCATGCGCTGTGCCGGGATCATCTTCATCAGTTCCTCGACGGGTACGTTTTCGTCCAGCATGGCCGTGTCGATCAACCCCGGCGCGACGCAGTTGACCGTGATCTTGCGCTTGCCCAGCTCGATGGCCAGGGCCTTGGCCGCGCCGATCAGGCCGGCTTTCGAAGCGCTGTAGTTGACCTGCCCGCGGTTGCCGATCAGCCCCGATACCGAGGTAATGCACACGATGCGCCCGGCCGCGCGACGACGGATCATCGGCATCATCACCGGGTGCAGCACGTTGTAGAAACCGTCCAGATTGGTGCGCATCACCACATCCCAATCGTCCTCCGACAAGGCCGGGAACGCGCCGTCGCGGGTCAGGCCGGCGTTGAGCACCACGCCGTAATAGGCGCCGTGTTGCTCCACATCGGCTTCAAGGATGTGCTTGCAGCTGGCGCGATCCGCCACGTCGAATTGCAGCACCCGCGCCTGCCGGCCCAAGGCCTGGATTTCCACCTGCACCGCATCCGCCTCGGCGCGGCCGCTGCGGCAGTGCAGCACAATGTCGTGGCCCGCCTGGGCCAGGCGCAGGGCAATGGCGCGGCCGATGCCACGGCTGGAGCCGGTGACCAGTACGGATTCAGTCATGGCGTTTCGTCCTTCGATTCATCTAAATAGGCGGCCGCCTGGGGCGGTCGAAATACGTTCAAGCGCGCGCTGGCGTGGAACCCTTCGCCGCGCAGGTGGCATTCGAACACACCCATGCCATTGTCGTCTTCCAGGGAACGCAGGCCGTGGATGCTCAGCTCGGCACCGGCCGGAAAGTGTTCGACGTTGCACTCGAACTTACGCGTGCCCAGCAGGAAGCCCAACGCCACTGGCTCGCCTTTGCGGCGGGCATGGCAGCCGGCATAGGCGGCCACGCTCTGCGCCATCAGCTCGATACCGACCCAGGCCGGCAGGCTGCCGTCAGGGCGGTTGAACAGGCCGCCGGGCTTGACGGTGGCGCGGGTGTGAATCTGTTCTTCGTCGAACGACAGCACCTGGTCGATCAGGATCATGTCGCCCGCGTGGGGGATCAGTTCGGCGAGTGGCCAATCGATCATGGGGCCTCTCCGATAATCAGGCTGACGTTGTTACCGCCGAAGGCAAACGAGTTGCTCATCAGGCGCGTGTTTTTCAAGGGTTCGCCGGCGTGTGCCCACTGCAAGGCGGGGAGCGCAGGGTCGGCCTCGCCGTCCCACACATGGGGCGGCACCTGGCCGTGGCGCAGGCTCAGCCAGCAGAACGCCGCTTCCAGCGCGCCAGCGGCGCCCAGGGTATGGCCGCTCATGGGTTTGGTCGATGAGCAGCTCACGCCGCCGGGGAACAGGCTGGCGACCGCCAGGCTTTCCATGGCGTCGTTATGTTGGGTAGCCGTGCCGTGCAGGTTCAGATAGCCGATCTGCTCCGGCGCCAGTTTCGCGCAGGCCAGTGCCTTGCGCATCGCCTGGAGCGCGCCTTTGCCGCTCGGCTCCGGCGCGGAGATATGGTGCGCATCGCAACTGGCGCCGCTGCCCAACAGGGCGATGGGCGCCGGTTGCCTGCTCATCAGAAACAACACGGCGGCTTCGCCGATATTGATGCCGTCGCGGTTGCGCGAAAACGGGTTGCAGCGCGTGTCGGATACCGCCTCCAGCGCGCTGAAACCGTTGAGGGTCAGCTTGCACAGGCTGTCCACGCCGCCGCAGATCACCGCATCGCACAGGCCCAGGTCCAACAGGCGCCGGGCACTCATCAGCGCACGGGCGCTGGACGTACAAGCGGTGGAAATCACATAGGCCGGGCCGCTCAGTTGCAACCAGTCGGCAAGGAAATTGGCCGGGGCGCTGAGTTCCTGTTGCTGATAGTCATAGGTGCCGGGGAAGCGATTGTCGCGCAGGTACTCGGCAATGCCGCGACTGGCTTCGTCGATGCCCGAAGTGCTGGTGCCGAGCACCACGCCCACCCGCGATGCGCCGTAGGTGTGGATCGCCTGGCGAATCTCTTCTTCGATTTGCAGCGCCGCTTCCAGCAACAGTTGATTGTTGCGACTGCTTTGCTGGCCCAGCTCAGGCGGGATACTCGCCAGCTCGCCCTGCACGCCGCCCACTGGCAACACGCGTTCGGGCACCCAGCCGCTTTCGGCGCGCATGCCCGAGCAGTCACCGGCGAACAGACGGCGGCTGACCTCAGCCTGGCCACGGCCAAGGGCGCAGATCACGCCGAGGGCGTTCAAGTAGGCGCTCATCGTGCGGCACCCAGCGGCGTAATGCGGTAGCTCAAGGGCTGTCCGGCGATGTTCACGCTGAACACCTCTGAAGACTGGTAGATGATTTGCCAATGACCCGGCAGGGTGCGGGTCAGGTCGCGTGCCTGGGCGCTGGGGTACAGCGCGCGCACTTCATCGGCCGACGTCAGGGCAAACAACAGCGCGGCGAACAACTCGCGGGCCTGGGGGTTGGGCGGCAGCAAGCCATCGGCCTGCCACTGGCCATCGACCAGTTTCTGCCGGGCTTGGGGGATGCCCAGCGGATCCATCATCGACCAGCGAATCGCGCCGCCTTCGCGTTGCACCACCAGTAGCCAATCCTGGCTCTGGCCATCCGCCAAGCGCTGCACATGCAGTTGCAGCGGCAGCGGCAAGCTCGGGGTGGTGGCGGGCAGCGGTGGCTGGCTGGCGCAGGCGCTGAGCAGCAACAGGCAGCCGATCAACAGTGCGCGGATCATGGTACGACGCTCGCCAAGGGTTTGCGTGCCACGCAGTTGACCAGGGTTTCTTCGCGCTGCCCCACCGGTTTCGGTCGGCGCAGGCGCAGGCGTTCGAGCAGGCCGAAATCCTTCGAACGGCTCCACCACAGGTACGGGTACGAGACATTCTGCGGGCCGAACTCAAAGCCTTGCTCGCGCAGCATCGCCAGATACCCTTCGGCGCTTTTCTGCACGTGCATGGGGTGGCGGAACAGCCAGCGGATCACCCAGGTGTCGATATAGGCTTCGGTGGATTCGGCAAACAGCAGGTAGCCGCCGGGTTTGAGCACGCGATAGAACTCTTGCAGCGCACGGTGTTGTTCCACCAGATGGTGGAAGGTCTGGTGGCAGAACAGTAGGTCGACGCTGTTGTCCGCCACATCGAGGGTGGCGCAATCGCTGCCGATCAGCTCGACGCTCAAACCCTGGCGCTCGGCCTCGGCCTGGCTCATCTGCAAACTGTGAGGGTCGGCATCCAGGCCGATCAGGCGTGCCGGCGCGAATGCTTGTTGTAGCAGGGTGAACGACTTGCCCTGGCCGCAACCGGCGTCCAGCAGTACCGGCGCCTGGGGCAGCGGCTCGCTGAACAGGCCGCGCAGGTCGTTAATCGCCACGCGCAGCACGTGGTGCTGCCAGGTGTGGCTGCGCAGGAACCACAGGCCGAAGCGGGTTTCCTCGACGTAGTTTTTGCTCAGGTATTGCGTGCTCATACCGGCTCACTCGCACAGATTTCCGACAACATCCGCAAACGTCGCTTGGGCTCGCTGACGAACGGGTTGCGCTCGTCCCACGCATAGCCGGCGAGGATCGAGCTGATCATACGGCGAATCTCCGGGGCACTGCCCGGATGGAAAATAACGTCCTGGAACGTCCCGGCGTACCAGCCTTCGACGTAGCAGCGGAAGGTGTCGACACCGCGTTTGAGGGGCGCGGCGAATTCGGTCTGCCAATCCACCGCCTCGCCGCTCAACTGGCGGTGCAGCACGCCTGCGGCCATGCTGGCCGAGCGCATGGCGATGGTCACGCCGGAGGAGAACACCGGGTCGAGGAATTCCGCCGCATTGCCCAAGAGCGCGAAGCCTGGGCCGTGCAAGGTCGTGACGTTCGCCGAATAGCCGCCGATGGTGCGCGCCGGCGTGTCCCACACGGCGTTTTGCAGCACGCCGGCCAGGCTTGGGGTTTCGGCGATAAAACCGCGCAGGCAGGCGTCGAGGTCATTACCACGGCCGTCGAAGTGTTCCTTGGCCGCGACCACGCCCACCGAGCAACGGCCGTTGCTGAAGGGAATGGTCCAGAACCAGATATCGCGCTGGGTGGGATGGGTGGTGACGAGGATTTTGGTGCGGTCGAAGCCTGGGTGTTCGATGCGATCCTCGATGTGGGTAAACACCGCTTGGCGCACCGGGAAATTCGACGGCGCTTCCAGGTCCAGCAGGCGTGGCAGCACGCGGCCGTAGCCGCTGGCATCGAGCACGAACTTGGCCTTGAGGTGATACTCGCTGCCGTTCTCGCGGCGCACATGCAGGTAGCGGCATTCGCCTTTGAAATCCACGCCGACGATGGTTTCGCCGTAGCGGATGTCCACGCCTTGCAGCGCGGCCTGGTCGGCCAGCAATTTGTCGAACTCGCCGCGTTGCACCTGGAAGGTGGTGGGCTTGCCGTCGCTGAAGGTGTCACTGAAATCGAACGCGCTGTAGCGCTCGCCCCAGGCAAAGGCGGCGCCGGTTTTCAGTTGGAAACCGGCGGCCTGCACGGCGTCCAGCATGCCGGCTTCTTCGATGAAATCGATGCAGTGGGACAGCAGGCTTTCGCCGATCGAGAACCGTGGAAAATGCTGGCGCTCGATGATCAATACATCATGCCCTTTGCGCTTGAGCAGCGCGGCGGCGATGGCACCTGATGGGCCGGCACCGATCACCACGACCTGGCGGCGTTCCATTTCAACTGTGGGCACGAGGGCTCCTTGCCGCATTGGCGATAATCACATTCATAAGGCATGTTTCTGTTGGCCGGCCCAGGGCGCCAGCATAAAGCTGAACGCCAGGCCCAGGCTGACCGATAGACCGAAATTACTGACTGCGGGCGTACTCGACACCGCCAGCAGGCCGAACGACAACCATGTCGTCAGCGCCGCCAGCAGTGTTCCTAGCAGGCTGACCGCAGCGCCGCCGATCTGTTCGCGCATCAGGATCGCGTAGTCGACACTGATCGCCGTCACCAGCAGCAGGCCGAACAGGCTGAACAGCGTCAACGGCTGGCCCAGCCAACCGAGGCTGGCCAGGCTGCACAGCGCGGCGAGCAATGGCAGCGCGACGATACGCAACGCACCGCCGAGGCCAAACGGCACGATCAGCAGGATGACGATCAACCCGCACGACAGCAGTTTCAATTCAGCGGCGCTGATCTGCGTGGCGGCGAACACCCGATTCAAGTCGCCCAGGCGATCCACCAGTTGCACGCCTGGCAGGTCCGCCGCCTGCGCGTGCAGCAACGCTGGGTTGTTCAAGCCTTGCAGGCTGACCATCGTCGCCACACCGCCGTCCACCGGGCCCAGCCACAGGGTGCGCCAGGGTTCGGCCAGCGGGCCCGCTAAGGCGGCATCGATATCTTCGGTGGGCAGGGCCTGCAATTGCGCGATTTCGGCGTGCAGGGCACTGGCGGGAACGCCGAGGTCCAGCAGCGGCTGCCAATGCTGCGGCAGGCGGTTCAACGCGTCACGCACTTGCTGTTGCTCGGCGGGGCGACTGACCAATTGGTTGAGGGCCAGGTAGCCTTGCAGTTTGTTCATGTTCACCAGTTGATCCAGGCGCTGGCCCAGCGTGTCCAGGCGCTCCAGCAACTGGGGTTGATCCGGCGCGCGCACCAGAAAGAACTGGCTGGTGGGCTGGAACCCGGTGATGCGCGCCACGGCCTGGGCCTCCTGGAGCAACTGCGGCGGCGCGCCGATCCATTGGCGAATGTCGTTCTTGGTGTTCAGCTGCCACAGGCCGCCTGCGCAAAACAGCAGCACCAGTGCCAGCAATACGGCACTCGGGACGCGCTTGAGCAAGGCAACGCGCAGTTGCCACAGGCGTTCGGCGATGCGCAGCGGCCATTGCGCTGGGCGCAGTTCGACGCCGTTGAGCAGCGCCGGCAACAGGCACACCGCCGACAGGTAGGCACCCACCAGCCCGGCGGCGGAGAACACGGCGATCTGGGTCAGTGCCGGGAACGGTGTCCAGGCCAGCGCCAGGTAGCCGATGCAACTGGTCGCCAGGCTCAGGCTCAGCCCCGGCAGCGTCAGGCGCAGCGCCGGCCAACTGCGCCACGGTTGCAGGCTCCAGCTTTTGGACAGGTAGTGCAGCGGGTAATCCACGGCCACGCCGATCAGGCTGGAACCCAGCACCAACGTCATCACATGCATATGGTCGAACAGCGCCACACACGCCACCGCGCCGAACAACATCCCCACCAGTACCGGCACGAACGCCAGCAGCACGCGCCAGCGCCGGAACGCCAGCAACAGCAGCAACAGGATGCCCACGGTCGCACCGCCGCCGACCCAGGTGATTTCGCGAGTGGCCTGTTGCTGACCGTTGGCGGCGTACAACAGGCCGCTGGCGGCCAGCAATTGCGCGCCATGCTCGCCGGCCTCGGCGCGGCTGGCTTGGAGCAGGTCCGCCACGCGCAGTGGCAGGTGCATGTCGAAGGCGTTGCCGGTGGTGCGCGCGCGCAGCAGCACCCAGCTCTTGCCGTCGGCATCGGCAATCAGCGCGCCGCTGCCGATGTCCAGTTGCACCGAGCCACGTTGCGGCTGGCTGTTCTGGATGCGCCCGGTCAGGCCCAGCCAATCCTCCTGGCTGGGCACCAGGCTGAACCCGGTGAAGGGGTCGAACAGCGCCTGCACCCGCTGCTGAATGAAGGCGTCGGGGTGTTCGATCAACTGTTCGCGGTCTTTGCCCGACAGTATCGCCAGGCGCCCGCGCAGCAGTTGCTCGCGCAGCGCCGGCAGGTCGGCTTGCAGGTTCCACTGCACTGTTTCAAACAGGCCGCTGGCCTGCCAACGCTCACCCAACTGTTGGGCAACGGCCACTGCCTGCTGGCGATCGGTGTGGCCCACCAGCACCAGCATCTCGCGGTTCAGCGGCTCCTGCATGCGCTGCTCGGCTTGCAGTTCCAGGGCATCCGGCGTGCTGCCGGGCACCAGCTCCATCAGGTTGGCCGACAGCGGCGCGCCATGACGCCACTGCCAGCCGGCCAGGGCCAGTACGGCCACCAGCAGGATCAGGAACAGGCGCGGCAACTGGCGCTCACTGAGCAAAGTCATGCTGCTGCGCATCGCTGAGGGGAAGGTCGGCGCGGCAGTCCTGCATGCGCAGTACGGTGCTGTCGCCCTGGGTTTCCAGCAATTCGATGGTCTGCACCAGCGCGCCGCCATTGATGTTGATCTGGTTGAACACCTGCTTGAGCAGCAGCGAGCGTGGGATCAAGGTCAGCGTCCATTGCGTGGCCTCGCCTTGAAGGTGCAGCTCGAAGTCCCGTTGCAGGCCACTGCTGTCGCCTTGCAGCACGGCGAGGAACAAGCGATTCTGCTCGGCGCCGGCGCTCTTGTTCGGCAGCAGCTGCCAGCCATTGGCATCACGGCGGGCGATGCCTTGGGCGCTGATGCGGTAATCCTGTTGCAGCGGCGTCTTGAGCAGCCACAGCAGGCCGTGGTCCTTGGCCAGGACGAAGGTGCCTTTGCTGACCAATGGCTGCGGCAGGGCGCGCAGGTGTTTTTCCTGGATAAAGCTGCCGTGGATCACCGAGGGTTTGGCCAACTGATCGCTGAGTTGTTGCAGGTCGAAGGCGTGGGCTTGAAGCGACAGCAGCAACGCACCGAGGAAGGTGATCAGTTTCATGACAAGGCCCTGTCGACGGCGTCGATGAAGACTTTGGGGGACGCCAGCTGCATCTCGCGAGTGGCGATGTCTACCGCCACCTGCACGGTGCTGGCGCGGGTCAGGCGCTCGCCGCTGGCCCGGTCGGTAATCAGGTAATTGACCTTCAAGCGGTTCTCCCACTCCACCAGGCTGGCGCGCACGTTGAGGGTCTGGCCGAACACCGCCCCGCGCACATAGCGCAGCTGCATGTCGATGACCGGCCAGGCATAGCCCGAGTCGAGCATGTGCGTGTAGTTGTGGCCGATCTTGTCCAGCAACGCGCAGCGTGCCACTTCCAGGTATTTCACGTAGTGCCCGTGCCACACCACGTGCATGGTGTCGACATCGAAAAACGGCACGAGGATCTCGGTGTCGCAGTGCAACACGCCCTGACTACGCATGCAGCCTCCAGTGTTGTTCGGCGATGCGTTGCAGACACAGGCGCAGCTCGCCTTCCAGGGCGCGGTCTTCGATCACCGGCGGGAAGTCCTTGGCCAGTTCCGCGTGCATGGCCGCCAGGGCCGGTGGCAGCGGGCGGGCATCGTCAGCCTGGGCACGCAGCCACACGCCTTGATTGGCGGCCAGCAGGGTGGCGGCGGCAACCTGCTCGGTCAGCTCCAGCACGCGGATCGCATCGCGAGCGGCGATGGTGCCCATGCTGACTTTGTCTTGGTTGTGGCATTCGGTGGAACGTGAAAACACGCTGGCCGGCATGGTGTTTTTCAGCGCTTCGGCGGTCCAGGCGCTGGTGCCGATCTGCACCGCCTTGAAGCCGTGGTTGATCATGGCGCGATCCGCCGGCGCGCCGGACAGGTTGCTCGGTAGGCCGTGGTTGTAGCGCACGTCCACCAGCAGGGCCAGTTGTCGGTCGAGCAGGTCGGCGACGTTGGCCACCAGGGTCTTGAGGCTGTCCATGGCAAAAGCGATATGCCCGCCGTAGAAATGCCCGCCGTGCAGCACGCGTTCTTCTTCGGCGTCGATGATCGGGTTGTCGTTGGCGCTATTGAGCTCGGTCTCGATAAACCCGCGCAACCAGCCCAGGCTGTCGGCCAGCACCCCGAGCACGTGGGGCGCGCAGCGCAGCGAGTAGCGGTCCTGCAGGCGATGCAGCGGCGCGGTCGGTGCGTCGATGGCCAAGTCCTGGCGCAACCACGCGGCGACTTGCATCTGACCCGGGTGCGGCTTGGCGGCGAACAGTCGTTCGTCAAAGTGCTCGGGGTTACCTTGCAGCGCCACCACGTTCAGCGCGGTAATGCGCGTGGCCAGTTGCAGCAGATAGTCGGCGCGGGCAAACGCCAGGCACGCCAGGCCGGTCATCACGGCGGTGCCGTTCATCAAGGCCAGGGCTTCCTTGGGGCGCAGCACCAGCGGCTGCCAACCCAGTTCGCGATGCACATCGGCGGCCGCGCGGCGCTCGCCACGGAACAGCACTTCACGTTCGCCGGACAGGGTCGCGGCCACGTAGGACAGCGGCGTCAGGTCGCCGCTGGCGCCCACCGAGCCTTCTTCCGGGATCAGCGGCAGTACGTCGTGTTCAACAAACGCTTGCAGGCGCTCCAGCAGTTCAACGCGCACCCCGGACACGCCGTGGCACAGCGACTGCAAGCGCGCGGCCAGCACCGCACGGGTGGCCTGGGCGTCGAGCAATTTGCCCAAGCCGCAGCCGTGGAAGGTGTACAGGTGACGGGGCAGGGCTTCGACATGCTGCAACGGTACCGCCACCACGCAAGAGTCGCCGTAGCCGGTGGTCACGCCGTAGATCACGCCTTCCTTGTCCAGCAGCGAGTCGAGGAACTGCGCGCCCTTGGCGATGCGCTGGCGATAGGCCGCGTCGCCTTGCAACTGGGTAGGCACCTGACGGTTGGCCAGGGCCAGCACGTCTTCGATGCGCAGGGGGCGTTCGCCAAAGGTTACCGGCTCAAGATGCGTCGTCATCGGTCTTCCAGAAAGGGTAAAAGTTGAACCATTGTTGGGGCGCTTCCAGGCAGAAATCAGCCAGGCGCGCGGCGTAGCGTGAGGTCCACTGGGCGATGACCTGCTCGCGGGTGCTGCGTTTCCATTCGATCGATGGCGCGAACGGCTCGATGGTCAGGCGATAACGGCCATTGTGCTTGAGGCACATCAGCAGGTTCACCGGGCAGTTGAGCAGGCCGGCCAAGAGCCAAGGGCCCTGGGGAAATGCGGCGGCATGCCCGAGGAAATCCACGCGCACCGTGCGCCCGCCGTGCAGCGGCACGCGGTCGCCGGCAATCGCCAGCCATTCGCCTTCGTCCAGGCGCTGGCTGAGCAACAGCATGGTGGCCGGGTCCAGCTCGCTGACCTGGATCAGGCGCAAATGGGTCGCGCCGGCTTCGCCCAGCAAACGGTTGAAACGTTCGGCGTGCTTGGTGTGTACCAGCACGTTCATGGTCACTTGTTCGCCGATTTCCGCCAGGGCGCGGCACACTTCCAGATTGCCCAGGTGCGCCCCCACCAGCATCTGCCCGCGCTCGCCGCGCAATTGCGCGCGTAGTTTGGCCGGGTCGTTGATATCGATTTGTTCGATGCGCAGCTTGCCGTTCCACACATCGAGCTTGTCGAGCAGGGCGTCGGCGAAGGCCATGAACTGGCCGAAGACTTTTCTATGGGAGGGGCGCAGTTCATCGCGCCCGCTCCACTCGGCCAGGCGTTGCTGGTACTGCCAGGCGCTCTGGCGCGCGGTGCGGCCGAACACGAAGAAGTACAAAACGATGCCGTACAGCACCGGGCTCAGCAGGCGCCGGCCCAGCACTTTGGCGGCGAACGCGGTGAGTTTCATCAGCCAGTAGCTGCCGCGTTCTTCGCGGTCGGCCCAGTGCTTGGTGCTGTCGCTCATGCCTGCCACCGCCGCCACAGGATCATCGGCGCGCGCACCAGCATGCCGAAGAACAAACGCGTGTGCATGGCGCTGATGCGCACGTTGTCGTGGAACAGCCGGAAGTGCGACAGGCCATCGGCCGGGTAGTGGACTTGGGTGGGCAGCCAGCGCATTGGTTGGTTGCGCCAGGCCAGGCGCACCAGGATGTCCGAGTCGAAGTCCATGCGCGTGCCGATGTAGGCCGAGTTCATCAGTGCCAACACCGGGGCCAGCGGGTACACGCGAAAGCCGCACATAGAGTCGCGGATTTGCAGCGACAGGGTGTTGATCCACACCCACACATGGGTCAGGTAGCGAGCGTACAGGCGGCCTTTGGGCACGCTGTCGTCGTATTCGGGGTAGCCGCAGATCAGCGCGTCGGGCTGGCGGCGGGAGGCGTCGATAAAAGTCTCGACTTCGCGCAGGTCGTGTTGGCCGTCGGCATCGACCTGCAAGGCATGGGTAAAGCCCTGGCGTGCGGCCTCACGAAAACCGGCCATCACCGCGCCGCCCTTGCCCTGGTTGGTCGGCAGGGTCAGCAGGGTGACATTCTCCAGCCGCGCCAATTGCGCCAGCACCGCTGCGCAGGCCGGGCTGCTGCCATCGTCCACCAACAGGCACGGCAGGCCGCTTTTCAATAGGCTATGGACCACGGCGGGCACGGCGGCTTCGTGGTTATAGACCGGGATCAGGGCGCAGGGCTTATGCATGGGCGGCTTCCAATTGGATGCGGCCGCTGGAACAGGCCGCGATGCCGTTGCGGTAGGCGAAATACAGCTTGCCGCGCTCTGCGTCGAAGCGCAGGTGCAGTTCGATCCGGTCGCCCGGGCGTATCAGTTGCTGGAACTTGAGCACTTCCATACCGGCAAAGGTCGACGGCAAATCCAGCAGTTGTTGGCCGAGGTTGAATGCCCACTCCACCTGCACCACTCCCGGCAATACCGGAGTGACCGGGAAATGCCCGCTGAAATAGGCCAGGTCCGGCGGCACGCTCAGTTGCAGTGTCCACTCGCCGTTAGCTTCAACCTGTTCCAACACCTGCGGCGCCTTGGGCCGTGGCGCCATGAGCAGCGCCGCCACGTCGGCCTGGGGCAGTTTGCCTTGGGCGTTGAGTGGCAGTTGGCTCAGCAGGCGCCAGCGGCGTGGCAGGGCCAGGGCTTCGCAATGTTGGCTCAAGTGCCGGCGCAGGGTCTGGGTAACGCTGCGCCGGCCCTGATTGCGCAGTGCATGCAGGCCGGCGGCGCTCAGCACCACCAGCGCGCCGAGGGACGCGCGGCTTTCCTGAACCACGCCCAATCGCGTTTCGGCGACCCATGGATGGGTCATCAAGGCCTGTTCGAGCATGGGCAGGGAGATACGTTTTTCTTCCAGCTTGACGATGCGGTCCAGACGTCCCAGCAGCTCGAAGCGGCCATCGGCATGCAGGCGCGCGGCGTCGGCGGTCTGCTCGATATGCCCAGGGGGCAGGTACGGCGACGCGATGCGCAGGGCGCCGTCGGCATCCTGGCTCAGGTGCACATCGGCAAACGGCTGCCAAGGTCGGTTAGCCTGGCGCCAGGCGATGCCGCCGGTTTCCGAACTGCCGAGGATTTCCGTGGGCCATTGCCGCAAGCGCTCATACAGACTGCTGGCGGCTTCCATCGGCAGCGCACCGCCGGATGAGAACACCCGCGCCACTTGGCTCAATGCCGGCCAATCGAGGTTGTCGCCCATGCGCTTGAGCAGCGCCGGGCTGGCCACCCAGGCGAACCGGGCGTGTTCGCGGCTGGCGCGCTGCAAATCTTCGGGGAAGGCCAGTTGTTGACGTACAAATGTGCGACCGGCGCACAGCGGCCACAACACGCGGAACAGCAAGCCGTAGATATGCTGCGTGGCGACGCTGCCGATGATGCAGGCACCGTCGAGGTCGGCGCCCCACAAGGTTTCCAGGGCCTGCACTTCGTTGGCCAACTGGCGCAGGGTCTTGTCGATGCGCTTGGGTTCGCCGCTGGAGCCGGAGGTGCACAGGCTCAATTGGCAGGTGTCCAGGTCCAGCGCGGACGGGCTCAGGGCAGTCTGATACAAGGCGTCGAGGTCCGCGGCCTCGGTCAGCCAGGCGTCGACGGCGTCGGCCCAGCGTTGACGGGTTTGGGGCTGCAGGTCGGCGGGCAGCAACACGCTGACCCCGGCACGCCAGGCTCCCAGTAGGGCGATTGCCAGCAGGCCGGCATCTTCCAGATGCACGGCCACGCGTTGGATGCCACGGCGTTGCAGCCCGGCGCCCAGGCGCAAGGCCTGGTCCCACAGTTGGGCGTGATTCAGGTCTGCGCACACCGAACGCTGCGCCACCGGCTCAAGCAACAGATGCTCAAGGTTCAACCAATTCATACGCGGCCCCGCACCCTTTGTCGTACCAGCCATTCCACGGCAAACAGCAGCCCCATCAGCCCGTAGGCGATCAGGCCGTTGTACAACGTCCACCAGCTCAGCGGTGCCCACAAGGTGAGGGCGGCCGCGAGCAGGCCGTTAGCTAAGAAGAAAACACTCCAGACCACCGTGACCTGGCGCGTGTACACAATTGCCTCGGGCGGCAGCTGCGGTTCCGTCATCCGCGCCAGGCGCTCAACAATCGGTGGGCCGTATTTCAGGCTCAAGCCGAACAGCGTGAGCATGAACGCACTGACCAGGCTCGGGTACCAGCGCAACAGCAGCGGGTTGTCGAACCAGGCCAGCAACAGGCAGAACACGATCACCGCCACCGCCATCCAACGGCTGCCAGGGCGCCGCGTAGCGGTGAGCGCCCGCAACAGCCATAGGCTGCCCAGCAGCAGGCCGAATTGCCACGGCGCAAAATGCTCGGTGCCGTAATACACCGCGAAGGGGTACAGCAGCCCCGCCAGCAACAGGCCAAGGCCGATCAGCCGGCTCATGCGGCTGGTTGGACCAGACGGTACACCGCCTCAACCACATCGTTCACGGTGCGCACGGCCTTGAACTCCTCGGCAGCAATCTTCTTGCCGGTCTGGCGCTTGATATGGTCGATCAGGTCCACCGCATCGATGCTGTCGATTTCCAGGTCCTGGTACAGGTTGGCGTCGAGGGTCACGCGTTCAGGTTCCAGTTCGAACAGTTCCACCAAGGCATCGCGCAGGGTGTTGAAAATATCGTCACGAGTTTGCATGGTCCGGTCTCAAGCTGCCTGGCGGGCCGTGACGAACGCCGCAAGGCTGGCCACGTTGGTGAAGTGGTTGCGAGTGTCCTTGGCGTCGGCATCGATCTTGATGCCGTACTTTTTCTGGATGGCCAGGCCCAGTTCCAGGGCGTCCACCGAATCCAGGCCCAAGCCTTCGCCGAACAGGATCTGGTCGCTGGGGATATCTTCCGCGCCGATGTCTTCCAGGCCCAGGGCCTCGATGATCAGCGTCTTTATGTCGTGCTCAAGGCGTTGTTTGTCGCTCATCTTCGGCGAGCTCCTTAATGAAATAGTGGTGCAGGTAATCGTTGAGCTTGCGTGAAGCCTGGGGCGCGGGGCCCAGTGCAGCGAACGCCTGTGGTTCTATATCGGCGCCAACCCGCAAACTGAAGTGCACGCGGCGTTTAGGAATGCGATACCAGGGTTCGGCCTTGGTCAGGGTGGTGGGGCTGACCTTGATCACGACGGGGGTGATGATTGTCGCACCTCGCAATGCAATGGCGGCGCCCCCGCGATGAAAGGCCGGCGCGGCACCGGGAGTGGTGCGGGTGCCTTCGGGAAAGATGATCAGGGTTTGCCCGCTTTGCAGTGCAGCGGCGGCGGCATCGAGCATCTCGGCGCTGCCGTCGTTGCTGATATAGCCGGCGTCGCGCACCGGCCCGCGGGTGAAGGGGTCCTGCCACAGGCTCTGCTTGACCACGCAATTGGCCTGGCGCACCAGGCCGATCAGAAACACCACATCGATCAGCGACGGGTGGTTGGCAATGATCATCTGGCCGGGGCGTCCGAGTTTTTCCGCGCCTTCGACGCTATAAGTCAGCACGCCCGCGCGTTGCATCAGGCGGATAAAGAACCAGAACAGCCAACTGATGGTGTGCCGCGCGCGCCCTCGATGCCGGGCCGCACTGCCTGGCAGGCAACTGAGCAGGGGGAACACCAGCAGGCGCAAGCACAGCCCACCGAAACCGAACAGCACGAAGCTGGCAGCGGTGGCGAACAGGCGCCAGTAGTAGGCGTCCCGGGGCTTGTTGGTCATGGCTTGCGTTGCCAATTCCATACGCGGTTCTTCCAGGCATGTTGGCAGGCACCCTGGTCGGTGAGCAGGGCGCGCAGCAGGTTCAGGGCGTGGGGCCACTGGGTTTGAGTGGCTTGGACACTGCCGGTGGTGAGTTCCAGTTGCCACTCGTCGCCTGGGGTGAGCAACAGGCCGAGTGCATACGGAAACGGCACGTCATGGATCCAACTGGTATAGGCGGCGGGCGGCTGTTCTTCGGTGATCACCAGCAGCACCGCCGGCGCGCCTTCCTGGAGCAGCGCGGCGGCTTCGAGCAGACCGTGTTCCAGGCCGTCGCCGGCGGCAGCGAGGGCGGTCATCTCGCTGGTTTCATTACGCAGGATCGACCACAGGCCGATCACGGCGTTGTGCACCGATAGGCTGAACTGGGTCGGCGACAGCGGTTGTTCGTGGGCCAGGTCGCTGAGGATATCGAGGGTGCGCGGGGTTTCGCCGTGGCGCGAAATGAACACCAGCGGCAGGTCTTGAAGGCCCTCGGCCAGCGGCCAGCCCACACTGAACGCCATGCGCGCCAGACGGCTCAAGCGCCGACGTTGTATTGCCGGCAGAAATGACACATCGGGAGAAGCTTCGCTTTCAGGCAGCAACACCGGGGCCTGGCACCACGCGTGCCAGTCGTCCGCACTCTCCAGGCCAGGGGCCCAGGCGCGCCATTGGGCGATGTTGAAATTGATCACTGAGAAGTTATCCCGCCCCTGCGGGCTTCCATGTGCGGCATTTGGCCCCGAATACCGGGACAGGCAGCAAGCGCCGAATGGCGCGCATTATCCGGGTGCCGTGGGGTTCTAGCAAACATTGGTAAAAAAATGTTCAAGGCCGATTACAAAATCGTGGGAAAGATTTGCAGATTGTCCGTTACCCAGGCGCTAGTTGGGCTGTCGGACCCTTCCTAAACCTTCGTGTGTGACGTACTACGGCTTTCGGTCGATGCAGCAGTGCATGGATGAACGAGGTAGCTAACAGGCGCTTTTGCCCTCTACACTCGGACATTCATTGATACACGGAGGTTTTTCCATGCGGCGTGTGGTGTTCAATCAGAAAGGCGGCGTGGGCAAATCCAGCATCGCCTGCAACCTGGCGGCGGTCAGCGCCAGCGAAGGCTATCGAACCCTGTTGGTTGACCTGGATGCACAAGCCAACTCTACCCAGTACCTGACCGGCCTGACTGGGGACGATATCCCCATGGGGATCGCCGATTTTTTCAAGCAAACCCTGTCTTCCGGACCGTTTTCCAAGAAGAACAAGGTGGATATCTACGAAACGCCCTTCGATAACCTGCATGTGATCACCGCTACCGCCGAGTTGGCGGACCTGCAGCCCAAGCTCGAAGCCAAGCACAAGATCAACAAGTTGCGAAAACTGCTGGACGAGCTGGACGACGATTACGACCGCATTTACCTCGATACCCCGCCAGCCTTGAATTTCTATGCGGTTTCGGCGCTGATTGCCGCTGATCGCGTATTGATCCCCTTCGATTGCGACAGTTTCTCGCGCCAGGCGCTGTACGGTCTGTTGGCGGAAATCGAAGAGTTGAAAGAAGACCATAACGAAGGGCTGGAAGTAGAAGGCATTGTGGTCAACCAATTCCAGGCCCGCGCCAGCTTGCCGCAACAGATGCTCGACGAGTTGATCGCCGAAGGCCTGCCGGTGCTGCCGGTGTACCTGGCCAGTTCGGTGCGCATGCGCGAGTCGCACCAGGAAAGCCGCCCGCTGATCCACCTGGACCCACGGCATAAGCTGACTCAGCAATTTGTGGAACTGCATAACCTGCTGGAAAACGCCTGACCTTCAAGCACCACACAGATCCAAGGTGGGAGGGGGTTGCCCCCCACCCACGGCGTCCAGCATTGTCTCGGTGCGGTTATATCCCCTGGCTACGCAACCAGCTCATCAATTGCGGCAGCGGAAACGCGCCGCTCTGGCGCGCCACTTCGCGGCCGTTCTTGAACAGGATCAAGCTGGGGATCGAGCGAATCCCCAATTGCGCCGACAACTGCTGGTTGGCCTCGCTGTCGAGCTTGGCCAGGCGGCACTTGCCTTCCAGCTGACCGGCTGCTTGTTCAAACACCGGCGCAAACGACTTGCACGGCCCGCACCAGTCGGCCCACACGTCCACCAACAGCGGCAGATCGCCCTTGATCTGGCTGGCGTAGTCGCCTTGTTTCAACTCAAACGGCTTGTTCAGCAATACGGGTTGCTTGCAACGCCCGCATTTGGGCGCATCACCCAGGCGTTCGCCGGGGATGCGGTTGAGGCCGTTGCAATGGGGGCAAGGGATGACAAGAGGTTCGGACATGATGGGCTCCTGGGGATGGCCAATGGATTCTATTTGGCGCCGCCGCCGGTGTTTATCAAGGTAGCCAGCTGGGGTCGACCTCTCGATTTCACGACGAGCAACTGATTTCCAGGTGTTTGCCCCAATCCGGAGGCCGCTGCGCGTACTGTTCCATGCCGGGCTGTTCCTCGAACGGCTTGCTCAGCACCTCATGTAGCCGCCGCACTTCGCTGTAATCGCCTGACTCGGCGGCGGTAATGGCGTTTTGTGCGAGGTAGTTACGCAGGATGTACAGCGGGTTGACCGCGTGCATGCGTTCGCGGCGTTGTTCTTCGGTGTAGTCGCCGTTCCGTGTGATCCGCGCTGTGTACAGCTTGGCCCAGGCATCGAACCCGGCCAGGTCGACAAAGTCATCACGCAAGCGGCTCACGGCCAGCGCGGCCGGTTCATCCCCCAGGCGGCGGAAGAACAAGGTGTAGTCCACGCCACTGTTCTGCATCAGTTGCAGCAGGCGTTCCACCAATTTCTGGTCAGCCTCTTCGGCCGTGGTAAGGCCCAGGCGGCGGCGCATCAAGTCCAGGTAATGGGCTTGGTACAGCGGCAGGAATAAACCCAGCGTTTCCTTCAAGGCATCGACGCTGATAAACGGCGTGAGCGCCTGGGCCAGCGCGCTGAGGTTCCATTGGCCAATCGGCACCTGGTTGCTGAAGGAATAGCGCCCTTCATGGTCGGAGTGGTTGCAGATGAAGTGCGCGTCGAAATCATCCAGAAACGCAAACGGCCCGAAGTCGAAGGTAATGCCCAGGATCGACATATTGTCAGTGTTCATCACCCCGTGGCAGAAACCATAGGCCTGCCATTTAGCGATCAGTTCGGCGTTGCGCTCGACGATTTCGCGGAACATCGCCAGGTACGGCTCCGGCTGTTCGCGGCATTCGGGGTAGTGCAGGTTGAGTACGTGCTCGGCCAGTTGCGCCAACTGCTCGGACTTTTGGGTGTAATAGAAATATTCGAAATGCCCGAAGCGGATATGGCTCGGCGCCAAGCGCAGCAGCATGGCGCCGCGCTCCTGTTTCTCGCGCCATACGGGTGTGTCGGAGCCGATCACGCACAGCGCGCGGCTGCTGGGGATGCCCAGCGCGTGCAGCGCCTCGGATGCGAGAAACTCACGGATCGACGAGCGCAAAACCGCGCGGCCATCGCCCATGCGCGAGTAAGGCGTCATTCCCGCACCTTTGAGGTGCAGGTCCCAGTGCTCGCCGGCGGCGTTGTATGCCTCGCCCAGCAGCAAGCCGCGGCCATCGCCCAGTTGTGGGCTGTAGCCGCCGAACTGATGGCCGGAATACACCATCGCCCGGGGCTCTGCTTCGGCCCACAGTTTGTGGCCGCCAAACAGCTCGGCGAACAGCGGCGTGTCGGCCACCGATGGGTCGAGGTCGAGCAAGGCCATGGCCGCAGGACTGGCCACTACCAGGCGCGGCTTGTCGAGAGGTTCGGGCAGAACGTGGGTTGAAAACGCGTCGCCCAGGCGTGCGAAGCGGTTGTCGAAGGTCAGGTCGTCGAGGGCTTTCACCGGCCATCTCCAGCAGAATGTCCGAGCATTCTGCTGGGGATAGAGGGTTTAGTCGAGTTTGCTCGGCGGCGGTTCCGGTGCATCGACGACTTTGCCGGCGGGCGGCTCGGGGGCATCCGTGCTCGGTTGCGCGCCGACGATGGTCTTACGCTCGTCCTCCACCGGCACTAGTTTGTACTCCTGCCCGTGCATATTCTTGAGGTACACCTCCATCTGCCGGAACGAGATGTTGATGTGCTGTTTCTTGAATTCGCGGTTGATGTAGCGGTTGACCTCGTCCAGCACCGGGTTGCGGTCGCCCAGGTCACGCACATGCATGCGCAGTTCGTGGTCCAGGGTGCTTTCGCCGAAGTTGAGGAAGTACACGTGGGGTTCCGGATCTTTCAGAACCCGTGGGTTTTCCCTGGCGGCCTTGAGTAACAATTCCTTCACCAGGTCCAGGTCGGAGCCGTAGTCCACCCCCAGTTTCAAGGTCACGCGGGTGATGGTGTCGGTCAGCGACCAGTTGATCAGTTGCCCAGTGATGAAAGTTTTGTTCGGGACAATGATGTCCTTGCGGTCGAAGTCGGTAATCGTAGTGGCGCGGATGCGGATCTTGCTCACCGTGCCCGACAGGTTGCCGATGGTGATGGTGTCGCCGATACGCACCGGGCGTTCGAACAGAATCATGATGCCGGAGATAAAGTTGGCGAAGATCTCCTGCATACCGAAGCCCAACCCCACCGACAGCGCCGCCACCAGCCATTGCAACTTGTCCCAGCTCACGCCGAGGGTAGAGAGGGTTGAGACAAAGCCCACGCCGGCAATGATGTAGGACAGCAAGGTAGTGGTGGCGTAGGCGCTGCCCTGGGCCAGATCCAGTTTGGACAGCACCAACACTTCCAGCAGGCCGGGCAGGTTGCGCGCCAGGGCGAAGGTGATGCCGATGATGATCAGCGCGCCGAGCAAATCGCCGATGCTGATAGGCACCATGCTGATATTCGCGCCAGTGCCGCTGGTGTATTCGTACAGGGTGACGTTGTCCAGGTAGGAAAATACCGAGATCAGATCCGACCACACCCAGTACAACGCCGCAATAAAGCCGCCGAGCAGGGCCAGGCGGATCAGGCGCATGGACTGTTCGTTGACCTGTTCGATATCCAGTGTCGGCTCTTCGATCACCGCTTCGCCATCGCCGGCCTCCTTGGCCGCCTGACGTTTGGCCAGGGCGCGGGAGTAGGCCAGGCGACGGGCCGCCACGCCCAGGCCACGGACGAAGGTGGCTTCGATCACCAGCCAGAACATCAGCAGGTACAGGGTATTGATCAAGCGGTCGCTGAGTTTGAGGGCGGTGTAGTAGTAGCCGAAGCACACCGCGATAAACAGTGCGATAGGCAGTGCGGTAAACAACAGGCCCACGGCTTTGCGAAACAACGATGCTTTTTCGTGGGTGGGGCTGTGGAGCAGCAGGCGACCCAGCAGCCAGGCCATCAGCGCGTAGCAGGTCAGCACCACGCCGATGCCCAGCACGTCGTCGGCCAGCGCCGCCGGTTGGTGCTCGGCGATAGCGACCACGGCCACCAGGGCCAATACCACCAGGCCGAGCTTGCGCACCCAGCCCTGGAGGAATTCGACCTGGGGTTTTTCCCAGCGGAAGTGCAGTTCCGCCACGCCACCAGGCGCGAGAATCCGGTAAGCGGTGTAGAACACTAGCCACGCCTGGGCCAATTGCAACAGGGCCGAGCCCAGGTTGGCGTTCTGCCCGCGTGCGTCGATCTGCAGCGCGTAGCCGCATAGGGCCAGGCCCAGGGACACCGGCATTGCCAGCAAAATATTGATCAAAATGGCCTGCGGCGTATGCCACTGGCTGTCGCGCTTGAAGTGGCCGATGTCCAGATGGACCTTATTCAGGCGCTGATACAGGGCCTTGCGGCGCCACAGCAGCGCGCCGATCAACAGCAGCAGCGGCAGGAACAGCAGCGGGCGCTGGATCAGGCCGTCATACAACTCGCTGAGGCTGGAGGCCCACGGCAGGGTGGTGATTTGCTTGCTCAGGTGCGCCGGTACGGTTTCCAGCCACTCGGTGTCCAGCGGCTTATTGCTGGGAATCCAGAACATCTGCTCGTCCAGCGTCGCGCGCAGGGTGGTGGCGGTGCTGAGCAGTTGTTTCTGGTTCAGTTGCAGGGTGATGGATTCGTTCAGCAACGCGCTCAACTCGCGGCTCAGGCGTTCGAGCAAGTCGCTGCGGGTGATCGCCAGTTCCAGCAGGGTGCGCCGCAGTTGCGGGGTCACGTCGTCCGGGGGCTGGTTGGCCAGCAGGTTATCCACATAAGCGCTGGGGGAGCTGATCAGCTCGCGCTGCTGGTTGACCTCAAACTGATACAGCCGAATGTTGGCGATATCGTCCGCCAGGTCACGGTCCACCGTGAGACGCGGCAGGGCTTGTTTCTGTTTGTAGAGAATTTTGGACAGCAGCAGGCTGCCCTTGAGCACGTTGATCTGCTCGTCCAGCGCCGAATCGCTCTGAGTGACGGCGTCCAGCTGTTGTTTGGTTTGCAGGTTTTTCTGCGTCAGGTCGTTGAGGCGGTCGGTGCTTTTGAGCAGGTAGTCGGACAGCTTCAGGTTGGCTGCGCTTTCCGAGGCCAGCAGGCTGCTGCCGCCGGCTTTCTGCGCCTCGATGGACTGTTGGGTCACCGTCTGCTGGCTCTGGGCCAGACGCTTCTGATTGATCAGGGTTTGCAGATCCTGGATTTCCTGTTCCAGGCGCGCGGTCTTTTCCTGGATCAGGTCGTGCTGGCTGTTGCCCAGGTCTTGCAACTGACTGTTGCCCGCCAGTTCCTGACGCCGCAGCGGGATCAGCGCATTCAGGGCCGCCAATTCGGCGTTCAACTGATTGCGTTGGTCGCTGCTCAGGGCTTTGCCGTTGTCCTTGCCGGACTTGAGAGTAGCGTTGATCTGCTGGATGCGCGTCTGGCTGCTGCTGATTTCGGTCTGGGCGCGCTCTGGGCGGGTTTGGGCGGCGATGGTCAGGCTGTTGGCGTCGGCCAGTTCTTTTTGCAGGTCGCCTTGCTGGGTGCTGCGCTGCACCAGCAGCTGTTCCAACTGCGGGATCGGCAGGCTGGCATACCGCTGGGCCACTGGAATGATTTTGGTGGCCTTGAGCCGTGTCAGCTCGCGCTGGTTTTCGCTGGTCTGGCGCGGGGCGTCGTCCAGCTGTCGCTTGAGATCGACCAGGCGCTGCTCGTAATCCTGCTTGTTGCTCAGATACGTGAGAGTTTGCTGCAGGATGGTCTGCAGCGCCTTCATATCGGCATCGGGCAGTTTGCGGTCGGGCAGCTTGTCCAGGGATTGCTGGATGGCGTCGGCGCTGGGCGGGTCGGCAGCGTAGACGTTGCCGACGCAAAGGGTCAGACCCAGCAGGGCAGTGGCGAGAAAAGAGCGCAGGATTGGCATAGAGACCGGTCGAGCTAGTGAAGAATCGGGGGCGTTGTCGCCCCGCAGTTTAGAGGAAGAGTCCGGGCCCCGGGCGACTTCCTTCGGGGAATCTGACGCCCACTTTGCCGATCTTGTTCCCGTCCATGACCGCGACGGTCCAGATGGTGTTGTTCCACTCCACCTGGTCGCCCACCACCGGGGCGCCGCCGACTTTTTGGGTGATGAACTGGCTTAGCGGCGTATCCGGGTCGATACCTTCGAGCTTGAGGCCATACAGCGCCGACACCGCGCCCAGCTGGGCGTCGCCTTCCAGCACGAAATCGCCGAAGAAGCGCAGGTCCAGACCACGCTGCGGCGCCTGGCTGAACAGCTTGCCCAGGGCCGGCAGGTTGTGTTCGTGGCCGATTACGCAGAGCAGATCATCGACTTCCAGCACCGTACTACCCGACGGATGGAGCAGTTGCTGGCCACGAAAGAGGGCGGCGATGCGCGTGCCTTCGGGCATTTTCAACTCGCGCAGGGCCGCGCCGATGCACCATTTCTCCGCGCCCAGGCGGTAGACGAACAGTTCCCACTCGCTGGTGACGTGGACTTCCAGTGCCGCCCGTGAGATCGGCGCCGGGTCCGGTGGCACCGTGACTTTAAGCAGCTTGGCCACCCACGGCAGGCTCGTGCCCTGTACCAGCAGCGACACCAGCACGATAAAGAACGCCAGGTTGAAATACAGCTGGGCATGGGGCAGGCCAGCCATCAGCGGGAACACCGCCAGAATGATCGGCACCGCGCCGCGCAGGCCGACCCAGGCGATAAAGGCTTTTTCGCGGCCGTGGAAGGCCTTGAAGGGCAGCAGGCCGACCATCACCGACAACGGCCGCGCGAAGAGGATCATCCACAGCGCCAGGCCCAGGGCCGGCAGGGCGATGGGCAGCAGATCGTGGGGCGTGACCAGCAGGCCCAGCACCAGGAACATGCCGATCTGCGCCAGCCAGGCCATGCCATCGAGCATATGCAAGATGCCGTGACGGCTGCGCACCGGGCGGTTGCCGATCACCAGGCCGCACAGGTACACCGCGAGGAAGCCGCTGCCGTGGAAGGCGTTGGTCAGGGCAAAGACGAACAGGCCGCCAGCGATCACCAGAATCGGATAGAGGCCGGTGGCCAGGTTGATGCGATTGACCATCTGCAACATCAGCCAGCCGCCGCCCAATCCGACCAGGCCGCCGATGCCGAATTCGCGCACCAGATGGGTCAGTAGGCTCCAGTGCAGGCCAGTCTGGCCGCTGGCGAGCATGTCGATCAGGGTGACAGTGAGAAACACCGCCATCGGGTCGTTGCTGCCGGATTCGATTTCCAGGCTGGCGCTGACCCGCTCGTTCAAGCCCTTGCCGCCCAGCAGCGAGAACACCGCCGCGGCGTCCGTGGAGCCGACAATCGCGCCGATCAGTAAGCCTTGGATAATGTTGAGGTTGAACAGCCAGGCCGCTGCCATGCCGGTGAGGCCGGTGGTAATCAACACCCCCACCGTGGCCAGCGACAAGGCCGGCCAAAGCGCCACACGGAAACTCGCTACTCGGGTTCGCAAGCCGCCGTCGAGCAGGATCACGGCCAATGCGAGGTTGCCCACCAGGTAGGCGGTCGGATAGTTGTCGAAGATGATGCCGCCGCCGTCGACGCCGGCGACCATGCCCACGGCCAGGATAATCACCAGAATCGGGATGCCCAGGCGTGATGAAAGAGAACTCACCAGAATGCTCGCACTCACCAGCAACGCGCCGATCAAGAACAGGCTGTTGATGGTCGTCGCATTCAAAGGCAGTACTCCATGAGCTGATACAAAAGACGGGGCGCAAACTGACCATGCAGTCTGCGTGCCAGGGATTCTAACCTGTTGAATTGCTGCCCTGTCAAAAAGCTTTTCCTAATTCCATGGATCCAAATGTGGCAGGGGGCAAGCCCCCGATGGGGGTATGTCAGTCCGCTTATCTGTAACTGGCCCGCCACTATCGGGGGCAAGCCCCTCCCACATTTCAAGCCAGTGCAGGCAGTTAGAGGCGGAAGCGGCCTACCATGCCGTTGAGATCCACCGCCAGGCGCGACAGCTCACCGCTGGCCGCGCTGGTCTGGCTGGCCCCGGTGGCCGATTGCACCGACAAATCACGAATGTTCACCAGGTTGCGGTCCACTTCCCGCGCCACCTGCGCCTGCTCTTCCGCTGCGCTGGCGATCACGAGGTTGCGTTCGTTGATCTCGACGACCGCGCTGTTGATGGTTTCCAGGGACAGCCCTGCACCTTTGGCGATGTTCAGCGTCGATTCCGCGCGCTCGGTGCTGTTGCGCATCGAATCCACCGCGTGCTCGGTGCCGGCTTGGATGCTGCCGATCATCCGCTCGATCTCGCTGGTGGACTGTTGGGTGCGATGGGCCAGGGCACGGACCTCATCGGCGACCACCGCAAATCCACGCCCGGCTTCACCGGCACGGGCGGCCTCAATGGCGGCGTTCAGAGCCAGCAGGTTGGTTTGGTCGGCCAGGCCGCGAATCACGTCCAGCACTTTGCCGATGTCCCGCGACTCAGTGGCCAGGTCACCGATCAAGGTGGCGGTGGCCTGCACGTCGCCGCTCATACGCTCGATGGCGCTGACGGTTTCCTGCACCAGATCGCGGCCGTCGCCGGCGGAGGCGGTGGCGTTGCGTGAGGCTTCGGAGGTGCTCACGGCATTGCGCGCGACTTCCTCGACGGCGCTGGTCATTTCGTTGACCGCGGTGGCGGCCTGTTCAATTTCGTTGTTCTGTCGGGTCAGGCCGCGCGCGCTTTCGTCGGTGACCGCGTTCAGCTCTTCTGCCGCCGACGCCAACTGACTGGCCGAGCCGGCGATGCGTTGCAGGGTGTCGCGCAGTTTGGTCTGCATCTTGGCCATGGCGGCGAGCAGGCGGCCGGCTTCGTCGCTGCCGTCGACCTGGACCGGCTGCGTCAGGTTACCCTCGGCGATGGTCTCGGCGGCATTCAATGCCTGGGAAATCGGCACGGTGATGCTGCGGGTCAGTAGCCAAGCGAACAGCATTGTCAGCGCTGTGGCGATCACCAGCAAACCCACCACCAGGTCAACGGCCAGGTCGTATTGGTCTTTAGCTTCCTGGTTGGTTGCCAACGCCATGGTGTTGTTGATATCCAACAGACGCGTCAGCACCGCGTTGACTTGCTCCGAGTTGCTCAGCAACTCAGTGTTAAGCAGGTTGCGCAGCTCATCTATCTGATTGGCCTGGGACAGGCTCTTCATGCGGGCTTCGATCTGGTGGTACTGGCCAAGCAGTCGCACATATTCATCGTACGCAGCGCGCTCTTCGCGGCTTTCAATCAGCTTTTCGTAGGTAGCCTGTGCGGTGCGGATCTGCTGGTTGCGCAGTTCGAACGCTTCCAGGGTTTTTTGCTGCACGTCCGGTTCACGATTGGTCAACAGGCGGTATGACAGTACCCGCAGGCGCAGGGTCAGTTGGGTGAAGTCATCCAGTGCGCGAATGCTTGGCACGCTGGAGAGGGTGATGTCTTCGGTGGCGGCCCGGATCTTACTCATCTGGTTCAAGGCGAAAACACCGAGAAACAACATGAGGGCACCAATCAACGCAAACCCAAGGAAAGCCCTCGGAGCGATATTCATATTACGAAGCGACATGCTGGAATCCTGGAAGGAGCGCGATCCGTGCGGCCTTGAGACGGGGTGTGCATCGCTATCGGTCGTACGACTAAAGTCTAAAGGGTGCTGTGCGTTTTTGTCGCACCTGACGAGGGGTTGGACGGATTCAGGAACCAGATGGGGGAAATGCAGTCACTAAGGCTCGAAAGCGTGGCCCCACCCTGAAGAACCGGGCTGCGCGCCGGGGATAAGCCTGGCATCCGAGGTGAATTTTCTTTATCGTCACCGCCCTTTTAAAACGCTCGAGAAATCAAAATGTTAGAAGCATCCCTCAGCCAATTGGAACAACTGGTCAATGACCTGGTACAGCAAAACCAAGACCTGCTGGGCAGCAATGAATCCCTCAAGGCAGAACTTGCCCGCGCCAAGGATGAAAACGACAGCCTGCAACTGAACCTGATGGAGCAGGAAGAAAAACACGGCGCCACTGCCGCGCGTATCCAGGCATTGGTTGAGCGCGTGAGCGCAGGTCCCGTGGGCGCATGAACGAAGGGATAAAGGTCGTTTCGATTCTCGGAGAGGATTACTCGATCAAGGCGCCGCCCGGGGAGGACAAAACCCTGATGCACGCCGTGACCATGCTCAAGGCGTCCCTGGCCACTACCAAGAAAAAGTACCCGACCCTGATCGGTGACAAATTACTGGTGCTGGCGGCGCTGAACCTGTGCGCCGAGCAGATCGAAATGCAGCAGGCTCATCAGCAGGAACTCGACCGTTACCAAGAGCAAGTCAGCGCCACGGTCGAGGTGATTTCCAAGGCGATCCAGCCTTAGAACCATTCATCCTGCATCCCCAGGCACGTATCGTCCCGTGCTTCCAGAATCGCCAGTTCATGATGGCAGCTCGGTACTTCCCAGGTCAGGAAGTACCGGGCGGCCTGGAGCTTGCCTTTATAGAACCCTGCATCCGCCGCATTGCCCTTGGCCAGTCCTTCTTCGGCGCGAATCGCTTGTTCCAGCCAGCGCCAGCCAATTACCGTATGCCCGAACACCTTCAGGTACAGCGCCGAGTTCGCCAGGCTGCTGTTGACCTTGCCTTGGGCGAGGTCCGTCAACAGGCCGAGGGTGACGCTTTGCAGTCTGTTAAGCAGGTGTTCCAGCGGTTCACGCAACGCGGTGAGTGACGGGTACTGCTGGGCCCGCGCGCCGGTGTCGGCGATCAGGCGGATCAGTTGCTTGAGCCCCGCGCCGCCGTTCTGCGCCAGCTTGCGCCCCAGCAAGTCCAGGGATTGGATGCCATGGGTGCCCTCGTGGATCGGGTTCAAACGGTTGTCACGGTAGTACTGCTCCACCGGGTATTCACGGGTGTAGCCGTGGCCGCCGAGAATCTGGATCGCCAGCTCGTTGGCCTTGAGGCAGAACTCCGATGGCCAGGATTTGACGATAGGGGTGAGCAGGTCCAGCAATTCGTGGGCCTGTTTGCGTTCCGCTTCATCGGCCAGGGTGGTGGTGTCATCGAACAAGCGCGCCGCGTACAGGCCCAGATCGAAGGCACCTTCCACGTAGGACTTTTGCGTCAGCAGCATGCGCTTGATGTCCGCGTGCTGAATGATCGAGACCGGCGCAGTCGTAGGATCTTTACTGTCGGGCAGACGACCTTGCGGGCGTTCGCGGGCGTATTCCAGCGAGTACAGGTAGCCGGCGTAGCCGAGCATCACCGCGCCCATGCCCACGCCGATGCGCGCCTCGTTCATCATCTGGAACATGCAGCTCAGGCCCTGGTGTGGCTTGCCCACCAGATAGCCCACGCAGTTGCCGTTGTCGCCGAAATTCAGCGCCGTGGACGTGGTGCCGCGCCAGCCCATCTTGTGAAACAGCCCCGCCAGCAACACATCGTTACGCGCGCCCAGGCTACCGTCGTCGTTGACCAGGAATTTAGGCACGATAAACAGCGAAATGCCCTTCACCCCCGGCGGCGCATCCGGCAACTTGGCCAGCACCATGTGCACGATGTTTTCCGACAACGGATGATCGCCGCCGGAAATAAAGATCTTGTTGCCTTTGAGGCGATAGGTGCCGTCGGCCGCAGGTTCGGCGCGTGTACGAATATCCGACAGCGACGAGCCTGCATGGGGCTCGGTCAACGCCATGGTGCCGAAGAAGCGCCCCTCGATCATGGGCTGCAAGAAGCGCTGTTTCTGCTCTTCAGTACCGAAGCTTTCGATCAGGTTGGCCGCGCCCATGGTCAGGAACGGATACGACGTGGACGCCGCGTTGGCCGACTGAAAGTGCGCAAAACAGGCTTGGGACAGCAGGGTCGGCAATTGCATGCCGCCGGCCTCGAAGCTACGCGCCGCGTTGAGAAAACCGGCCTCCAGAAACGCATCCACGGCCGGTTTGACCTCCGGGATCAGGATGGCTTTGCCGTCCTCGTAGCGCGGTTCGTTTTCGTCGTTTTTACGGTTATGGGGCGCGAAGTACTTTTCGGCGATGCTGCGCGCGGTGCTGATGGCTGCATCGAAGGTTTCGCGATTGTGCTCGGCAAACCGCTCGCGCTGGGTCAGGCCCTCGGCATCGAGGACTTCGTACAGCTCGAAAGCCAGATTGCGGGAACTGAGCAGCGTCTCGGACATGGCGGATTACCTTTAGAGGAATTGGCCCGAGTCTAAGTGCGCGAATAAAAGGTGAACAGCAAGATTGATCTAAGTGATGGAGCGGCAGAATGTGGGAGGGGGCTTGCCCCCGATAGCAGTGTGTCAGTGCCCGAGGTACTGACTGATACTCCACTATCGGGGGCAAGCCCCCTCCCAGATTGTCTAGCGGTATTTCTTTCAGGGTTAGCCGATGGTCATCAGGCTGGCGTTACCACCCGCCGCAGCGGTGTTGACGCTCAACGCTCGCTCAATCACCAGGCGCTCCAACGCAATGGAAGTTTCGCCCTGGGACAAACCATGCACGCCGACAATCGCCCCACCACGCTGCGCCACTTGCTGGCACACCGCGCGCAATTGGTCGGAGTCGCCGTGGTGCAGAACGGCATCGAACACCACGTCGTCCTTGGTCCAATCGGCCACGCGCTTGATCTTCGCCTGAATGTCCTTCGGCAGGCGTGGGAACAAGGCCTTGGTCAGGTCGGTTTCCGGCCATACTGCCGAGCCACCCACCGCCAGTACCGCAGCCAACTGAGTCAGCAGGTCACCTTCCACGTCCGCCAGGCACAGCACATGCTCGCGGGGCAGGATGGCGTAGCTGTTGCGCTCGCCGGTGGGGCCTGTCAGTTGGCGGGTGATGCCGCTTTGCGATTGCGCGGCGAACTGGCTGCACAGCACGCTCAGCTCGCTGAACTTTTGGCTGTCGGCCCAGGCTTTAAGGGCTGTCAGCGGTTGGCTCATGGCATCGCGCAGACGTACGTCCGGCGCCGCCAACTTGTCGGCGCGCACGAAGGATTGTTCGATTGCATCGGTAGGACGAGTCGACAGCAAACGGTACAGGTACAGTGGGCCACCGGCTTTCGGGCCAGTCCCCGACAGGCCTTCGCCGCCGAACGGCTGCACGCCGACCACGGCACCCACGATGTTGCGGTTGACGTAGACGTTACCGGCGTGAACGTTGTCGATCACTTTGGCGATGGTCTCGTCGATGCGCGTGTGCACGCCAAGGGTCAGGCCGTAGCCGGACGCATTGATCTGGCCGATCAACTGGTCGATCTCTTTACGCTTGTAGCGGACTACGTGCAGTACCGGGCCGAAGATCTCGCGTTGCAGCTCGTCGAAGCTTTCCAGTTCGATCAGGGTGGGCATCACAAAGGTGCCGCGCTTGATTTCTTCGGCGTCGGCGATCGCCACCTGATACACGTTGCGGCCTTTGTCGCGCATGGCCTGGATGTGCTTCTCGATGCCGGCCTTGGCTTCGGCGTCGATCACCGGGCCGATGTCCACGGACAGGCGCTCCGGGTTGCCCAGGCGGCATTCAGCCATGGCGCCCTTGAGCATTTCGATGACGCGGTCTGCCGAATCTTCCTGCAGGCACAGCACGCGCAGGGCCGAGCAACGCTGGCCGGCGCTGTCGAAGGCCGACGACACCACGTCGATCACTACTTGTTCAGTGAGTGCGGAGGAGTCGACGATCATCGCGTTCTGGCCACCGGTTTCGGCGATCAGCGGGATCGGACGACCCTGGGCATCCAGGCGCCCGGCCACATTACGCTGCAGCAGGCGCGCCACTTCGGTGGAGCCGGTGAACATCACGCCTTTGACGCGATCATCACCCACCAGGCGGGCACCGACGGTTTCGCCCTGGCCCGGCAGCAGTTGCAGCACGCCTTCCGGAATACCGGCTTCCAGCAGGATGCGCACGGCCTGGGCTGCCACCAGCGGGGTTTGCTCGGCAGGTTTGGCCAGTACCGGGTTGCCGGCGGCCAGTGCCGCGGCGACTTGACCGCTGAAGATCGCCAGTGGGAAGTTCCACGGGCTGATGCACACCACCGGGCCCAGTGGGCGGTGGGCGTCGTTGGTGAAATCGTTGCGCGCCTGCACCGCGTAGTAGCGCAGGAAGTCCACGGCTTCACGCACTTCGGCGATGGCGTTGGCAAAGGTCTTGCCGGCTTCGCGGGCCAGCAGCCCCATCAATGGCTGGATCTCGCCTTCCATCAGGTCGGCGGCGCGCTCCAGAATCGCGGCGCGCTCGGCCGGCGGGGTGGCCTGCCAGATCGGGCCGGCGTTGATTGCGCACTGGATGGCGCTGTCGACGTCTTCGACGGTGGCTTCCTGAACCTGACCAACCACATCGCGCAGGTCGGATGGGTTCAATACCGCGGTCGACGTTTGCTCGCTGGACGCGCAACCAAGCATCGGCGCGGCTTTCCAGTTGTTGTGGGCCGTGGCCAGCAGGGCGCAGGACAACGATGCCAGGCGGTGTTCGTTGGCCAGGTCGATACCGGCCGAGTTGGCGCGGTCGCTGCCATACAGGTCGCGCGGCAGCGGAATGCGTGGGTGCGGCAAGCCGAAGCCGCCTTCCACCGTCGCCATTTGCTCGATGCTGGCCACTGGGTCGGCCACCAGTTCCTGGATCGAAATCGACTGGTCGGCGATGCGGTTGACGAAAGAGGTGTTCGCGCCGTTTTCCAACAGGCGACGTACCAGGTAGGCCAAGAGTGTTTCATGGGTGCCGACCGGGGCGTACACGCGGCACGGACGGTTCAGCTTGCCGTCGGCAACCTTGCCGACTACCTGCTCGTACAGCGGTTCGCCCATGCCGTGCAGGCACTGGAACTCGTACTGGCCGGGGTAATAGTTCTGACCGGCGATATGGTAAATGGCCGACAAGGTGTGGGCGTTATGCGTGGCGAACTGCGGGTAGATGACTTCCGGCACCGACAGCAGTTTGCGCGCGCAAGCGATGTAGGAAACGTCGGTGTACACCTTGCGGGTGTACACCGGGTAGCCTTCCAGGCCTTCGACCTGGGCGCGCTTGATTTCGCTGTCCCAGTACGCGCCTTTTACCAGGCGGATCATCAGGCGGTGGCGGCTGCGGCGGGCCAGGTCGATCACGTAATCGATCACGTACGGGCAACGCTTCTGGTAAGCCTGGATCACGAAGCCGATGCCATTCCAGCCGGTCAGTTGCGGCTCGAAGCACAGGCGTTCCAGCAGATCCAGGGACAGCTCCAGACGGTCGGCTTCTTCGGCATCGATGTTCAGGCCGATGTCGTATTGCTTGGCCAGCAGGGTCAGGGACAGTAGGCGCGGGTACAGCTCGTCCATCACGCGCTCGTACTGCGCACGGCTGTAACGCGGGTGCAGCGCCGACAGCTTGATGGAGATGCCCGGGCCTTCATAAATCCCACGGCCGTGGGAGGCTTTGCCGATGGAGTGAATAGCTTGTTCGTACGAGGCCAGGTATTTCTGGGCGTCGTGTTCGGTGAGTGCGGCTTCACCGAGCATGTCGTAGGAGTAACGGAAGCCCTTGGCTTCGAACTTGCTGGCGTTGGCTAACGCTTCGGCGATGGTCTCGCCGGTGACGAACTGTTCGCCCATCAAGCGCATGGCCATGTCGACGCCCTTGCGGATCATCGGTTCGCCGCTCTTGCCGATGATGCGGCTCAGGGAAGAGGTCAGGCCGGCTTCGTTATGGGTGGAGACCAGTTTGCCGGTCAGCAGCAGGCCCCAGGTCGCGGCGTTGACGAACAGCGACGGGCTGTTGCCCAGGTGCGGCTGCCAGTTGCCGGTGCTGATCTTGTCGCGGATCAGCGCGTCGCGGGTGCCCTTGTCCGGGATGCGCAGCAGCGCTTCGGCCAGGCACATCAGCGCCACGCCTTCCTGGGAGGACAGGGAAAATTCTTGCAGCAGGCCCTGAACAATCCCGGCACGGCCGCCGACACTTTTCTGATTGCGCAATTTCTCGGCAATGGTAGCGGCCAGTTTGTTGGTGGCTTCGGCCATTGGCGCTGGGAGGCGGGCCTGTTCGATCAGCATCGGCACCACTTCCGGCTCGGGGCGACGGTAAGCGGCGGTGATCGACGCGCGCAGTACGGACTGCGGCAGGATGCTTTCGGCGAACTCAAGGAAGCACTGGTGAGCGTGGTCGGTCTGGACCTCGCCTACGTCGTCTGCGTCTTTGCTGCTCAAACCATTGAGTTCGGTCAGGGTTGCACCACCCTCCAGTTTCTCCAGGTAATTGAAAATCGCCTGCTTGATCAGCCAGTGCGGCGTGCGATCAATGGAGGTCGCGGCAGCCTTCAGGCGTTCGCGGGTCGGGTCGTCGAGTTTGACCCCAAGGGTGGTCGTCGCCATTTTCTTATCCTCATGGGTGCCACTACCGAGTGGCATTAGCTGGCGGCAAGATTAGCTGTGCACATGCGTAGGTGCAACCGGGTGCAACCTATTTTGTTAATGAAATTTTCTATGGTTCGTCGGAAATAATTTAGCTCTCAGCGTGATGCGCTGCGTGTTGGTGCATTTGCTTCTGAGATCGGCTGTTTTTGCTCCGAAAAGGAGCAAAAACAGGGTGTTTTCCGCAAAATCACTCAAGGTGCAACTTATTCGCGAGAAACTGGTTGCACCTGATTTGCTTTGTTGAATAGCATTCGCGGCCAAGGTGCAACCAGCTTTCGGGTTTGGGGCATCGGCTGGCGGCTTTCCTGGGGAAACGCCAGTCATAAATGCGCGGCACGCGGGTTCGTTTACCCTTGCAAAAGGGTCGGCGCCTGACAGACCGCCGCTACATAAAAACAAAGCCAGGGCGTCACTTCTTATGAGCGTTAGCAATCCAACCCTGATCACGTTCGTGATCTATATCGCAGCAATGGTGCTGATCGGCTTCATGGCCTATCGCTCCACCAATAACCTTTCCGATTACATCCTCGGCGGTCGCAGCCTCGGTAGCGTGGTCACTGCCTTGTCGGCCGGCGCGTCCGATATGAGCGGCTGGTTGTTGATGGGCCTGCCGGGCGCTATCTACATGTCCGGTCTGTCGGAAAGCTGGATCGCCATCGGCCTGATCGTCGGTGCCTACCTCAACTGGCTGTTCGTGGCCGGTCGCCTGCGGGTACAGACCGAACACAACGGCGACGCCCTGACACTGCCCGACTACTTCTCCAGCCGTTTCGAAGATAAAAGCGGCCTGCTGCGGATCATCTCCGCAGTGGTGATCCTGGTGTTCTTCACCATCTATTGCGCCTCCGGCATCGTGGCCGGTGCCCGTCTGTTCGAAAGCACCTTTGGCATGTCCTACGAGACCGCGCTGTGGGCCGGTGCCGCAGCGACCATTGCCTACACCTTCGTTGGCGGTTTCCTGGCCGTGAGCTGGACGGACACCGTACAAGCCACGCTGATGATCTTCGCGCTGATCCTCACGCCGATCATCGTGCTGCTGGCCACCGGCGGCGTCGACACCACGTTCCTGGCCATCGAAGCCAAGAACCCCGACAACTTCAACATGCTCAAGAACACCACCTTCATCGGCATCATCTCGCTGATGGGCTGGGGCCTGGGCTACTTCGGCCAGCCGCACATCCTTGCGCGCTTCATGGCGGCGGATTCGGTGAAGTCGATCGCCAAAGCGCGTCGCATCTCCATGACCTGGATGATCCTGTGCCTGGGCGGCACCGTGGCCGTGGGTTTCTTCGGTATTGCTTACTTCTCGGCGCACCCGGAAGTGGCCGGCCCGGTCACCGAAAACCACGAGCGTGTGTTTATCGAGCTGGCCAAGCTGCTGTTCAACCCATGGATTGCGGGCGTGCTGTTGTCGGCCATCCTGGCGGCGGTCATGAGTACTTTGAGCTGCCAACTGCTGGTGTGCTCCAGTGCATTGACCGAAGACTTCTACAAAACCTTCCTGCGTAAAAACGCCTCCCAGGTTGAGCTGGTCTGGGTCGGTCGCTTGATGGTGCTGCTGGTGGCCTTGATCGCCATCGCCATGGCCGCCAACCCGGAAAACCGCGTACTAGGCCTGGTGAGTTACGCCTGGGCCGGTTTCGGCGCCGCCTTCGGCCCTGTGGTGCTGATCTCGGTGGTGTGGAAACACATGACCCGCAATGGCGCTCTGGCCGGCATCCTGGTCGGTGCGATCACCGTGATTGTGTGGAAACACTTCGCGCTGCTGGGGCTGTACGAAATCATCCCTGGCTTCATCTTTGCCAGCCTGGCGATCTACATCGTCAGCAAGCTGGGCGCGCCGACTGCGGGTATGGTCGAGCGTTTTGATGCGGCGGAAAAAGACTACAACCTCAACAAGTAATTCGCTGGGCGCGCTGCGCCTGATGAGTTAAACGAAAGGCCCGCATCCTACGGATAGCGGGCCTTTTTTTATGTGTGAATTGGGTCGGACAAACTGAAGACTCGCACGCTCGTTCGTAGGGTTTTACTGATTTATGCGCGCGCTGCTCGGCAAGCCTGGGCACTGGTGCAGAATCGGCCCCCCAGCCTTCGCAGAGAAACATCGGATGTTCGCGCCTGCCAACCAAAGTGCTTTCACCCTGACCCTGGACGGGGTGCCCAGCGATCTCAAGGTCTACCGCTTCAACGGTCAGGAAACACTCAGCCAACCCTATCGTTTTGACCTGGAACTGGTCGGCGAACAGCCGGACCTGGATCTGGGCAACTTGCTGCATCGCCAGGCTTTTCTGGGTTTCGATGATCAGGGCCACGGTGTGCATGGCCTGGTCGACCATGTGGCGCAGGGCGATTCCGGGCGGCGGCTGACGCGCTATAGCGTTCGTCTCGTCCCTCAGTTGGCTTATCTGGCCCACAGCAGCCATCCGCGTATTTTCCAGCACAAAAGCGTGCCGCAGATCGTTGCGCAGGTGCTCAAAGAGCAAGGCATCCAGGCGGACCGATTCGAATTTCATCTAAGCGGCACGTACCCGGAGCGTGAGTATTGCGTGCAGTTCGGCGAGACCGATCTGGCATTTATCCAGCGCCTGTGTGCCGAGCAGGGCATTCATTATCATTTTCGGCATTCGCCCGACGGCCATTTACTGGTATTTGGCGACGACCAGAGCGTGTTTGCCCAGGCCGAGCACGCAACGCCTTACGCTGCAGGCTCCGGGATGGTAGCGGACACTCCGGCCATCAAGCGCTTCACCGTACAACTGCAAACCCGCACCACGGCGCTGAGCCTGCGCGATTACGATTGGCGCAAGCCGCGCCTGACGCTGGAAAGCGCAGTGTCCGACCAGCAGACCCTGTGCCTTGAAGAGCAGGGTTACCCCGGCCATTTCACTGACCGCGTGGAGGGTAAGCACCTGGCACGGCGCGGTCTGGAGCGTCACCGCAGCGAGCATCGCCTCGCCGTGGGCAGCGGGGATGAGCCTGCGTTGGCCTGTGGACGCTTCCTGAAGCTGGCCGGGCATCCTCGCCAGGAATGGAACGACTTGTGGCTCGTGACCCAAGTCACTCACGAGGGCAGCCAACCCCAGGTACTCGAAGAGGCGGTGACCGAGGTGGCGGGCGGGGACATGCGCCAGGGTTACTCCAACCACTTCGTTGCGACGCCCTGGGATGTAGTTTTCCGCCCGCCCTTGGCGCCCCGCAGGCCGATGACGGGTTACCAGAACGCGGTGGTGACCGGGCCCGCCGACAGTGACATCCATTGCGACGAATACGGCCGTGTCAAAGTGCAATTGGCCTGGGATCGCCACGGCGAACATAACGAGCATTCCAGTTGCTGGCTGCGGGTCGCCAGCGGCTGGGCCCATGATCGCTACGGCGCGGTGCTGATCCCCCGGGTGGGCATGGAAGTGTTGGTCGGTTTTGTGAATGGCGACATGGACATGCCCGTGGTGGTCGGTTGCCTGGCCAATGCCGCGACGCCGGTGCCCCTGGACCTGCCGGCGGACAAGACCCGCAGCATCCTGCGCAGCCAAAGCAGCCCCGGTGGTGGCGGTTACAACGAACTGCGCATTGAGGATCGCAAGGGCGCCGAAGAGATCTACCTGCGCGCCCAGCGCGATTGGACCCAGCATGTGCTGCATGACCAGCAGGTGCAGGTGGATAACCGGCGTCGGATTACCGTGGGTGGCGAGTCGCACCATGAGCTGCAGGGCGAAGAGCAGCGCATCACCCACGGCAATCGCCTGACCGAACTCAAGCAGGACGACCACTTGGTGGTCGGCGGTTCGCAGCAGGTCCGCGCGGGGCGGGTGATTCAGATCGGCGCCGGCCAAAGCGTCGTTATCGATGCGGGGGCCAGCGTCACGATCCAGGCCGGTGGGCAGTCGATCACCCTGTCAGCCGCTGGCATCTTCAGCAGTGTGGCGATCCAGCTCGGCGGTGCTCCGGCCCCCGCTGCGGCACCGTTGTTGCCCGGGCTGCAGGACAAGGTGCTGGCGGTAATCCCGGCGCCTCTGAGCCGCGTGCAGATCGCCAGTTTGAAGCGTAGCGCGCCGTTCTGCGAAGAGTGTGAACGCTGCAAGAGCGGCCAGTGTGATGTCGCTCACCGACCCCATTGATCAGTGTTTTTCAACCCAAGGAGTTTCGCCCCAATGGATCAACCTCTATCGCCCAGTGCTTGGCTTGCACAGTGGCCTCTGCAACCCCATGAGCAACTGTTCGCGGTGCTGGGCAATGCCAGCGATGCCCAGCCGTTCGAGGCTTGGCAAGGTGTGGCGGCGGGTGCGCCACCGCGCTCGGTCTGGGCGGGCACGGCCTATGCGGATTGGACGCAGGTTATGCCTTATCTCGCACAGGTCGAGCCCGGCAGCGCCTTTCTCGATTGGGTAGCGAACACCCAGGTCGAGGATTGGGGTTGGCTGGCGGTGTCGTCCAGCCCGGCGGACGTGGTGCTCGCCCATCTGCAAGGCTTGACCCAAGTGAAACTGCCCGAGGGGCCGCCGGTGTTCCTGCGCTTTTGGGACGGCACGCAGTTCCTGCCGCTGTTGCGGCAATTGGGCGGTGAGGCGGAGCAGGTGCTGCCGGTGTTTCAGCGCTATCTGATCAATGGGCAGCCCCACGCCGTTGCGACTGGGCCGGTTACTACCGCCAAGGCCAGCCCCTGGTGGCAGGTGCCAGCATCGTTACTGGAGCATCTGGCCGAACAATCGCCGCAAACCCTGATCGACAACCTGCTGCAATGGCTTGAGGAGCAGCGCCCGGACCTTTACACCGCCTTCACGCCTGCGACCTTGCAGCACAAGGTCGCTTACTTCGCTCGTGGTTCGACGGTGACTTATGCAGCGCTGACGGACTACCTCGCCTCAGAGGCGAGTTGAAGCCAGTGCCTGCTGCAAGTCGTCGATCAGGTCTTCAATGGCTTCGATACCGACCGACAGGCGAATCATCTCCGGTTTCACGCCAGCCTTGGCTTGCTCCTGCTCATTCATCTGCCGATGGGTGGTGGAGGCAGGGTGGCAGGCCAGGGATTTGGCGTCGCCGATATTCACCAAACGTTTGAAAATCTGCAGCGCGTCGTAGAAGCGCACACCCGCGTCATAGCCACCCTTCAGGCCGAAAGACAGGATCGCCGAGGGTTTGCCCTGCATGTATTTTTGCGCCAGCCCATGGTGCGGATGTTCTGGCAGGCCCGCGTAGCTGACCCATTCCACCTCGGCATGCTCCTGTAGAAACTGCGCAACCTTGAGCGCGTTTTCGGTATGGCGTTCCATGCGCAGGGCCAGGGTTTCCAAACCTTGCAGCAACAGGAAGGCATTCATCGGCGCCAGGGCCGCACCGGTATTGCGTAATGGCACGGTACGCGCGCGGGCGATGAACGCGGCGGGGCCGAATTTTTCGGTGTAGACCACGCCGTGATAAGCCGGCTCGGGCTGGTTGAGACCGGGGAATTTTTCCGGGTATTGGGTCCAGGGGAAGGTGCCACTGTCGACGATCACACCGCCGAGGGAGTTGCCATGTCCGCCGATGTACTTGGTCACCGAGTGCACCACGATATCGGCGCCGAACTGGATGGGTTTGCACAGGATCGGGGTGGCAACGGTATTGTCGACCATCAGCGGCACGCCTCGGGCGTGGGCCACCTTGGCCAGGGCTTCCAGATCGATAATATTGCCCGCCGGATTGCCGATGCTTTCGCAGTACACCACTTTGGTCTGGTCGTCGATCAGCTCGGCAATGGCCTCGGCGGAGTCGTCCCGGGCGAACCGCACGTCGACACCGAAGCTGGGCAATAGGTGGGCGAACAAGGTGTAGGTGCCGCCGTAGAGCTGCGGCGTGGTGACGATGTTGTCGCCGGCGCGGGTCAGGGTCTGGATTGCGTAGTGAATCGCCGCGCTGCCCGCCGACACCGCCAGGCCCGCGATGCCACCTTCGAGGGCGGCGATACGTTGCTCCAGTACGTCATTGGTAGGGTTCATGATGCGCGTGTAAATGTTGCCGGGCACATCCAGGTTGAACAGGTCGGCCCCGTGCTGGGCGTTATCGAATTCGAAAGCAACGTTTTGGTAGATCGGCACGGCCACGGCCTTGGTGGTCGGGTCCGACTTGAAGCCGTGATGCAGGGCGAGGGTGGCGTCTTTCATGATGGCAATTGACCTCCTTGGATTGGGTGCTCGCCACAATAAATCCGCGCTCATGGAGGCATTTAGATTTTTTTCAGTTCGCTCCCTGCTTTTAGGGCATAAGCACCGCCCGGCATGCCGCCCTGCACCTTTGCCCGTGTAGAAGGTAAACTTCGCCCCCTGCGCAGGAGCAACCATGAATTATCGTCACGCCTTTCACGCCGGCAACCACGCCGATGTCTTCAAACACCTGACCTTGACCCGCCTCATCGCCCTGATGTCGCGCAAGGAGCAGCCGTTTGCCTACCTCGATACCCACGCGGGCATCGGCCTGTACGACCTGCAGGGCGATCAGGCCAACCGCACCGGCGAATACCTCGAAGGCATCGCGCGCCTATGGGGCCGGAACGATCTGCCGCCGCTGACCGCCGACTACATGCGCGTGCTGCACGAGATGAACCCGGACGGCCAGTTGCGCTACTACCCCGGTTCGCCGGAGCTGGCCCGACGCCTCACGCGCGCGCAGGACCGTGTGCTGCTCAATGAAAAACACCCCGAAGACGGTGTGTTGCTCAAGGACAACATGAAGGGCGACCGTCGGGTCAAAGTGCATTTGGGCGAAGGCTGGCATGTGCCGCGAGCGTTGCTGCCAGTGCCGGAAAAACGCGCGTTGATGCTGATCGACCCGCCGTTCGAAAAGCTCGACGAGATGCAACGCTGCGCGGCATCCCTCAAGGAGGCGGTCGGCCGCATGCGCCAGACCGTGGCGGCGATCTGGTACCCGGTCAAGGACCAGCGCATGTTGCGTCGCTTCTATCAGGACCTGGCCGGCACGGGGGCGCCGAAACTGCTGCGCGTGGAACTGCTGGTGCATCCCTTGGACACGCCCAACACCCTGACCGGCTCGGGCCTGGCGATTGCCAACCCGCCATGGGGCTTGGAGGAAGAACTGCGTGAGCTGTTGCCGTGGCTGTCCAAGCAGCTGGGCCAGACCCAGGGCGGGTGGCAGATGGATTGGCTTATAGCTGAGTAGCTGTGAGTTGCAAGCTTGAAGCTGCAAGCTGCAAGTGAGAGCAGAAAACACCACTTGCAGCTTGCCGCTTCTAGCTTGCAGCTCCGAACGTCAGATCGGGCAAACCACGCCTGTTCCGCCAATGCCGCAATAGCCCTGGGGGTTTTTCGCCAGGTACTGCTGGTGATACGCCTCGGCGAAATACACCGTCGGCGCCTGGTCGATTTCGGTGGTGATCTGGCCCAGGCCGGCCTTGTTCAGTTCGGCCTGATACGCCTCGGCACTGGCCTTTGCAGCCTCCAGCTGTTCCGGTGTGGTCGCGTAGATCACCGAACGGTATTGGCTGCCGATGTCGTTGCCCTGGCGCATGCCCTGGGTGGGGTTGTGCAATTCCCAGAACATCTTCAGCAGGTCTTCGTACTTGACCTTGGCTTGGTCATAGACCACCAGCACCACTTCGCTGTGGCCGGTCAGGCCGGAGCACACTTCTTCGTAGGTCGGGTTGGGCGTGAAGCCGCCGGCATAACCCACCACGGTGCTGACCACGCCGTCGCGCTGCCAGAATTTGCGTTCCGCGCCCCAGAAGCAACCCAGGCCGAAGATCGCAAAGCCTACGTCATCGAGGAATGGGCCCAGCAGCGGGTTGCCATTGACGAAGTGCGTCTCTGGCAGGCTCATCGGGGTGTCACGACCAGGCAATGCTTGTTCTTGAGTAGGCAGCACGTTTTTGTTCACCAGAATTTCCGAGCGCAAGACCATGATCAGTCCTCTCGTCAGGTTGAGTGATGGTAAAAATTCAGACAGTCAGTGTGCCCGAGTGTTACAGCGATGTCAGGCGATTGGGCCGCGCGGGTAGCGTTTAAGCATCGCCGGCAGCTCTGCCCCGGGGATCGGCCGATCGAACAGGTACCCCTGGCCCACATCGCAGCGGTGCCGCCGCAGAAAGGCCAGTTGCTCGGCGGTCTCGATGCCTTCGGCGACCACCTTGAGCTTGAGGTTGTGCGCCATGGCGATCACGGCGGAGGTGATTTCCATGTCGTCCTGGTTGTCCGGGATCTCATGGATAAAGCTGCGATCGATCTTGATGATGTCGATGGGGAATTTTTTCAGGTAACTGAGGGACGAGTAACCAGTGCCGAAGTCGTCCATGGCCAGGGTCAGGCCAAGACTCTTCAACTGGTCCAGTTGCAGGCGCGTGTCTTCGGTGGCTTCCAGCAGCAGGCCTTCGGTCAGTTCCAGCTCCAACAGGTTGGCCGGCAACGCTTCTTCCTTGAGGATCGTGGCGATCGAGGCCACCAGGTCCGGGTCGGAGAACTGCTTGGGCGACAAGTTGATCGCCACCTGCAAATTGCCCAGGCCGGCAGCGCTCAACTGCTTGCTCATGCGGCAGGCCTGACGGGCGATCCATTTGCCGATGGGGATGATCAGGCCGGTCTCTTCGGCCACGCTGATGAACTGGTCCGGACGGATCATGCCCTTTTCCGGATGGTTCCAGCGCAGCAACGCCTCCATGCCCAGCAAGCGACCGCTGCGCAGGCACAGCTTGGGCTGATAGAACACGTCCAGCTCGTTCTGCGTCAGGGCGCGGCGCAGGTTGTTTTCGACGAACAGTTTGTAACTGGCTTCGGCATTGAGGGCCTCGGTGAACACCTGCACCTGATGCTTGCCGTTGGCTTTGGCCTTGTGCAAAGCCAAGCCGGCGTTACGCATAAGGGTCTGCGGGTCGCGGCCATGCAGCGGCGCGCAAGCCAGGCCCACGGAGCCGGTGACACTGATCAACTGGTTGTCGACGAACATCGGTTTGTCGAGGGTCGCCAGTAACTGGCTGGCCACTTGTTGTCCGGTTTCCAGGTCGGTTTCATCCAGCAGCACCGCGAACTCGTTACTGGCAAAGCGTGCCAGGCTGCCACTGCTGCTCAGACTGTTGCGCAGGCGCCGGGCCAGGCTGATCAGCAACTTGTCGCCGGTCTGGTGGCCGAGGCTGTCATTGATGCGCTTGAAGTTGTCGATGTCCACCAGCAGCAGGCAGATCGGGCTGTCGCTGTCGCGGGCGAAACGTTCATCGAGGTTGCGGATGAACGCCGGACGGTTGCCCAGGTTGGTCAGGTTATCGGTGTACGCCAGACGCTCAATGCGCTGCTGGGCCAACTTGGTCTGGGTGATGTCTTCGTAGATACCGATGTAGTGCGTCAGCTCACGGTTGTCGCCATACACCTTGGAGATCGACAACTGCCCCCAGTAGGGCTCCAGGTTCTTGCGACGGCTCTTGAACTCGCCCTGCCAACTGTTGCTCTTGGCCAGACTCGATGGTGCATCGAACAGCAATTCGCTGAGGTTCTCCAGTGCGGGTAACTGCGCCAGGCGGTGGCCGTGGACTTCTTCGGCGCTGTATTGGGTGATCGCGGTGAAGCTGGGGTTGACGTACTCCACTACGCCGTCGCAATTGACCAGCAGGAAGGCGTTGGCGCTTTGCTCCACTGCGCGCTGGAACAGGTGCAGGGCGCTGGTGGCGGTACGGCGGTTATGGTTGTTGATCACTTGTGCAAACTGGTCTGCCAGCTCGCCGGCAAACGCGATTTCGTCGGCCTGCCAGGCGCGGGAACTGCCGCCCTGTTCGAGGCACAGTACGCCGACCACCTGGCCATCGACGCGGATACTGGCGTCGAGCATGGCGTGTATATCTTTGGCGCGCAGGTTTTCGGCCATTTCACGGGTGCGCGGGTCGCGCATGGCGTTGGTGGCATCGATGGCGCGGCTGGTGTGCAAGGCTTCCAGATAATCCGGGAAGCAACTGGCGTCGATAGGGTCGGGCAAATGGTGCTGCTGGTCGGCGCGGTGATAGGCCGAAATCGGCACCAGGCGCTGGCCTTCAAGGTTCCAGATACTGGCGCAGTCGAGCTGATAGATTTCGCAGGCGCTGCGGGTGATCAGCTCGGCGGCTTCCTGCAGCGAATTGTTAGCGGTGTAGCGTTGGCGGGCCAGCAGCAGGATCAGCTCCTGCTGGGCGCGCACCCGTTCCAGGTGCTGCAATTGTTCCTGCTGGGCCCGCTGGTTGAGTTCCAGGGCGATCTGCAGGCGGCTGTTCTGGCTCTCCAGGTCATCCGAGGAGGGCAGCGGCGAAGGCACTTCACTGAACAGACCGTCGACCACCATCAGGTAGCCGCGCAACAAGTGACGATTGTGTTGTTTGTAGGCTTCGCCCATTTCCAGCAGGCTTAGAGGGCCGTCGTTGGTGTGCAGGGTGTAGCGCACCAGATAGTGAGGGCTCAGGGTCAACTGCTGCTGGATGTTGTCGTGCAATTGATAGCGGGCCTGGGGCTCCATCAGGCTGGCGTAGGGGGTGCCGATCAGGGCACACAATTCGACCGCCGGCAGACCGAATTGGCGCTCGCAGTTGGGGTCGAGGTAGAGCAGGGCCCAGCTTGCCTCATTAAGCCGCTCGAAACGCAGCATACCGAGGCGCGAAGGCACCGGTAATTGCGTGACTACCTCGGCCGCCGTACGGGCGACATCGGGTTGGCTTTTCATGGGGGAAACTCACTTGAAATAACGCGCACGGCGCCGGGCTCACGCCCTCTTTTCTGTTGCCTGCGGCAAGGTTGCATCATGCGGCGCGGGCTGACAAGAGAGGATGAAGGCTAAGTGCTATATGGGTGTTATCGGCCGCGTGGGCGATTTCTACAGTCGCGCTGACAGAAGGTGTACAAACCTGTTCTCTCTGTCCAATTTTTGCCGTTGGCCGCGCAAAAAAAGCCCCGCCAAGTGGCGGGGTTGAGGTACGAGCGTGGCGCTCGGAAATCGATGCAAACGGGCCTTCCGAGTAAAAGAAGGCCCGTTGCGGCTTACAGCAGAATGGTGCGGATGTCGTTCAGCAATTGGCTCAGACGCTGCGTGAAACGTGCAGCGGCGGCGCCGTTGATCACACGGTGATCGTAGGACAGCGACAATGGCAGCATCAGCTTCGGCTGGAACGCTTTACCGTCCCAGACCGGCTGGATAGTGGCCTTGGATACACCCAGGATCGCCACTTCCGGCGCGTTGACGATTGGCGTGAAGCCAGTACCGCCAATGTGCCCGAGGCTGGAGATGGTGAAGCAGGCGCCCTGCATATCGTCCGGGGTGAGCTTCTTGTCGCGGGCCTTGGCGGCCAGGGCAGCCGCTTCGGCAGCCAGTTGCAGCAGGCTCTTTTGGTCGACGTTCTTGATGACCGGCACCAGCAGGCCATCAGGCGTGTCGACGGCAAAGCCGATGTGCACGTACTTCTTGCGAATGATCGCCTTGCCGCTTGGTGCCAACGAACTGTTGAAGTCCGGCAGCTCCTTGAGCAAGTGTGCACAGGCTTTGAGCAGCAGCGGCAGTACGGTCAGCTTGACGCCAGCCTTTTCGGCCACGGCTTTCTGCGCAACGCGGAATGCTTCCAGGTCGGTGATGTCGGCCTGGTCGAACTGAGTGACGTGAGGGATGTTCAGCCAGCTGGCGTGCAGACCTGCCGCACCGATTTGCATCAGGCGGGTCATCGGCACTTCTTCGGTTTCGCCGAAGCGGCTGAAGTCCACGGTACGGATCGGCGGGATGCCCGAACCACCGGTCGCGCCGCCGGCAGCTGGCGCTTCCTTGGCCTTTTGCATCATGGCTTTGACGTAAGCCTGCACGTCTTCCTTCAGCACGCGACCGTGAGGGCCGGTGGCCGCGACGGCACTCAGCTCAACGCCGAATTCACGGGCCAGCTGACGCACGGCTGGGCCGGCGTGAACCTTGGCACCACTTGGCGCAGGCGCGGCGGCTGGGGCTGGGGCGGCCTCGGCTTTGGCAGCCGGTGCGGGTGCAGCAGCCGGAGCCGGCGCGGCTTCAGCTTTGGCGGCCGGAGCGGCGGCCGGTGCAGCAGCAGCGGCAGGCGCGGCGCCTTGTACCTTGAGCTTGAGGATGAAGTCACCGGTGCCGACTTCGTCTTCCAACTTGACCGCGATGCTTTCCACCACGCCGGCAGCCGGCGATGGGATCTCCATGGAGGCCTTGTCGGACTCCAGGGTGATCAGCGACTGATCGGCTTCGACGGTGTCGCCGACCTTGACCAGCAGCTCGATGATCTTGGCTTTGCCCGACGAGCCGATGTCCGGAACGTGAATGTCCTGAACGCTGGCGGCAGCCGGTGCAGCGGCCGGGGCCGGTGCTGCTGGGGCCTCGGCGGCAGCGGCAGGCTTTTCGGCCGGCGCGGGTGCGGCAGCGGCAGGGGCCGCCGCAGGCGCCGCATCGGCGGCACCTTCGATTTCCAGCTCCAGCAATTCGTCGCCTTCTTTCAGGCGGTCGCCCAGCTTGACCTTCAGGCTCTTGACCACACCGGCCTTGGGAGCAGGAATTTCCATGCTCGCCTTGTCCGATTCCAGGGTCAGGATGCTCTGGTCGGCTTCGACGGTGTCGCCGACCTTCACAAACAGCTCGATTACTTCACCTTCACCGCTGCCGATGTCAGGTACGCGAATGAGTTCGCTCACAAAAAGTCTCCTCAGCAGTCCAGTGGGTTGCGTTTTTCCGGGTTGATCCCGAACTTGACGATGGCGTCAGCCACCACCTTGGGTTCGATCTCACCGCGGTCAGCCAAGGCTTCCAGGGCTGCCAACACCACGAAGTGACGGTCGACTTCGAAGAAGTGACGCAGCTTCTTACGGCTGTCACTGCGGCCGAAACCGTCGGTGCCCAGGACTTTGAATTCCTTGGAAGGGACCCACTGGCGAATTTGTTCGGCAAACAGCTTCATGTAGTCGGTAGAGGCGATGACCGGGCCCTTGCGGCCGGCCAGGCATTCTTCGACGTAGCTCTTCGCTGGTTTCTGACCCGGATGCAGGCGGTTGCTGCGCTCTACGGCCAGGCCGTCGCGGCGCAGTTCGTTGAAGCTGGTAACGCTCCACACGTCGGCGCCGACGTTGAATTCGTCACGCAGGATCTTCGCCGCTTCACGCACTTCGCGCAGGATGGTGCCGGAGCCCATCAGTTGCACGTGGTGCGCCGCTTCCTTGGTGTCTTCTTCGAGCAGGTACATGCCCTTGATGATGCCGTCCTCGACACCGGCCGGCATGGCTGGCTGCTGGTAGGACTCGTTCATCACGGTGATGTAGTAGAAAACGTCCTGCTGCTCTTCGGTCATCTTCTTCATGCCGTCCTGGATGATCACCGCCAGCTCGTAGCCGTAGGTTGGATCAAAGGTGCGGCAGTTCGGGATGGTGGCAGCCAGGATGTGGCTGTGACCGTCTTCGTGTTGCAGGCCTTCGCCGTTGAGCGTGGTACGGCCGGCGGTGCCGCCGATCAGGAAACCACGGGTACGGCTGTCGCCCGCTGCCCAGGCCAGGTCGCCAATGCGCTGGAAGCCGAACATCGAGTAGAAGATGTAGAACGGCAGCATCGGTTGGTTATGGCTGGAGTACGAAGTACCGGCCGCAATGAAGGAGCTCATGGCGCCCGCTTCGTTGATGCCTTCTTCGAGGATCTGGCCCTTCTTGTCTTCCTTGTAGAACATCACCTGGTCTTTATCGACTGGCTCGTAGAGCTGGCCGACGGAGGAGTAGATGCCCAGTTGACGGAACATGCCTTCCATACCGAAGGTACGGGCTTCGTCCGGGATGATCGGGACGATGCGCGGGCCGATGTCCTTGTCCTTGACCAGCTGCGCAAGAATCCGCACGAAGGCCATGGTAGTGGAGATTTCACGGTCGCCCGAACCGTCAAGGATGGCCTTGAGGGTGCTGAGGTCCGGCGTTGGCACGCTGAAGCTGTTGGCGCGGCGCTGTGGCACGAAACCGCCCAGTGCGGAGCGGCGCTCGCTCAGGTAGCGGGCTTCGGCGCTGTTCGGCTCCGGCTTGAAGAACGGCAGGTTCTCCAGTTCTTCATCCTTGACCGGGATGTCGAAACGGTCGCGGAACAACTTCAGGCTGTCGACATCGACTTTCTTGGTGTTGTGCGCGGTGTTTTTCGCTTCGCCGGCACCGGTGCCATAACCCTTGATGGTCTTGGCCAGGATGACGGTCGGTTGTTCTTTGTGGTTGACCGCTTCGTGGTATGCCGCATAGACCTTGTACGGGTCGTGGCCGCCACGGTTGAGCTTCCAGATCTCGTCGTCGGACAGGTCGGCAACCATCGCCTTGAGTTCAGGCGTGTTGAAGAAGTGTTCACGCACGAACGCGCCGTCTTTGGCTTTGTAGTTCTGGTACTCGCCGTCGATGACTTCGTCCATGCGACGTTGCAGGATGCCGTCGACGTCCTTGGCCAGCAGTGGGTCCCAGAAACGGCCCCAGATGACTTTGGTCACGTTCCACTGCGCACCGCGGAACACGCCTTCGAGTTCCTGGATGATCTTGCCGTTGCCGCGAACCGGGCCGTCGAGGCGCTGCAAGTTGCAGTTGATGACGAAGATCAGGTTGTCCAGTTTTTCGCGGCCGGCCAGGGAGATGGCGCCCAGGGATTCCGGCTCGTCACACTCGCCGTCGCCCAGGAAACACCAGACCTTCTGCTTGCCTTCAGGGATGAAACCGCGGGCTTCCAGATACTTCATGAAGCGCGCCTGGTAGATCGCCTGGATCGGGCCCAGACCCATGGATACGGTCGGGAACTGCCAGAAGTCCGGCATCAGCCAAGGGTGCGGGTAGGACGACAGGCCCTGACCGTCGACTTCCTGGCGGAAGTTGTTCATTTGTTCTTCGCTGATGCGGCCTTCCATGAACGCACGGGCGTAAACGCCTGGGGAGGTGTGGCCCTGGAAGTAGATCAGGTCGCCGCCATGTTCGTCGGTCGGGGCCTGGAAGAAGTAGTTGAAGCCGATGTCATACAGGGTTGCGCTGGAAGCGAAGCTGGAGATGTGACCGCCCAGGTCCGAATCTTTCAAGTTCGTGCGCATTACCATCGCCATGGCGTTCCAACGTACCAGCGAGCGAATGCGGCGTTCCATGAACAGGTCGCCAGGCATGCGTGCTTCGTGGGTAACGGGGATGGTGTTGCGGTATGGCGTGGTGATGGCGTAAGGCAGTTGCGAGCCGCTGCGGGTCGCGAGTTCGCCCATACGGGTCATCAGGTAGTGAGCACGGTCTTCGCCTTCTTTGTCGAGAACCGATTCCAGGGCGTCCAGCCATTCCTGGGTTTCGACGGGATCGAGGTCTTGCATGGCTTGCTCCAGGGCGGAAAGGCTACCAGAATCGGTTGCCTGAAGTTTGCGACTGGCCTTGTGGGCAGACGACATAAATTCTTGGATGGCCGAAGGTTGCTTCGGCGTCCTGTAGTTTTACTACAAATCGTCGGCCATTTCAGCCTTTCGAATGTATATACGAGTAGTAAAACTACACAAGACTGAGCGTATGGCTCGGTCTGGCTGGTGAGCATAATCGTTATTGTTGATCTTTTGCGAACAAGAAAAGGTAGAAGTTTAATGTTGCCTGCCAAAATTAAAGTGTTTTCAGCTATTTCTAACTTTTGTTCGACAGTCCTTCATTCAGCGTGGTGCCTGCACGTCTCGCTACAAGCCTTTTACGCGCCGACCAAGGATAGACCATGAGCCTTCCAACGCTGGCCGAATTGCCGGCCATTCTGCTCCCAGCTGCCCAGCGGGCCGAGCAGTCATTTCGTGACGCAGTGGCCGCGCTGGATGACGATCATGGCCTTTCTGAATGGACGCCGCAACGCTGGGCCGACTTCGCCCGGGTGTGCGCCGCCAGTGATTTCGTTATTGAACAGAGCCTTCGTGACCCTTTGATGTTGCTCGAACTGGCCGCCTGGGGCGAGCTGGACCGTGGTTTCGCACCTGGCGAGCTATGCGGGCAAATTGCTGGCGCGGTGCAACAAGCCGAAACAGAAGATGAGCTGGGCCGTGTGCTGCGTCGCCAGCGTACCCGCCAGCAAGTGCGCATTATCTGGCGTGACCTGACGCGCCAGGCCGATCTGGTGCAAACCTGCCGCGACCTGTCCGATATGGCCGACGCCAGCATCGACCAGGCCTACCAGTGGCTGTACCAGCGCCACTGTGTGCAATTCGGCACGCCCACCGGGCGCCGCAGCGGCGAGGCCCAGCACATGGTGATCCTCGGCATGGGCAAGCTCGGTGCGGTTGAGCTGAACCTCTCGTCGGACATCGACCTGATCTTCGCCTACCCCGAAGGCGGCGAAACCGTGGGGGTGAAGCGTGCGCTGGATAATCAGGAATTTTTCATCCGTCTTGGTCAAAAATTGATCAAGGCGCTCGACCCGATGACGGTCGACGGCTTTGTCTTCCGCGTGGATATGCGCTTGCGCCCATACGGTTCGGCCGGTGCGCTGGTGCTGAGCTTCAATGCGCTGGAACAGTATTACCAGGACCAGGGCCGCGACTGGGAGCGCTACGCCATGATCAAGGCGCGGGTGGTGGCTGGCGATCAGGTGGCGGGCGCGCAATTGCTCGACATGCTGCGGCCGTTCGTCTACCGGCGTTACCTGGATTTTTCCGCCATCGAAGCACTGCGCACGATGAAGCAACTGATCCAGCAGGAAGTGCGGCGCAAAGGCATGGCCGACAACATCAAGCTGGGCTCGGGCGGCATTCGCGAAGTGGAGTTTATCGCCCAGGCGTTCCAGCTGATCCACGGCGGCCGCGACTTGAGCTTGCAGCAGCGCCCATTGCTTAAAGTGCTCGGCACTCTGGAGGGCCAGGGCTACCTGCCGCCGGCGGTGATCGCCGAGTTGCGCAACGGTTATGAGTTCCTGCGTTACACCGAGCATGCGATCCAAGCGATTGCCGATCGCCAGACCCAGATGCTCCCCGACAGTCCGCAGGATCAGGCGCGCATTGCCTTTATGTTGGGTTTTGCCGACTGGGCCGCGTTCCATGAACGCCTGATGTACTGGCGTGGCCGGATTGACTGGCACTTCCGCCAAGTCATCGCCGATCCGGATGAGGATGAAGGCGAAGAAAGCGAGCTGGTGGTAGGCGGTGAGTGGTTGCCGCTGTGGGAAGAGTCCCAGGACGAAGACGCCGCCTGCCGGCAGTTGGCCGAAGGCGGTTTCACCGATGCACCCAAGGCACTCAAAGCCCTGGCCAGCCTGCGCGGCAGCCCGCAACTGCGCGCCATGCAGCGCCTGGGCCGTGAACGGTTGGATGCGTTTATTCCGCGCCTGCTGGCCCAGGCCGTCGAGCATGCCAACCCGGACCTGGTGCTGGAACGCGTGTTGCCGCTGGTCGAAGCCGTCGCGCGGCGTTCGGCATATCTGGTGCTGCTCACCGAAAACCCTGACGCCCTGCGTCGCCTGTTGACCCTGTGCGCCGCCAGCCCCTGGATCGCCGAGCAGATCACGCGTTTCCCGCTGTTGCTGGATGAATTGCTCAATGAAGGGCGCCTGTTCAAGCCGCCGTTGGCGCCGGAACTGGCCGCCGAACTGCGCGAACGCCTTACACGCATTCCCGAAGATGACCTTGAACAGCAGATGGAAGCCCTGCGCCATTTCAAGTTGGCGCATCGCCTGCGTGTGGCCGCCTCGGAAATCGCCGGCAGCCTGCCGTTGATGAAAGTCAGCGATTACCTGACCTGGCTCGCCGAGGCGATCCTCGAACAGGTCCTCGCCCTGGCTTGGCGCCAGACCGTGGCGCGCCACGGCTCGCCGCAACGGCTGGACGGCACCTTGTGCGATCCTGGATTCATCATTGTCGGCTACGGGAAAGTCGGCGGCATCGAGCTGGGGCATGGTTCCGACTTGGACCTGGTGTTTATCCACGACGGCGACCCGCATGCCGAAACCGATGGCGCCAAGCCGATCGACGGTGCGCAGTTCTTTACGCGCCTGGGTCAGCGCATCATTCATTTGCTGACGACCCAGACCAACTCCGGCCAATTATATGAAGTGGACATGCGCCTGCGCCCGTCTGGCGCATCCGGGCTGTTGGTGAGTTCGTTGGGGGCGTTCGACCGCTATCAACAAAATGAAGCCTGGACCTGGGAACATCAGGCGTTGGTCCGCGCCCGCGTGCTGGTCGGTAGCCAGGACGTTGGCCAGGCGTTCGAGCAAGTGCGTGCCAGGGTGCTGGGGCGCGAGCGTGACCTGGCGACGCTGCGCCAGGAGGTCAGCGAGATGCGCGCCAAGATGCGCGACAACCTGGGCACCAAGAGCACTGCGGCCGGCAAGGGCGCCAATGCCTTCGAAGCCTCGGCGTTGTTCGACCTCAAGCAGGACGCCGGAGGTATCGTCGATATTGAATTTATGGTGCAATACGCGGCTTTGGCGTGGTCTGCGCAACATCCATCGTTGCTGCGCTACACCGACAATATCCGCATTCTGGAAGGCCTGGAGCAGGTGGGGTTGATGCCCGCCGCCGATGCCCATCTGCTGCGTGAGGTGTATAAAGCCTACCGTTCCGCCGCGCATCGTCAGGCCTTGCAGAACGAGGCCGGTACGGTGGCCGGGGATCAGTTCGTCGAGGAGCGGCGCCAGGTGATGCGAATCTGGCAGGAACTGGGATTGAGCTGAAGACACTATTAGGGCGGGGAGGCATAAGCCTCCCCGCATCGTTTGTGGAAACTACATGAATATTCTGATCGTTGGGCCCAGTTGGGTCGGTGACATGGTGATGGCACAGACACTGTTCCAGTGCCTGCGCGCTCGCCATCCAGATTGCCAGATCGACGTGCTCGCCCCTGAGTGGAGCCGGCCGATCCTTGAGCGCATGCCCGAAGTGCGCAAGGCTTTGAGCTTTCCGCTCGGCCACGGCGCCCTGGAACTGGCGACCCGTCGTCGCATCGGCAAATCCATGGCCGGCGAGTACGACCAGGCGATCCTGCTGCCCAATTCGCTCAAGTCGGCGCTGGTGCCGTACTTTGCCGGCATCCCCAAGCGCACCGGCTGGCGCGGCGAATTTCGCTATGTGCTGCTCAACGACGTGCGCACGTTGGACAAAACCCGCTATCCGCTGATGATCGAACGCTTTATGGCCCTGGCCTACGCGCCGGGTGCCGAGTTGCCCAAACCCTATCCGCGCCCGAGCCTGCGGATCGACCCGGTCACCCGCGACGCGGCGCTGGCCAAGTTCGGCCTCAGCCTGGATCGCCCGGTGCTGGCGCTGTGCCCCGGCGCCGAGTTCGGCGAGTCCAAGCGCTGGCCTTCGGAGCATTACGCCAAGGTCGCTGAGATGAAGATCCGCGAAGGCTGGCAAGTATGGTTGTTCGGCTCGAAGAACGACCACTCGGTGGGCGAAGACATCCGCCAGCGTCTGATCCCGGGCCTGCGCGAAGAAGCGGTAAATCTGAGCGGCGACACCTCGCTGGCCGAAGCGATCGACCTGCTGTCCTGCGCCGATGCGGTGGTGTCCAACGATTCCGGCCTGATGCACGTGGCCGCGGCGCTGAACCGCCCGTTGGTGGCGGTGTATGGGTCCACCTCGCCGGGCTTCACCCCGCCGTTGGCCGACAAAGTGGAAGTGGTGCGCCTGGGGCTTGATTGCAGCCCGTGTTTCGAACGCACCTGCCGTTTCGGCCACTACAATTGCCTGCGCCAGTTGCTGCCGCAGTCGGTCAGCGAAGCCTTGCAGCGGTTGCAGGGCGACGTGGTTGAGGTTCACTGAGTTGCGGGTACTGGTAGTCAAGACCTCATCCCTGGGCGACGTGATCCACGCCTTGCCGGCACTGACCGACGCGGCGCGGGCGATCCCCGGCATTCAATTCGACTGGGTCGTGGAAGAGGGCTTTGCCGAAATCCCCACCTGGCACCCAGCGGTAGACAAGGTGATCCCGGTGGCGATCCGCCGCTGGCGCAAGAACCTCTGGCAAACCTTCAAGAGCGGTGAATGGCGGCGCTTCAAGCAGCGCATCCAGGCGACCAAGTATGACTTGGTGATTGACGCTCAGGGCCTGTTCAAAAGCGCCTGGCTGACCCGTTACGTACGGGCGCCGGTGGCCGGCTTTGATAAAAACTCCGCCCGTGAGCCCATCGCGGCGCGTTTTTACTCCCGACGTCTGGCCGTGGCTCGTGGGCAGCACGCGGTGGAACGCTTGCGTCAGTTGTTCGCCGTAGCCCTGGGTTATGACTTGCCCAAAGGCTTGGGCGACTACGGCCTGAGCGTCGACAAGTTGCTCGGCCTGCCACCGAAAAAGCCCTTCGTGCTACTGCTGCATGGCACCACTTGGGACACCAAGCACTGGCCGGAAGCCTACTGGCGCGAGCTGGCCGAACGCATGGGGCGCCTGGGCGTGGACGTGAAGCTGCCCTGGGGCAACGCCACGGAAAAAGCCCGCGCCGAACGCCTGGCTCAAGGGCTGGCGAACGCCGAAGTATTGCCCAAGTTGAACCTGGCCGGCGTGGCTCGGGTATTGGCCGGCGCCCGCGCTTGCGTGGCGGTGGATACCGGCCTGGGGCACTTGGCGGCGGCGCTGGATGTGCCGACCATCTCCCTGTTCGGCCCCACCAATCCGGGCCTGACCGGCGCCTACGGCAAGGCGCAGATTCACCTGGCCAGCGATTGGTCCTGCGCGCCGTGCCTGCAAAAACACTGTACCTATCAACCGACGGCCGACGACCTGCGTCGGTTCGACATCGCGCGCGAATCGCCCCTGTGCTTCACGCGCCTGAACCCTGAGCGTGTGGCAAGCCGACTGAGCACGTTGTTACTGGCTGAGGAACTGCACTGATGCAACTGGCTTTTGTTCTGTACAAATACTTCCCCTTCGGCGGCCTGCAGCGTGACTTCATGCGCATCGCCCTGGAGTGCCAGCGGCGCGGCCATCAGATTCGCGTCTACACGCTGATCTGGGAGGGCGATATTCCGCCCGGCTTTGAAGTGCTGGTGGCGCCGGTCAAAGCGTTCTTCAACCATCGGCGCAACGAAAAACTCAGTGCCTGGATGGAGGCCGACCTGGCCAAGCGCCCGGTGGACCGTTTGATCGGGTTCAACAAGATGCCAGGCCTGGACGTGTACTACGCTGCCGACGGTTGTTTTGAAGACAAAGCACAGAACCTGCGCCATTCGCTGTACCGCAGTTTTGGTCGTTACCGCCACTTCGCCGAATACGAACGTGCAGTGTTCGCCAAGGACGCCAAGACCGAAATCCTGATGATTTCCGAAGTGCAGCAGCCGCTGTTCATCAAGCACTACGACACCCCGGTGGAGCGCTTTCACCTGCTGCCGCCGGGCATCGCCCAGGACCGTCGCGCACCGCCGGACGCCGCCGCAATCCGCGCAGGGTTCCGCAAGGAATTCAACCTGGGCGAGGATGACCTGCTGTTGGTGCAGATCGGCTCCGGCTTCAAAACCAAGGGCGTCGACCGCAGCCTCAAGGCGCTGGCCGCGTTGCCCTCGGAGCTGAAAAAACGCACGCGTCTGTTTGTAATCGGCCAGGACGACCCCAAAGTATTCCAATTGCAAAGCGCCACATTGGGGCTGGGCGATAACGTGCAGTTTCTTAAAGGGCGCAGCGATATCCCGCGTTTCCTGCTGGGCGCCGACCTGTTGATCCACCCGGCGTATAACGAAAACACCGGCACCGTGCTGCTTGAGGCGCTGGTGGCCGGGTTGCCGGTACTGGTCTCGGCGGTGTGTGGTTATGCCCATTACATCGCCGAGGCCGACAGCGGTCTGGTGCTGAATGAGCCGTTCGAACAGGCTCAGTTGAACGAGTACCTGGCGCGCATGTTGACCGATTCTGCACAGCGCGCGGCCTGGAGCCGCAACGGGTTGGCTTTCGCTGAGACGGCCGACCTCTACAGCATGCCGCAGCGCGCTGCGGATGTGATTCTGGCGGAGCCAAAGCCATGAAGTTGATGCTTGCCGAACCCTTCAAGAGCCTCTGGGCCGGACGCGATGCGTTCGCCGAAGTAGAGCGGCTGGAAGGCGAGGTGTACCGCGAACTGGAAGCCCGACGCACCTTGCGCACCGAGGTGGACGGCCGTGGCTACTTTGTGAAGATCCACCGGGGCATCGGCTGGGGTGAGATCGTCAAGAACCTGGTCACCGCCAAGCTGCCGGTACTCGGCGCCGGGCAGGAATGGCTGGCGATCCAGCGCCTGCAGGAAATCGGTGTGCCGACCATGACTGCCGTGGCCTACGGCGAGCGCGGCAGCAACCCGGCGGACCAGCATTCGTTCATCATCACCGAAGAGCTGGCGCCCACGGTCAGCCTGGAAGACTTCAGCATTGATTGGGTCAAGCAGCCACCGCAGCCGCGCCTCAAGCGCGCGCTGATCGCCGAAGTGGCGCGCATGACCGGCATGATGCATCGCGGCGGGGTCAACCATCGTGACTGCTACATCTGCCACTTCCTGCTGCACACCGACACGCCGGTCACGCCTGATCGCTTCAAGTTGTCGGTAATCGACCTGCACCGTGCCCAGACCCGGCCGAAAATCAGCCTGCGCTGGCGCAACAAAGACCTGGCCGCGCTGTACTTCTCGGCGCTGGACATCGGCCTGACCCGTCGCGACAAGCTGCGGTTCCTCAAGGGTTACTTCCAGCAGCCACTGCGCCAGATCCTGGCCGAAGAAAGCGCTTTGTTGCAGTGGCTGCAAGGCAAGGCCGACAAGCTCTACGCGCGTAAACAGCGATACGGGGATGCGCTCTGATGGCGGGCTGGAACCTGGAACCGGCCTACGCCGGCCTGGCGGAAGACTTTGGCAGCCTCGACGCGGTGTTCGCCCTGCAAGGAGAGCGGCTGACCCGCGATCCGTTGTCCGAAGTGATCCGAGTGGAGCGCGCGGGGGTCAATTATTACGTCAAGCGCTACGTTGGCGCCGGCAAGGGCTTGCGTCGCTACCTGGGCAAGCCGCGGGTCAAGTCCGAATGGCAGAACCTCAAGCGCTTTGCCAAATGGGGCATTCCCACCGCCGATGTGGTGGCCTGGGGCTTGGAGCGTAAAGGCCTGGCCTATGATCGCGGCGCGATGATCACCCGTGAATTGCCCAAGACCGAAGACCTGTCGGCGCTGGCCGATCGCAACGACCCCCGTCTGCGCGATCCGCGCTGGGTCGATGGGGTCAGCCGCCAGCTCGCCGAATACACCCGCACCATGCACGATCACCGCTTTACTCATAACGATTTGAAGTGGCGCAACCTGCTGATCGACGACCAGCAGACCCTGTATCTGATCGATTGCCCCAACGGCGATTTCTGGCGCGGGTTCTGGCTCAAGTACCGCATTACCAAAGACCTGGCCTGCCTGGACAAGGTGGCCAAGTATCACCTGTCGGCCACCCAGCGCCTGCGCTTCTATCTGCAATACCGTCAGCGCCAGCACCTGAGTGCATCGGACAAACAGCGTATTCGCCATGTGGTGAAGTTTTTTGAGGGGCGCGAATGAGTGATTTTGTGGCGGCTGAAGACCGGGCTTTGTTGGAGCGCAACGGTCTGGCTACGTTCGACGCCTTGTGGGCCAAACAGCTCGACGCAGTGGACGAACCGAATACCAGTCGCGGTGGCTGGAGTAGCGTGTTTCGCCTGGAGCTGGAGGGGCAGGGGTATTACCTCAAGCGTCAGAGCAACTACCTGACCCGCAGCCTTCATCGCCCATGGGGCGAGCCGAGCTTCTCCCGCGAGTTTCGTAATATCAGCCGTTATCGCACGCTGGGTATCCCGGCCTTGCAGGCGGCGTTCTACGGTGAACGCAAGGTGGCCGGCGAGTACCGCGCGATGCTGCTGACCCGTGCCCTCGACGGCTGGAACGACTTGGATTCGCTGCTGGAGGAGTGGCCTTCGCTCAGCGATGCCCAGCACCGCGCCATCCTGCGGGCATGCGGCGAACTGGCGCGCCGGCTGCATGGCGTCGGCCAGGTGCATGGCTGTTTCTACCCCAAGCATATTTTCCTGCAGGCCACCGGCGAAGGTTATGCCGCGCAGTTGATCGACCTGGAGAAAACCCGCCCGTTGTTGTTTGGCTGGCGGGATCGGGTCAAGGACCTGGAGCCGTTGCTGCGCCGTTCCCCGCAATGGTCCGACGCACAGGTGCGCCAGTTGCTGGCGGCCTACCTGGACCAACCTGAAGACAGCGCAGAGGTCGCCACTTGGCTGCAACGCCTGACGACCCGGCGCGGCCACAAGGAGAAGCGCTGATGCGCCTGTCGGAGCTGAAAAACGCCGGCCGCACCCCAAGCCTGCCCCTGACCTTGGACCTGGCGGACGCCGCCGGCCCCGGTCAACTGCAGCTGTTGAGCCTGTTGCGCGTGTTGCCGGGCGAGCGCTATGTCGGCGCGGCCGTCTGGCGCGGGCGCGTAGTGCTGGCCAAGTTGCTGGTAGGCAGTAAGGCGGCGCGGCATTTTCAGCGTGAGCTCAGCGGTGTTCGCCTGTTGGCCGAACAGGGCCTGATCACGCCTTTGCTGCTGGCCGACGGTTTGCAGCAAGGCGAGGGTGGCTGGTTGCTGTTCGAATTTATCGAGGGTGCCGAAAGCCTGGCCGATGCCTGGCAGGCGGTCCAAGGTTTGCCGCCCTTGGCTGATGAGCAAACGGCGGTGCTCGCCGAAGCACTGGGCGCGATTGCGCAAATGCACGCCAAAGGCTTGTGGCAGGAAGACCTGCACCTGGACAACCTGCTGCGCAAGGACGGCAAGCTGTACCTGATCGATGGCGCCGGAATTCGCGTCGAAGAAGCCGGCAAGCCGCTGTCGCGCAACCGGGTGCTGGAAAACCTCGGGGTGTTTTTTGCGCAATTGCCGAAGAATCTTGAGCCGTTTACCGAAGAGTTGCTGGTGTATTACCTGCTGAGCAACAGCGAACATGCCTTGCCCCTGGAAGCCCTGGAAAAACAAGTACGCAAGGTCAGTGCCTGGCGTTTGAAGGACTTTCTGGAAAAGGTCGGCCGCGAATGCACGCTGTTCAGTGTCGTGCGCGGTGCTTTTGCCTTGCGCGCGATCAGGCGCGAGGAAGTGCCCGCAATGCTGCCGGTGCTGGAGCAGGCCGATGTGTTGCTGGACCAGGGCCATTTGTACAAGACCGGCGGTGCGGCCAGTGTGGCCAAAGTCGAGGTGGCCGGTCGGCCGCTGGTGATCAAGCGTTACAACATCAAGGGCTTCGCCCATTGGCTCAAGCGTTTTTGGCGCCCGAGCCGCGCCTGGCATTCCTGGCGCGAAGGCAATCGCTTGGCCTTCCTCGGCATCGCCACGCCCAAGCCGTTGGCGGTATTGGAGAAGCGTTTTCTCTGGCTGCGCAGCCGTGCGTACCTGATCACCGAATACCTGCCGGGCCCAGACATCATCGAGCGTTTCGCGCCCTACGTTGAACACGGCGACGCGCCGGAAAACGAGCTGCAGGCGCTGGATCATTTATTCGCCGAGCTGATCCGCGAGCGCATCAGCCACGGGGATTTCAAGGGCCATAACCTGTTTTGGCACGAAGACCGTTGGGCCCTGATCGATCTCGATGCGATGTGCCAGCACCGCAGTCTCGCCAGCTTCGCCCCGGCCTACGCCAAGGACCGCGCGCGGTTTATGCGCAACTGGCCGCAGGACAGTGCGTTATATCAACTGATCGACCAGCGGTTGCCCAAGCAACCCACCTGATCGCTCTGACCATCAGAATGGAGGCTCGGCGTCGGCAGTCGCGCCGGTTTTTGCTCAACCCGTCGCTGCCCGCCAGGGTGGCAGCGCCAGGGTTAAGCGGGTGAGGCCGCTCATCGAACAGTCGTAAATCAGTGGCGTTTTGGAAGTGAGCGCACAAAGGGGCGCGACTTTAGTGAACCGGGCGATTTCTTTCATTCGGGAATCTTCCTACGCGGCTAATCGACGCGTCCGTACTGGGACTTCATGGCGGGCGGTGCTAGCGTGGCCGTTCCTGAGTAAATGGACCAAAGGAGCGGACATGCGGCATTTATCGAGGGTCATCTGGCTGGTTGGGATACTGGCATTGGTCGGTTGCGGCACGATCAACACCGTGTTTCGCCCGGACGCCGTGACCAGCCAGAATCTCAAGGACTCGCGCAGCCATTGCGAAAACGTGCCGCGCATCTACAGCGGCGTGCTGTACGGGTTTTGTACGCTCAACGGTGAACCCAAGCCTGAAAGAAGCCTGAACGATCCAAGCCTGTCGAACAGTACCGGCAACGCTCTACCGATCATCGCCATCGAATTCCTGGGGTCCGGCGTGCTGGATACCCTGGTCCTGCCTTATACGATCTACCGCCAGAACAAAGACGGCAGCATCGAGATCTACCGCTAGGCCCACTTGCCGCTTGCCGCTAACAGCTTCCCACTGCTTTTAAGCTATAATCCCGCCCTTTAGCTGTTTCCCGCCCGCGCGGGAGGCACACTTTTTTCAGGCGCGACCCGCCTGCATGCAGACTAAAAGAGGCTAGACCCCTGTGGCATTGACGATTCTTGGCCTGTCCGGCGCCCTTAGCCATGATCCTTCCGCAGCCCTGTATATCGACGGCAAGCTGATTGCGGCCGCCGAAGAAGAGCGCTTCGTACGCGACAAACATGCAAAGAACCGCATGCCCTACGAATCGGCGAAGTTCTGCCTGGAACAGGCCGGCATCAAGCCTTCCGACGTTGACGTGGTGGCGATCCCATTCGCCCCGATCAGCCTGTTCGGCGAGGCGCGCTGGCACTACGCCAAGCGTTACTGGTACGCCCCGGACCGCGCCCTCGACGCGATCCTGATGGGCAACCGCCGCTACAAGCGCTACCGCAACAAGATCGTGTGGTGCCTGGAGCAACTGGGCTTCGATCCGAAGAAGATCAAGATCGAGCCGGTTGAGCACCACCTGGCCCACGCCTCCAGTGCCTACCACTGCTCGGGCTTCCAGGAAAAAACCGCGATCCTTGGCATCGACGGCAAGGGTGAGTACGCCACCACGTTCTTCGGCTACGGCGAGAACGGCAAGATCCACAAAATCAAAGAATTCTACGACCCGGATTCCCTCGGCGGCCTGTACGGCGCGATCACCGAGTTTCTCGGTTTCGAGATGCTCGACGGCGAGTTCAAGGTCATGGGCATGGCGCCCTATGGCGATGCCAGCAAATACGATTTCTCGCGTTTGGCTTCCTTTGAAAACGGCGAGCTGGTGATCAACACCGATTACGCCAACGTCATCGGCCTGCGTCGCTACAAAGAGAAGGGCAAGGGCTTCTACTTCTCGCCGAAACTGATCGAGTGGCTGGGCCCCAAGCGCGAAGGCGACATCGCCGACGAGCCGTACATCCACTACGCCGCCAGCATGCAGGCGCTGTTCGAGAAGCTGGCCCTGCAGATGATCGACCATTACCTGGGCGACATCCTCAAGGACACCGGCAAGCTGGCCTTCGCCGGCGGTTGCGCGCTGAACGTCAAACTGAACCAGAAAATCATCGCCCGTGACGACGTGAAAGAGCTGTTCGTGCAGCCTGCGTCCGGCGATGCCGGTACCGCCGTCGGTGCGGCCGCCTATGTATCCCACGCTCGTGGTGTGCCGGTGGAGAAGATGGAACACGTCTACCTCGGCCCGTCCTACAGCAACGAAGATGTGATTGCCGCGTGCGCCAAGCACGAGAGCAAGCCGAACTGGCGCAAGATCGAAAACATGCCGCAGCGCATCGCCAAGATCATGGTCGACGGCAACCCGGTGGCCTGGTTCCAGGGCCGCATGGAGTTTGGCCCGCGTGCGCTGGGCGGTCGTTCGATCATCGGTTGCCCGAGCGCCACCGGCGTGGCCGACCGCATCAACCACCAGATCAAATTCCGCGAGCGTTGGAGGCCTTTCTGCCCGTCGATGCTCGACACCGTGGCCCCGCAAATGATCAAGGTCGATCACCCGGCGCCGTTCATGACCTTCACCTTCGAAGTGGCTGAAGAGTGGAAGACCCGCGTGCCGGAAGTAGTCCATGAAGATGGCACCTCCCGCGCCCAGGTGCTCAAGCGCGAATACAACCCGCGCTACTACGACATGATGAAAGAGCTGGAAGTACTGACCGGCAACGGCGTGTCCCTGAACACCTCGCTCAACCGCCGTGGCGAAGCGATGATCTGCTCGCCGACCGACGCGCTGAACATGTTCTTCGGCTCCGACCTGCAATACCTGATCATGGAAGACATCCTCGTGGTCAAGGACGGTGTGGACCCTTATGACGCGCTCGGCTGATCGCCACGTCCTACAGTTCTGCCATGGCTATGACGGGCCTTTCCTCGATTGTGCGCGACAGTACGCCAGTTTGTTTGCAGGCTCCGGCTATAAGGTGACCACGGTGTTTCTCACCGGGGTCCCCGACCCTGCCGTGGCCGCGGCGTGTGCCAGCGATGAAGTGCTGTTCATGGCGTTCAGTTCCAAGGCTATCCGTGGCCTGAAGCTGTCGGCCATCGCGCAGTTGCGCAAAATTGCCGCGTCGCGCCATTTCAGTTTTTGTATCGCCCACCGATTCAAGCCGATCTATATCGCCTTGCTGGGCAGCCGTTTGCCCGTGATCGGTGTGCATCACGCCTTCGGCGACTACCAGCGCCGCAGCCGCAAGCTGTTCGCCGGGATTTTCCGTAAACGCCTGAGTTTGCTGGGTGTGTCCGATGCGGTGCGCGACGATATGCGGCGTTGCCTGCCCGACTGGCCCAGCGAGCGTATCCAGACCTTGTACAACCGCGTTGATGTCGACGCGTTGCAGGCCAGCCAGGTCTCGGTAGGCGAGGCGCGCGATGCCTTGGGGCTGTCGCCGGATGCGTGGGTGGTCGGCAATGTCGGCCGCCTGCACCCGGACAAGGACCAGGCCACGCTCCTCAAGGGCTTCGCCCTCGCGTTGCCGCACCTGCCGGCCGCAAGCCGTCTGGCGATTCTTGGCAAAGGGCGCCTGGAGCAAAGCCTCAAGCACCTGGCACAGGAGTTGGGTATTGCCGACCAGGTGTTGTTCCTCGGTCAGGTGCCGGATGCGCGTCGATATTTCCGTGCGTTCGATGCCTTTGCCCTGAGTTCCGATCACGAACCCTTCGGCATGGTGCTGCTCGAAGCGATGGCGGCGGGCGTGCCGCTGCTGGCTACGGCGTGCGGCGGGGCGCGGGAAGTGGTCGAAGGCGTGGGCGTCCTGTTTCCCTTCGGCGATGCCGAACATCTCGCTCAGGGGCTGCGGCACTTGGCTGCGATGGATCAGCAACAGCAGCGGCAGTGTGCCCAAATGATGCTGGAGCGCCTGCGCACGCGTTTCTCGGATCGGGCGGTACGCGATACTTTCTGGCAATTGCCGCACGTTATTGAACTGACCGCGGGGGCTTGATGCTCAATCGATTCCAAGGCTGGCGCGAGCGCGGCTGGTCCGTCGTCGACGCCCCTGTCTACAGCGAGGCCTGGGGGCGTTTTGGTGGCAGTGTCGCCACTCATCCGCAAATCGTTGAGCGCCTGGCGGGGCTGGCGGATATCCCGGTGCGTTATCTGGCATGGGAGCAAGGCGGTGAGCTGCAAGCTTGCATCGCGACCTGGGGGCGGGATTTGGCACTGTCCAAAGACGTCCTCAAGCAGCGGGGTAAAAAGGGGCTGTTCGACCTGGGCAACGCTGAATTGATCCTACCGGCCTGCGCCCAGGCACAGGCACCGTTAAGGCACCGGGCGCGCTACCTTTCAGCCCTCAATGAAGGTCGTTTCAGCGGTCTCAAGCTACAGGCCGAACAACTGGCCATGGCACGGCCCCCGGAAGAGCTATCGAAAAAATTCCGCTACAACCAGCGCCGCGAACTGCGTCTGCTGGAGGAAGCTGGTGGCTCGGTACGGCCGGTGAGTGAGTTTTCCAGCACCGAACTTGGCGCGATGTACTGCGATTTATTTTTACGCCGCTGGGGCTTTGTCGCTACGGGCGCCGAGCGCATGGCCGAGGTGATCGAGTTACTGCGCGAGTGGTTGATCGGCTCGGTGATTTTTCTCAACGATGCTCCTGTTGCCATCCAGTTGGTATACCGGGTCGAGTCACCCGAGTGGATCAGTGTGGAATACGTCAACGGTGGCGTCGATCCCGAAACCCGGGCATTCAGCCCAGGCAGCGTGCTCAGTTTCCTCAACACTCAAAGTGCTTGGGAGCAGGCTCGTGAGGTCGGCAAACCCTTGCGTTTTTCCTTTGGGCGTGCGGATCGGGAGTACAAGGATCGCTGGTGCAATCCCGTGCCGGTGTACACCGTATGAGCCAATCCCAGAACCGTAAGCAGGCACTGCTCAAGCGTCATCGCCGTAATAAGCGGCTGGGGCTGGTGGTTGCGTTGTTGCTGTTGGTCGTGGTGGGAGTAACGGTGGCGTGGTGGCTGCCGCTTTTATTAGCGGTCTTGGCGTGGGTTGCCCATGAGGCCTGGTTTGCCGACCATCTCTTCTACTCGCCCAAGGACGACTATCGGTATCAGTTCGCAGCCGATGCCGAGCAGCCCTCCGTCATTCTGGACAAGGGGCGGCTGATGCTCTGCGAGCCGCTGGCGTTGTCGGGGGATGAGACCCTGATCCTGGCGCTGCGCATCAAAAGCAGCCTGGCAGGGCGTTTTATCGACCCCTTCATTGCTCTGTCGACGGATGATCGCCAAACGTTCGAGCGGGGCGTGGACGGCCTGCGTTATCTGAACCTCACGGGTCAGGCGCACGCGTTGCTTGAGGGCGGTCTGGCGCTAAAAGGGCGATGGTGCCGGGTACTGGGTGAGCCTGTGCTTTCGGTATGGCGCCAGCCTGATGTGCGACAGCAGCGAGTAATGGTCATTGCGCCCCATGCCGACGATGCCGAACTTGCCGCGTTTGGTTTGTACAGCCAGGCGACCCAGCCGTGGATCGTCACATTGACCGCTGGCGAGATCGAAGCCGAGCATTATCAGCGAATGGGCCTGACCACACGGGATGCAGCACGGCTCAAGGGCCGCTTGCGTGCCTGGGACAGCGTTGCCGTACCTCGTTGGGCAGGTGTGCCCCAGGAAAACTGCGTGCAGCTTGGGTATTTCTGCCTGCAATTGGCGGCAATGCAGGCCGAGCCTGATCTGGCAGTGGGCTCCCGGGAGGCAGAATTGAGTGATATCCGCCCGTTTCGCCAGTTCAACCCCTTCCCGCTACCGGCTGATGGGGATGGGCGGCCAACCTGGAACAATCTGTTGGCCGACTTACGCGCGGTGTTGTTGAAGGCGCGTCCTGAGGTCATCGTGCTGCCCCATCCGGTGCTCGATCCCCATCCTGACCACGTCTGCGCGCAGGAGGCGGTTTTGCAAGCTTTGCAGGGACTGGAGTGGCAACCCACCACATTGCTGGGCTATGCCAATCACCTGCACGACAACGATCGCTGGCCGATGGGGGACTCTGGAAATGGTGTCGCTTTGCCACCATCCTTTGATCCGGCTTACACTCTGCGGCCCTACTGCTTGTCGCTACCCGCAGAGATTCAACGTGACAAGGCTATGTCGCTGGGGATGATGCATGACCTGCAGCCGAAGATGCCGTTGAAACGGCGCGTGCGACGCGTCATACAGTGTTTGTTGGCCGGTAGGAAGGTGTCTCCCTGGGGGGAAAACGAGTTTTTCCGCAAAGCCGTTCGGCGCCATGAACTCTTCTGGGTCATAAAACCCAAGTAACGTTACGCAACGTGAGGGGCGCAGAGTGCCCCCGTTAATATGACAGTGAGTCCGTTTTGAATAATCCGTGCCCCAGCATTCTCTTTCTTATTCCGTATTTTGGCCGCTGGCCATTCTGGATGCCTTTCTTTCTGGAAAGCTGTCGGCGCAACCCGGATATTGACTGGCTATTATTCAGCGACTGCCCTATTCCGGAAAACGTCCCGGAGAATGTCAGGATCGAAAGCACGACATTTGACGAATACTGCGCGTTGGTATCCCAACGCTTGAGCATCCGCTTCGGGCCTCAGGCGCCTTACAAACTGTGCGACATCAAACCCGCGCTGGGGTACATCCATGCGGATCGCCTCACGGGTTATGATTTTTGGGCATTTGGTGACCTGGACCTTATCTACGGCAACCTGCGTCGCTATTTCACTGCCGAGCGGTTGGCCGGCTATGACCTGTTCTCTACCCATGAACGGCGGGTCGCTGGCCATTTGTGCCTGATTCGCAACACCGCTGAGATGCAGCGTGTTTTTATGCGGATCAAGGATTGGGAGGCGCGCTTTGCTGATGAAGCGCATCATGCGCTGGATGAAGGTGCCTTCAGCCGAATTTTTCTGTGGCGTAAGAATTTCCCGAAGCCGCTGTTTGAGTTGGTGGGAAAGTTCAACCCCTGGCGTCGACGTAGCGATTTCACTGAAGCGTTCAGCACACCGGGTGGCGTGATCAAGTGGCACGACGGCAGTGATCGCTTTCCCCATCAGTGGTTCTGGAAGGACGGTCGCTTGACCAACGACAGGGACGGCGAGCAGGAATTTCCCTATTTCCATTTCGTGTGTTGGAAACGAAATCAGTGGCCGTTGTTGCCAGAGTCGAGCGCGGAGTACATCCAGGCGCTGGCTGCTGAGCCATCCTGGGTCGTTGATGCCACCGGTTTCCATCGAGGAGAGTTATGAGTCGGCGTTTCAAGGTCCTGCAATTACAGCCTGACTACAATGTCAAATCCCATGATTTTGCCGACCTGGCTGAGCAGATCGTCAAGGCATTGCCCGCAGAGCGCTATACAGTCACGGCGGCATTCCTGCGCGGCCGTCCTGGGCCGACGGACCCGGTCAGTCGCGCCGAAACGTCCGTTTATTTCGAGTTTTCCGACAAGTCCCTTAAAGGGATGAGGCTGCGCGCGATGTGGCGGCTCTATCAATTCTGCCGCAAGGAAAAGTTTGATGCCGTCGTGTGCAACCGCTTCAAGCCGGTCAACATGATGTTGCAGTTGAACCGCTGGTTGAAAATTCCTCTGTGTATCGGCATTTCCCACGGCTTTGGTGAATATGATCGTCTGTACCGGCGCAAGCAGGCCTCGCGCTGGATCGACGAACACTGGCGGTTTGTCGGAGTTTCGCCTGCGGTCAAACAGTACCTGCTGGATTGCCAGTGCGGATTTACCGACCAGAACACCTACGCCATTACCAATGCTATCGATATCGAACAGGCCGAAGCCTTGCAGCATCCGCGGGAGCGCGCGCGTCAGTTGTTGGGCATCGACCCTTCGGTGCGCTTGATCGGTGCCTTGGGGCGTCTGGTCCCCGTGAAGGGCCATACCTATTTGTTGCAGGCATTCGCGGCGCTTAAAGATAAATACCCTAATGCGCAGCTCGCCATTATTGGTGCGGGACGTGAGCAGTCCAACCTCGCGGCCCAAATCCAGAGCCTTGGCCTGGCAGGCCGAGTCCATTTGCTGGGATTCAAGGAGAACGCACTGCAATATGTGCGGGCCTTCGATATCTGGGCAATGCCCTCGCTGGCAGAAGGTCTCGGACTGGCCTTGCTGGAAGGCATGAGCGGCCGCTTGCCGGTGATCGCCTCCAGCGTGCCGGCCATGCTTCCGCTGATCGAAGGCGCGGGTGGCCTGGCGGTGGAACCGGCCAATGTGCCCGACCTGACACAGGCGCTGGATACCTACTTGGCGTTGCCCGATGAAGCCCTCGCTCAAAAAGGCGAGCAGGCTTACCAGTACCTCCAAGCGCAACACGATATTGAAGTGTTTCGCCAGCAATACCTGAAGTTGATTGATTCAGGCTTGGCTCAAGTAGACAGGAACAACGTATGAACCAGAGTCAGCCCTTGGTCACTGTGATCATTGCGTCTTACAACCACGCTCCCTATATCGAGCAGAGCATTCTCAGCGTCCTGAATCAGACCTACTCCAATATCGAGTTGCTGGTGATTGATGACGGTTCGACCGACGACAGCGTAGAGCGTATTCGTCGCTTGCAGGAGCGTTACTCGTTCGACTTTCGTGTCCAACAGAATCAAGGTCTTACCAACACGCTCAATGGCGCTGTGGCACGGTCCCAGGGGCCGTTGGTTGTGCCGTTCGGTTCTGATGACATCATGTTGCCGGAGCGCATAGCCACCCAAGTCGCCTATATGGACGGTAAGCCCGAAGTCGGTATCTGTGCCGGCAATATAGAGCTGATCGATTCGAACGGCGAACTGTTCCCAGAGAAACGCCAGCGCCGGGATGTACCCTTCCGGCGGCTTGATTTCGATGACATGTTTCTGGAGCGCAAACCTTATCCGCCAGCGCCCACGCTGATGATTCGGCGCGAGGCGCTGGAAAAGGTCGGCGGGTTCGACCCCGAGATCCGTCTGGAAGATTTGTTGATCGAGCTGAAGATCACCCGCGCCGGGTACTTCATCGATGGCCTGAATGTGCTGATGGCTCGCTACCGCAAACACGCCACTAACTCATACAAGAATCATCGATTCATGATCGACAACATCCTGCGCTCATACGCGCTGTTCAGCGATCATCCTCGCTATGACGAGGTGCGTTACAAGTTTCTCAGCTCGATGTTCCTCAAAACCGCCAACCGCGATCGCACATTGGCGCGTGAGCTGCTCGCGCAGATTCCGTTCCGCGCGTGGAACAAGAAAACCTGGCGTGGTTTGAGCCGGCTGTATCTTTCTCCATTGGAAAAAGACTGACATCGCTGCCCGGCGCCCCAGCTTCGAGGCGCCTCTTGCTAGGGCCTCAAGTCGCGGGGCGAGTGAGCGTCAGCACCTGTTCGCGGATTTTGCCAGTGGCGTGTGCCGATGCAACCGATGCGTAGCCGCTGACCAATGGTTCGAAGTGCGTGTCGAATAGCCAGTTACGGTCCTGCGGATAGCGTTGCATGTGCTTCAAGTTACGCTGTCGCAGGGCGCTGCGAAGCGCTGACGGGTAGATGCGCATGTCGGCCAGGTCTATAAGCCCGAACTCACCGTCCTCCAAGAGCAATACATTGCCCAAATGCAGGGAGCGGAAATAAACGCCGCGCTCATGCAACACGGCCATGAATCGGCCTAGTCGCTCCACCAGCGCTTCTCGAACGCCGCTGTCGAGGCTTTGCAGGGCCTGGCGTACCGTCAAGCCGGTCAGGGGCTGATAGCGCACAGCACTGCTGCCATCGCGCAAGCTATACACATCGAGAATGCGTGGCGCAGCAATGCCCAGTTGCTGCAGATGTTGGCTGTTGGTGGCGAAGCGCTGGGAGTAGGGGTTGAACCCGCCGGAGGTATACCAGCGCCGAGCCCTGAACAGTTTGAGGAAACTGCCGTCCTCCAGGCGCAATACTTTGGGGCCGAGACCGTCCTCTTCTATCACCTGCGCGCCTTTGGATAGCGCTTCGAACGCCTGTGGGGCAGGTGTCTGCACCGCCATACCCAGCAGACTGCGACGGCGCTGTGCAATGCTCAGGCCGGCGATCAGCGCCAGGGGGATCCACAGCAGGAACCAGTGTTCCTTAGGGCGCGACAGGATGCCGCCACCTTCGGTCAAGCCGGCGCCGATGCCGTACGCCAATAGGGCCGATGTCAGCAGGAACAGCGGTTGTGCGCGTTCCTTGAAGCCTATGTACAGCCCCCAGCCCAGCATGAAGATCCATGGGATGAACCCGATGATGCCGACGTAATAGAGCACGCCGAGGGCAAAACTGTGAGGTTCGTACAGCTCGTAAGCGTCCACGACCAGCGACAGATCCGAGTTGAAACTGTGGCCGATCCACGGGTGTTCCGCGATGCGGTGTAGCGTCATGCTCCACAATTCAAGACGGTACGAACTGCCTCGTTCGGTAATCGCCTCGGGATAAAACAGCAAAAGCGCCGCAGCGCCCAGTACCAGCGTGGCGATCATCATTGCCGAACGGCGATTACGTCGCACGAAGGCGATCCAGAAGGCTGCCAATGTCAGGGCAACCAGCGGGGTGCGTGAGCCGGTCGCCAATACCGCGAGCGTCATCACCGCCAGCGCGGGAGCGCTGAACCACAGTACTCGCAACCGCTGGGCGGTTATGCAGATGTACAGCCAGTAGATGCAGAAGAAGCCGAATACGTGGGAGCTGAGCAGCGGGTTATCGAGGGCGCCGCGACCGCCGATCATGCGCATGCTCGGCTCGAAGCCTTTGGCGAACGCAATCAGGTTGGCCAGGCAGACGATCAGCGCAATTACCGCCGCACTGAAGAAGATCGGTTTGAACATGTCGTTGCGGTAATGCAGCAGCAGCCCACAGCCGGCAAACAGCATGAATGTGTGCAGCGGTCGCTTGAACAGGTCGGAATCCACCGTGGGTTGCGGGCTCCAGAGCAGCGTGGTCAACGCCCACGCACAAAACACCAGAAACGCGATCACCAGCGGCTCGCGCAACAGCTCCTTGATTTCCCTGGGGCGCAGGCACAGCAACAGCAAGGTCGGCGCGCTGAAAAGTCCGTAGTAGAACTTGTGCAGCACATTGCGGTTGGTCACGAAGAACAGCGAACTTAAAAGCAGTAATAAACCTATGGGTAGAATCCATAGAACCAGGAAGTCGAAAACGCGATTTGCGCCATAGCTGAGGCGGTTGGAGTGCATACAGAAAGCCATTCCAGAAAGAGAAAGCCGACCATCTTAAAGTAGTGGCTATATAATGTCGCCGATTGAGGCCGGCCGGGTGTTGGGTCATGCCGGGTGCAAGTACAACAGAGAAGCTGTGCTAAAGTCAGCCTCCTTTTTTAAAACGCCGCGTGATATGACCGACTCCAGTCCGAGCGCAAGCCCTTCGAGCTTGAAAATATATTTCCGCCTGCTCAGTTACGTGAGGCCCTACGCGGGCTTGTTCGCGTTGAGTATCGTCGGATTTCTGATTTTCGCGTCGACCCAGCCGATGCTGGGTTACATCCTTAAATATTTTGTCGACGGCCTCTCCAACCCAGAAGCGGTGCTGTTCCCAACAGTGCCATACCTGCGTGACCTGCAATTGCTGCAGGCTGTGCCGCTGTTGATCATTTTGATCGCGGCCTGGCAGGGCCTGGGGTCTTTCCTGGGTAACTACCTGTTGGCCAAGGTCTCTCTGGGGCTGGTTCACGACCTGCGGGTGCAGTTGTTCAACAACCTGTTGACGCTGCCCAACCGCTACTTCGACAACCACAACTCCGGGCACCTGATCTCTCGCATCACCTTTAACGTGACCATGGTCACCGGTGCGGCGACAGACGCGATCAAGGTGGTAATCCGCGAAGGCATGACAGTGATCTTCCTGTTCGCCTCCCTGCTGTTCATGAACTGGCGCCTGACATTGGTGATGATCGCCATCCTGCCGTTGATCGCGGTGATGGTCAGCACGGCCAGCAAGAAATTCCGCAAGCAGAGCAAGAAGATCCAAGTCGCCATGGGCGATGTGACCCATGTGGCTTCGGAGACCATCCAGGGCTATCGCGTCGTGCGCAGCTTCGGCGGCGAAGTCTACGAGGAGAAGCGTTTCCTCAAGGCCAGCCAGAGCAATACCGACAAGCAACTGCGCATGACCCGCACCGGAGCCATCTATACACCGGCGCTGCAACTGGTGATCTACACCGCCATGGCCGTGTTGATGTTCCTGGTGCTGTACCTGCGTGGCGATGCGTCGGCGGGCGATATGGTGGCTTACATCACCTTGGCCGGTCTGTTGCCCAAGCCGATCCGCCAGCTGTCGGAAGTCAGCTCGACCATCCAGAAAGGCGTGGCCGGTGCCGAAAGTATTTTCGAACAGCTCGACGAAACACCGGAAGTCGACCGCGGTACTGTCGAGCGTGACAAGGTCAGCGGCCGCCTGGAAGTGCGTCAGCTGAACTTCACTTACCCAGGCACCGATCGCCATGTGCTCAAGGACATCAGCTTTACCGCCGAGCCTGGGCAGATGATCGCCCTGGTGGGGCGTTCCGGCAGCGGCAAATCGACGCTGGCCAGCCTGATCCCGCGTTTCTATCACCATGAAAGCGGTGAAATCCTGCTCGACGGCGTAGAGATCGAAGATTACAAACTGCTCAACCTGCGCAAGCACATCGCCCAGGTGACCCAGCACGTAACCCTGTTCAGCGACACCGTCACCAACAACATCGCCTACGGCGATCTGGCCGGCGCGCCCCGGGCCGATGTTGAAGCGGCGGCGGCGGACGCCTATGCCAAGGACTTCATCGATCAGTTGCCCAAAGGCTTTGATACCCAGGTGGGTGAAAACGGTGTGCTGCTGTCAGGCGGCCAGCGCCAGCGTCTGGCAATTGCCCGTGCCTTGTTGAAGAACGCGCCGCTGCTGATTCTGGACGAGGCCACATCGGCCCTCGACACCGAATCGGAACGGCATATCCAGGGCGCGCTGGATAAAGTCATGCAGGGCCGCACCACCCTGGTGATCGCCCATCGTCTGTCCACCATCGAGAAGGCCGACTTGATTCTGGTGATGGACGACGGTCGGATCGTCGAGCGTGGCACCCATGCCGAGTTGCTGGCCCAGAACGGCTATTACGCCCGTCTGCATGCCATGGGCCTGGATGCCCCGGTCTCGGCGGATATCACTTAAGCCCGCCTGCGCTACGGCTGACGATGGCGGGGGAGTGCGCTCCCTCGCCATACCATCTTCTGTCACACCCCCCACAAGCCTGCTGTAACCCTGTGCTAATATCGCGCCCCTGTTCATTTTGTATGTGGGTTGCTCCATGAAGTTGTCCATGCCGCGATTCGATCAAGCCCCTGTCTTGGTGGTCGGCGATGTCATGCTCGACCGTTACTGGCATGGTGGTACCTCACGGATTTCCCCTGAGGCACCGGTACCGGTAGTCAAGGTCGAGCAAATCGAAGACCGTCCAGGTGGCGCTGCCAACGTTGCCCTCAATATTGCCGCCCTCGGCGCTCCGGCCTCGCTGGTCGGTGTGACCGGCGACGATGAAGCCGCCGACAGCCTGGCCAACAGCCTGCGCGGTGCCGGCGTGCGTGCGCTGTTCCAGCGCATCGCCCATCAGCCGACCATCGTCAAGCTGCGGGTCATGAGCCGTCACCAGCAGTTGCTGCGAATCGATTTCGAAGAGCCCTTCGCCACCGACGCCCTGGCCCTCAGCGGTCAGGTCGACGAACTGCTCGAAGGCATCAAGGTGCTGGTGCTGTCCGACTACGGCAAAGGCGCGTTGAAGAACCACCAAATGCTGATCCAGGCCGCCAAAGCCAAGGGCATCCCCGTATTGGCCGATCCCAAGGGCAAGGACTTCTCGATTTATCGAGGTGCCAGCCTGATCACGCCGAATCTCAGCGAGTTCGAAGCTATCGTCGGCGGTTGTGCCGATGAGCACGACTTGGTGAGCAAGGGCGCCACGCTGATGGCCGACCTTGATCTGGGCGCCTTGCTGGTCACCCGTGGCGAGCACGGCATGACCCTGCTGCGCCCCGGCCACCCGGCGATGCACCTGCCGGCGCGGGCCCGTGAAGTGTTCGATGTCACCGGCGCCGGCGACACAGTGATTTCCACCCTGGCCGCGTCCATCGCCGCTGGCGAAGAACTGCCCCACGCGGTGGCCCTGGCCAATCTGGCGGCGGGCATCGTGGTCGGCAAGTTGGGCACCGCGGCCATCAGTGCTCCGGAATTGCGTCGCGCGATCCAGCGTTCCGAAGGCTCGGAGCGAGGTGTGCTGAGCATCGAGCAATTGTTGCTGGCGATTGATGACGCCCGTGCCCACAACGAAAGCATTGTGTTCACCAACGGCTGCTTCGACATCCTCCACGCTGGTCATGTGACGTACCTGGAGCAAGCCCGCGCCCAAGGCGATCGTCTGATCGTCGCGGTCAATGACGATGCGTCGGTCAGCCGTCTGAAGGGCCCCGGCCGTCCGATCAATAGCGTCGACCGGCGCATGGCGGTCCTGGCCGGTTTGGGCGCGGTGGACTGGGTGATCAGCTTCCCTGAAGCGACCCCTGAAAATCTGTTGGCCCAGGTCAAACCCGATGTGCTGGTCAAGGGCGGCGACTACTCCGTCGACCAGGTGGTCGGCGCCGATATCGTCAGCGCCTACGGCGGTACGGTCAAAGTGCTGGGCCTGGTGGAGAACAGCTCGACCACGGCAATCGTCGAGAAGATCCGCAACAATGAATAAGGCTGAACCGTTGGTTTTGATCACCGGGGGCGCGGGCTTTATCGGCTCGCACCTGGTCGATGCACTGCTTGCCAAAGGCTATGCCGTGCGGGTGCTGGATAATCTGTCCACCGGCAAACGCAGCAACCTGCCCCTGCACAATCCGCGCGTGGAGCTGCTCGAAGGCGATGTGGCCGACGCCGAACTGGTGGGTCAGGCTGCCCTCGGCGCGACGGCGGTCGTACACCTGGCCGCCGTGGCCTCGGTGCAGGCCTCGGTGGACGACCCGGTCAGCACGCACCAGAGCAATTTCGTCGGCACCTTGAATGTGTGCGAAGCCATGCGCAAGGCCGGGGTCAAACGCGTGGTGTTTGCGTCCAGCGCGGCGGTGTATGGCAACAATGGCGAAGGGGCCTCGATCGACGAAGAGACCACCAAGGCGCCGCTGACGCCCTACGCGTCCGACAAGTTGGCCGGCGAATACTACTTTGATTTCTACCGTCGCCAGCATGGTCTGGAGCCGGTGATGTTCCGTTTCTTCAATATCTTCGGGCCGCGTCAGGACCCGTCCTCGCCGTACTCCGGTGTAATCAGCATCTTCTGCGAACGTGCCCAGCAGGGCCTGCCCATCAGCGTGTTCGGTGATGGCGAGCAGACTCGCGATTTCATGTACGTGGAAGACCTGGTGGACGTATTGGTGCAGGCCATCGAAGCGCCGGATGCGCCGCTGGGTGCGATCAACGTGGGCTGGAACCGCACCACCACCCTCAAGCAGGTCTTGCAGGCATTGGAAGAAGCGGTGGGCTCGTTGCCCGCCGTGACTTACGGGCCGGCGCGTTCGGGAGATATCCGACATTCGCGGGCGAACAACCAGCGGTTGCTGGCCAGCTTCACCCTGCCTGAACCCACGCCGTTGAAGGTCGGTTTGCAGCGCCTGCTTAACGGCTGAATCCTGTGGCCAGTACGCTAATTGCTTGATTAGCGGCTGGCCTTTTTCCTCGGCACAATCTTGCCCAGCATCCGCCGCGCTTTGCCGGTCAGGCGTTTGAGTTTCGATTCTTTCTCCGGCTGCGCCAGCCCCTGCTGGCGCAGCCAATCCTTCCAGCGAATCCGCTCTTCTCGCACCACCCAGCCGTCCTGCTGGGCGAAGCTCTCCGCCAGGAACAGGCCCCGTGTGCTGGCCGGGTGCAGTTGGTCTTTCTTGACTGTGTACAGCTCGGCCAAGGGCTGGCCGTCCTTGAGCGGCATCAGGTACAGGTCAGGGCGTTGTCGGTTAAGGCGCGCCACCAGCTGGTCGCCTTCCAGGCGCTCATCCACATGGAACAGGCTCAGGGACTTGGCTTCCTTGGGCACTTCCAGGCGCAGGTCGTAAATCAATTGCAGCGAGGCGGTGGGCAGGTGCACATAGGCCCGTGGGCGTTCGATCAACTGGGTGGTGGCGCAGCGGACCGGGCGCGCGGCGCCGGACAATGGGCTGAGGCGAAACGGCAGCGCCTCGCGGTAATGCAGGGCGGCGGAGTAGGGCGCCGGCAGCCAGGTATCGTTGAAGCGCCCGCCGAGCCAGCCTTCGGGGGTTTCCAGTAGGCACTCTTCGGCGATTTCCTGGATGGCGGTGTGCAGCGGCAGGTTCAATTCGTGAGCCGGGACGTAGCCGGAAATCAGCTTGAGCACCACGTCGCCCCGGTCCTGGCGGCGCTGGCGCACCAGCACCCAATAATCGCGGTTCTGCCAGTGCAAGGTCAGACGCACCGAGACCCCAAGGTTGGCCAGCTCCACCGCGAAGCGCTCGGCGTCCGGCACATCCACCGGTTTGCGCCGTTGCAGGGTCTGGGCGAAATTGAGCGGCATGCCGACGCTCTGGTAACTCAGGCCTTCGGGGGTGGCTTCAACGTGCAGCGGCAGTGTCTTGAAGTTGCTGGGGTTTTTTCTTATGAGCGTGCGCGGCATGTCGGCTCCTTCTTGCGACGGGGTCGGCCGCGTGGGCGGCATCAGCGTTGACGAATGACCTGGGCAGCGGTCGCCACGTTATGGGCCAGGTGCAGCGGGTTAATGGTCCCGACAATAGCACTGGCGACGCCCGTTTGCGCAAACAACAACGTGAAACTGGCGCGTATTGGATCCATTCCGGGTTCCAGGCAGACATGGCCGCTGGCCAAGGCTTTTTTGACCAGGATGCCCTTGCCGTGGGTCGCTGCATAATCAATGACGGCTTTCTCTGCCTGTTCGTTCAGATTGTAGGTGACCATCGCGCAGTCGCCTTGCTCCAGGGCCTTCAAGCCGCCTTCGACGGTTTTGCCGGAGAAACCGAAACCGCGAATCTTGCCCTCTTGCTTGAGCTGCGCCAGGGTCTGGTACACCTCGCAGTCGTTGAGGATCTGCAAGTCGTTGCCGTCGGAATGCACCAGTACCAGGTCGATAAAATCCGTTTCAAGTCGTTTCAAGCTGCGTTCTATCGACATGCGCGTATGCGCTGCACTGAAATCGTGACGGGAGACACCCGCTTCGAACTCTTCACCCACCTTGCTGACGATCACCCAGTCCTGGCGCTGACCACGCAACATCGGCCCCAGGCGTTCTTCACTCATGCCATAGGCCGGCGCGGTGTCGATCAGGTTGATCCCCAGCTCGCGAGCCTGGCGCAACAGCATGCGCGCCTCGTCATCCCCTGGAATCTGAAAGCCGTTGGGGTATTTCACCCCTTGATCGCGCCCCAGTTTGACGGTGCCCAGGCCCAGCGGCGAAACAAGCAGGCCGGTGTTGCCCAGCGGGCGATGCAGGTCGTGCAGGGTCGGCAGGCTCATGGCAACAGGGTCTCCCAGACGGGTACGCCGAGGGCGGGTTTGGGCAACTCCGGCAGCGGTTGCGTGGGGCCTGGCTGGATGCCATCGCGTTCCAGGCTGTGCAGCACGCGGTCGGCGAAATCTGGCGCCAGGGCCAATTTGGTCGGCCAGCCCACCAGCAGGCGGCCCTGTTCGGCGAGGAAAGCGTTATCGGGACGGCTCAGGCCCGACTGCAGCGGCTCCGCACGGTCGACTCGCAGGGTGGCCCAGCGGGTCTGGTGCATGTCGATCCACGGCAGCAAATGCGCCAGCTCTTTCTGTGCTGTGGCGATTTGTGCTTCCGGTGTGCGCGCCACGCCATCGGCCTCGGCGATGTCGCCGCCCATGTACCACACCCATTCGCCATTGGCGGCCGGGTGCGTGGTGATGGTCAGGCGCGGCTTGGTGCCGCCGCCCAGGCAATGGGCATACAGCGGCTTCAGGCCGGGGCCCTTGGCGAGGATCATATGCAGTGGCCGCGTCTGCATGGCCGGCTGGCTCAAGCCCAGGGCACTGAGCAAGTCGGCAGTGCCGGCGCCCGCGCTCAATACGATGCGTTGGGCGCGAATCTCGCGGCCGTCCACCTTCAGGCCCACCAAGGTGCCACCGTCCTGCAGCGGTTCGATGTGCTGCCCGGCGAGCAGGCTGTCACCGCCCAGTTGTGCCAGGCGCTCGATCACACTGGGCACGTCCACCACCAGTTCGGCCAGGCGATAGACCTTGCCTTTGAAGCGCTTGTCTTGCAGAGCCGGCGGCAAATCGTCGCCTTTGACCTGATCCACACGGCCACGCACAGCCTTGCTGGCGAAGAAGCTGGTGAGATTGCCGGCGAGGGTGCCGGGGGACCACAGGTAGTGCGCCTGGGACAGTACGCGCACCCCGGACAGGTCCAGCTCGCCGCTGCCGGCCAGGGCCTCGCGCCAGCGGCGCGGCATGTCGGCGATGGCTTCGGAGGCGCCGGTGAGGGCGCCGTGCAGGGCGTATTTAGCGCCGCCGTGAATGATCCCCTGGGACTTCACACTTTGTCCGCCGCCGAGGGTGGCGCTTTCCACCAGCACCGTGGAAAACCCCTGGCGGCGCAGGCGCGCGTTGAGCCAGAGGCCGGCAACCCCGGCGCCGACAATCAGAACGTCGGTGGAAATAGGCATGCGCGCGGGACCTCTGCGTTGGAAATGGGCGCCTAGTATAGCGCGCTGCGCTGCCTCATCAGTGCGACACGTTGGCCGCGACTCAATGCCCAGCCGTTTTCGAGAACAGCTGAATCACCACCACCCCCAGCACAATCAGGCCCATGCCCAGCATCGCAGGCAGGTCGAGCTTCTGCCCGTAGATAAACAGCGCCGCAACGCTGACCATCACGATCCCCATCCCGGCCCACACGGCATAGGCCACGCCCACCGGCACCGTGCGCACCACCAGGGTCAGCATCCAGAACGCCACGCCGTAGCCGACAATCACCAACAGCAGTGGGATCGGCGTGCTCCAGCCCTTAATGGCTTTCATGGATACCGTAGCGATCACTTCCGAGCAGATGGCGATGGCCAGGTAGCAGTAGGCGGCATTCATAGGTCAATCCTCGGCGTAGGGCGGGTCAATAGGCCGGCATTTTAGCGGCTGCTTAGATGGGGTAAAGTCATTACCTATCAGTATGAGAGATAGGTTGCTCCATGAGCGTTCAATGGAATCTGGAACAAATGCGCCTATTTGTGAACGTTGCCGAGCAGCGTTCTTTTTCGGCGGTGGCGCGGGGGCAGCGCAAGGCGCAGTCGGCGGTCAGCAGTGGGATTGCAATGCTGGAGGCTGACCTGGGCGTGAGCTTGTTCGAGCGCAGCAGCGGCCGCCAGCCGCGGCTGACCGAAGCCGGCGCTGTGTTGCTCGAAGAGGCCCGGGAAGTGTTGCGCCAGTGCGAACGCCTTAACGGTCGTGCCTTGTCATTGATGCGCGGCGAAGAAGCCTGCCTGCGCCTGGCTCAGGACGAGGCCATGCTGTACCAGCCAGTGCTCGACAGCCTGGACGCCTTGGCCGGGCAATTTCCCAATCTGGAAGTGCAGCTTTCCAGTGCAGCCCAGGGCGATGTCGCACGCAAATTGGTGGAGCGCAAGGCTGACCTGGGCATGCTGTTCTATCACGATCAAATCCCCGAAGCGCTGGAGCGCCGCGTGGTGGGCAGTGTGGAGATGGTCACGGTCTGCGGGCGCCACCACCCGCTGGCGGCGCAGAATCGTGTGGATTGTCAGGGCCTGGCGCAATACCGTCAGTTGCTGATGTCGACCCAGACCAGTGTCTACCCCGGCAGTGAAGCCGCCAGCCCGCAGGTCTGGCGGGCCGACAGCTTCTACGTGCTGGCCGAATGGCTGATCCGTGGCCTGGGTTGGGCCTGGCTGCCCCGGCACGTGGTGCAATACCCCGCGTATCAGAACCTGATGGTCGAACTCGACAGTGAATGGACTCCGCCGGCGCTGGTGGTGGAGCTGGTCTGGCGGCGCGATGAACCCCTGGGGCCCGCCGCGAGATTTCTCGCTGAACGTTTTGCCGAGTGCCTGCGGGCGATTGACTGAAAAAGCCGATAAACTCCGCCGCCATGAATAGAACTCTCTACACCTGCCTGTTTTACCTGGCGCTGCCATTGGTGGCTTTACGTCTGTGGCTGCGCGCACGCAAGGCGCCGGCCTATGCCCAGCGCGTGGGCGAGCGGTTTTCCTACGGTTTGCCGGCGATGCAGCCGGACGGGATCTGGGTGCACGCCGTCTCGGTGGGCGAAAGCATCGCGGCTGCGCCCATGGTGCGCGGGTTGCTGGCGCGTTATCCGGACTTGCCGATCACGCTCACCTGCATGACGCCCACCGGCTCCGAGCGTATCCAGGCCCTGTTCGCCAACGAGCCGCGCATCCAGCACTGCTATTTGCCCTATGACGTGCCGTGCGCGGCCAAGCGTTTTCTGAATCGCGTGCAGCCGAAACTGGCGGTGATCATGGAAACCGAGCTGTGGCCCAACCATATTCACGCCTGCGCCCAGCGCGGCATTCCGGTGGCGCTGGCCAATGCGCGGCTGTCGGCGCGTTCGGCCAAGGGCTATGGGCGCTTCGCCAAGTTGACCGCACCGATGTTGTCCGAGATGAGCCTGCTTGCGGTGCAGACGCAGGCCGAGGCCCAGCGTTTCCTGAGCCTGGGCGCACGCCCCGAGACCGTGGAAGTGACCGGTTCGATCAAGTTCGACCTGACCATCGACCCGCAGTTGCCGGCCCGCGCCGCCGCGCTGCGTGCGCAATGGGGTGCCACTGAGCGGCCGGTGTGGATCGCCGCCAGCACCCACGCCGGCGAAGATGAAGTGGTACTTGCCGCCCATCGTCAACTGCTCGACAGCTACCCCAATGCGCTGTTGATCCTGGTGCCGCGCCATCAGGAACGCTTCGGGCCGATGTTCGATCTATGCCAGCAGCAAGGCTTCGCCACGGTTCGGCGCTCCAGCGGCGAGCCCGTCACGGCGCAGACGTCGGTGCTGCTGGGCGACACCATGGGGGAGTTGCTGTTTCTGTACGCCCTGGCCGACAGTGCTTTCGTCGGCGGTAGCCTGGTGGCGACCGGAGGGCACAACCCATTGGAGCCGGCAGCGTTGGCGCTGCCGGTGATCATGGGGCCGCATGTGTTCAACTTCCTGGAAATCACCGCGATGATGCGCGAAGCCGGTGCGTTGCGCGAAGTGGATGACGCCGAAGGGTTGGCCGAAGCCGTGCGGCAGTTGTTCGAGCTACCCCAGGATGCCCGCAAGATGGCGCAGGCGGGGCTCAAGGTGATGCAGGCCAACCAGGGCGCGCTTGAGCGCTTGCTCAATGGTCTGGGCCGATTGATCGCGATTTAAAGGGCGAAAGGGGATTGCCCTTGATGACGATCTGTCAGGCCAAATAGTGTTGGCTGTCTTGCGCTATCGGGGGCAAGTCGAATCGTTGCACCGCCCCTCCCGCATGATCAAGCCCCTCACACATGATTTAGCAGCGTGATTAATTATTCGGGCGGGCCTTGAGCTGTTCGGCGGCGGCCTTGGCCAGGTCCGGCGGCAGGAAGTCGCGGTCCGGGTTGTAGTCAGCCTTGAGGTAGCGCGCCAGGTCCTGCAGATCCCCAGGGTTCAACGTGCCCGCGGCCTGCTTCAAACGCAGGTTGTCGAGGATGTAGTCGTAGCGGCTGTTGTTGTAGTTGCGTACGGAGGCATAGAGCTGGCGCTGGGCGTCGAGCACGTCGACGATATTGCGCGTACCCACCTGATAGCCGATTTCCGTGGCTTCCACCGCGCTCTGGTTGGAGATGATCGACTGGCGGCGCGCCTGTACCTGTTCCACATCAGTGTTAACCGCGCGGTGCAGGTTGCGTGTGTTTTCCACCACCTGGCGGCGCAAGCCTTCGCGTTGCTGCTCGGTCTGGCCCAGGCGCGAGTACGACTCGCGGACCTGCGAGCTGGTCAGGCCGCCGCTGTAGATCGGGATATTCAGGCGCAGGCCGATGGTGCGTTGTTCCACATCGCCGCGATAGGGCGTGCCGAAGGCATTCGGGTTGCTGAACCCCAGCGCATCGTTATCGCCTTTTTCGTATTGCGCCACCGCGTCCAAGGTTGGCGCGTGACCGGCCTTGCGCTGCTTGAGGACTTCCTCGGCGGCGGTGACAGCATAGTTGCTGGCCAGCAGGTTGAGGTTCTGGCGCCCAGCGGTCTCGACCCAGGCCTTGGCGTCGTTCGGCAGCGGCGGCAACACCGGCAGCGTGTGGACAATGCCCTGGATCGAGTTGTACTGACGGTTGGTCAGGGTGATCAATGCTTCAAACGCATCTTCTACCTGACGCTGCGCCAGAATCCGGTTGGCCCGCGCGGTGTCGTAGCTGGCTTGGGATTGCAGCACGTCGGTCTTGTCCGACAGGCCCACGTCGAAGCGCTCGTTTGACTGATCAAGTTGGCGTTTGAAGGCGTTCTCTTCGGCCTTGGTCGAGGCCAGGTTGTCCTGGGCGCGCAGCACGGCGAAGTAGTTCTCTGCGCTCTGCAGAATCAGGTTCTGTTCGGTGGCCGACAGTTGCAGCGCTGCCTGTTCATTGGTGGCTTCAGCCGCCTGCAACTGGAACCAACGGTCGGCGCGGAACAGCGGCTGGCTGAGGGTCGCGCGCCAGGAGTGGGCATCGCGGTTGGCGGTGGCGGCCGGTGTGTCGATCTGGGTGCGTACATTGTTGATGTCGGCGCCGCCGGAGAGGTTCGGCAGCAAGCCGGCGCGGGCCTGAGGCACCACTTCTTTTTGCGCGCCGTATTGGGCGCGGGCGGCGGCCAGGTCGGCGTTGTTATCCACCGCTTCCTGATAGACGCTGACCAGGTCGGTTCTGGCGGACAAGGGCGCTTCAGCTGCCCAGACCATTCCGTTGGTCGCACAAGACACGGCAATAGCCAGTGAGAGTTTGCGCAGCATGAGGCGATCCCTGAATAAATATTACGGTGATAATTCGACGGCCAAGGCTACGGCGGCTGTTTCAGAGCGTCAAGCCTTGGGCAGTAGCCGAGTGTAGTGGCGCCGACCCGACGCAACAATCCTGCAATCATGCCATTCATCACGCTGAAAGCAGCACCATTGGCAATTTGCCCATTCCATGGTCTAGACTGGCCGCGTTCTTGTCGGGGTGCCTTGTTGGAAGGCTGAGATCGGTAAATACCGGATCCCGTTGAACCTGATCAGGTTAGCGCCTGCGTAGGGAACAAGATTTCTCGTCACCCGGCGAGTCCTCTTGTGCTTCGTCCGGGATGTTGTTCGTTTACCGAGCAGCCCTCGTGCGCCAAGCACAGCACTGGTTCCAGTGCGTCCATCCGTCACAGGTTCGCTCCGACAAACATCCACCGCCTGGATAAGTTGGAGAGCCCGTGATGACTACAAAACTAAAAAATACCGTGCATTTGAGTGAATCGGCCAAGGTCGACTCTGGCTCCGTGCAGCCGTTTACCCGCTCGCAAAAAATCTACGTGCAGGGCACTCGCCCGGATATCCGCGTCCCCATGCGCGAAATCAGCCTGGACGTGACCCCCACCGATTTCGGCGGTGAAATGAACGCCCCTGTCACCGTGTACGACACCTCGGGCCCCTACACCGACCCTAATGTGATCATCGATGTGCGCAAAGGCTTGGCCGATGTGCGTTCGCCGTGGATCGAATCCCGTGGCGACACCGAACGGCTGGCCGGCCTGACCTCGCATTTCGGCCAGCAGCGCCTGAGCGATGCCGAGCTGACCGCCCTGCGTTTTGCCCATGTGAAGAACCCGCGCCGCGCCAAGGCCGGTGCCAACGTCACCCAGATGCACTACGCGCGCAAAGGCATCATCACCGCCGAGATGGAATACGTCGCCATCCGCGAGAACATGAAGCTCGAAGAAGCCCGGGCCAGTGGCTTGCTCGACCAGCAGCACGCCGGCCACAGCTTCGGCGCCAGCGTGCCGAAGATCATCACCCCGGAATTCGTGCGCGAAGAAATTGCCCGTGGCCGCGCAATCATCCCGGCCAACATCAACCACACCGAACTGGAACCGATGATCATCGGCCGTAACTTCCTAGTGAAGATCAACGGCAATATCGGCAACAGCGCCCTGGGGTCGTCCATCGAAGAAGAAGTGGCAAAACTCACCTGGGGCATCCGCTGGGGCTCGGACACGGTGATGGACTTGTCCACCGGCAAACACATCCATGAAACCCGCGAGTGGATCATCCGCAACTCGCCGGTGCCGATCGGTACCGTGCCGATCTACCAGGCCCTGGAAAAAGTCGGCGGCGCCGCCGAAGACCTGACCTGGGAGCTGTTCCGCGACACCCTGATCGAACAGGCCGAGCAGGGCGTCGATTACTTCACCATCCACGCCGGCGTGCTGCTGCGCTACGTGCCGCTGACCGCCAAGCGCGTCACTGGCATTGTGTCCCGTGGCGGTTCGATCATGGCCAAGTGGTGCCTGGCGCACCATAAAGAGAATTTCACCTACACGCATTTCGACGAAATCTGCGAAATCATGAAGGCCTATGACGTCAGCTTCTCCCTGGGCGACGGCCTGCGCCCCGGTTCGATTGCCGACGCCAACGACGCCGCGCAGTTCGGCGAGTTGGAAACCCTCGGCGAACTGACCAAGACCGCCTGGAAGCACGACGTGCAAACCATGATCGAAGGTCCCGGCCATGTGCCGATGCAGTTGATCAAGGAGAACATGGACAAGCAGCTCGAATGCTGCGACGAAGCGCCGTTCTACACCCTCGGCCCGCTGACCACCGACATTGCGCCTGGCTACGACCACATCACCTCCGGCATCGGTGCGGCGATGATCGGCTGGTTCGGTTGCGCCATGCTCTGCTACGTCACGCCCAAGGAGCACCTGGGCCTGCCGAACAAGGATGACGTAAAGACCGGCATTATCACCTACAAGATCGCCGCCCACGCGGCCGATCTGGCCAAGGGGCATCCGGGCGCGCAGATCCGCGATAACGCCTTGAGCAAGGCGCGATTCGAGTTCCGCTGGGAAGACCAGTTCAACCTCGGCCTGGACCCGGACACCGCGCGCTCCTATCACGACGAAACCCTGCCTAAGGACTCGGCCAAAGTCGCGCATTTCTGCTCGATGTGCGGGCCGAAGTTTTGCTCGATGAAAATCACCCAGGAAGTGCGTGAGTACGCGGCCAACCAGCGCATTGACGCGGTGGATGTGGACGTGGCCAAGGGCCTGGCGGAGCAGGCAGAGCGGTTCAGACAGGAAGGCAGCCAGTTGTACAAGAAGGTCTGATCCAGAGACGGCGGTGCCTGTACCGCCGTTATCGGGGGCAAGCCCCCTCCCACACCTGAATGTGGGAGGGGGCTTGCCCCCGATTGCAATCTCCCCAACAAAAAAGTCCCCAAGAGATACCCACCTTGAGCATTCAACCGAGTACCTATTCTCCTGACATCGCGGTGCCTGCTGACAAAAGAGTCTTCGGCGCCCGCGACCTGTTTTCCCTGTGGTTCTCCCTCGGCATCGGCCTGATGGTCCTGCAGACCGGCGCATTACTCGCGCCGGGCCTGGGCTTGTCGGGTGCCTTGCTGGCGATTTTCCTCGGCACTCTGGTCGGCGTGCTGTTGCTGGCCGCTGCCGGTGTGATCGGTAGCGACACCGGCTTGTCCGCCATGGCTGCGCTCAAGCTCAGCCTTGGGGCCAAGGGCGCCAGCCTGCCCGCGCTGCTCAACTTGTTGCAGTTGATCGGCTGGGGCTCGTTCGAAATCATCGTGATGCGTGATGCCGCCAGTCTATTGGGCACGCGGGCGTTCGGCGAGGGCAGCCTGTTGGTCAGCCCGCTATTGTGGACGCTGTTTTTCGGTGGTCTGGCAACCTTGCTGGCAGTCAGCGGGCCGCTGACGTTCGTGCGCCAGATCCTGCGTAAATGGGGCATCTGGCTGCTTTTGGCGGCCTGCCTGTGGCTGACCTGGAACCTGTTCGCCAAGGCCGACCTAGGCGCACTCTGGGCCCAGGCCGGTGACGGTTCGATGCCCTTTGCGGTGGGGTTTGATATCGCCATCGCCATGCCGCTGTCCTGGCTGCCGCTGATCGCCGATTACTCGCGCTTCGGCAAACGCGCCAAAAGCGTATTCGGCGGTACCGCGCTGGGCTTTTTTACCGGTAATTTCTGGCTGATGAGCCTGGGCGTGGCCTACACCCTGGCGTTCGCGCCGAGCGGTGAAGTAAATGCGCTGCTGCTGGCATTGGCTGGGGCTGGACTGGGGGTTCCGCTGCTATTGATCCTGTTGGATGAATCGGAAAACGCCTTTGCCGATATCCACTCGGCGGCGGTGTCCAGCGGGATGTTGCTGCGTTTGAAAGTCGAGCACCTGGCATTGGCTATCGGCGTGATCTGTACTCTGATCGCCTGCCTGGCGCCGCTGGCGCAGTACCAGAATTTCCTGCTGTTGATCGGTTCGGTGTTCGCGCCGCTGTTCGGCGTGGTGCTGGTGGCTCATTTTGCCCTGCGCCGTCGTGGCCAGGGCGTACCGACTGCTCTGCGCTGGCCGGCGCTGTTGGCCTGGTTGGGTGGGGTTGGCACCTATCACCTGCTGGCCAATCTCTACCCGGATATCGGCGCGACCCTGCCGGCGCTGGTGCTGGCAGGGTTGCTGCAGTTCATGCTCGGGCGGGCCTTCAGCGGCGCGCGGGCACCAGTTCGGGCTTAAGGATGCCTTCCAGGCGTGAGTAGGGGATCTGCAACTCGACGTGGCCCAGGGCGTACGGCGCGATGGTCGAGGTCGGGTATTTGAGGATCACGCCGCCGTAGGTCAGCGCCACGTTCGGGGTTTTCTGGAAGGGGTAGGTCTTCACGAACTCCTGCTCCAGGCTCAGACGGGTGCTGATCAACCAGCTATTGTGGGCGACCTGGGCGGCTTTCCAGAATGCGTCTTCCTTGCCCGGCAGCAGCATGTCGGTCAGGGACAGGGCTTTTTGCTGCTGGCGCGAATAGTTGATGAACGCGCGGCCCGGCTCGCCATGGGTGGCGCCTTGGTCCAGATAGCTGGACAGTTCGATGATCACCAAGCCGTCATGCTGCTCGCGTACCTTGGCTTGCAAATACATGCTGTTGCGCGGCGCGGCGGTTTTCAGGAACTGCTCGCGGTACGTTTCCAGGCTTGTGGGCAAGGGCTCGTTCGGGGTGGTGCGGGTCATGTCCAGCAGGCGCTGCTCGATCAAGGCGTCGAGCTTGGGCTCTTTGGCAAAGTGCACGGTGTCGATGTTCACCAGTGGGCAGTCGGCGCTGGCGCAGCCCGGCTTGCTCTGCTCGGTGGCGTCGCGAGTGGCTTCCAGCGGGGTGCGATAGCTCGGTTGGAACAGGCTTTGGCAGGCACCGAGGGTCAATGCGATGCAGGCCACGGAGGCAATCTTTAAGAGCGACATGGATGTCCTTCGTCTAACGATAAGAGCGAAATTTGTGGTGCTTCGACTGCCAGCGAGGCAGTCAGTTCGCCACTAAGCTATTTAGAGTGAGTTTGACGTCCGCCGTCTATCCCGGCAACCGGAAAGGGGCTGCACCAAGGGGCGCGAGCGCGTTAGGATGGCGCGAATCGCCCAGGCATAACGAGGAAGGGATATGACGGACACTGCAAAATCGACGCCGAGTACGATTGAAATCGTTAAGCGCGACAATGCCTACAAGGGCTTCTACCAACTCGATCGCGTGCAACTGCGCCACGAGAAATTCGATGGCGGCATGAGTCGGGTGATCAACCGCGAAGTCTTCGTCCGTCACGACGCCGTGTGTGTATTGCCCTACGATCCGCAGCGCGACGAGGTGGTCTTGATCGAGCAGTTTCGCGTAGGCGCCATGGGCCGCGCGAGCAACCCGTGGCTGGTGGAGATGGTCGCCGGCTTGATCGATAAGGATGAGCAACCGGAGGAGGTTGCCCACCGTGAAGCCGAGGAGGAAGCTGGGCTGACCTTCTCCGCGTTGTGGCCGATCACCAAGTATTTCCCGTCGCCCGGCGGCAGCACCGAATTCGTCCACTTGTACCTGGGCCGTTGCGACAGCACGGGCGCAGGCGGCGTTCACGGCCTGGAAGAAGAAGCAGAAGACATCCGCGTCACCACCTGGGCCTTCGAAGACGCCCTGCAAGCGGTGCGCGACGGCAGAATTTCCAACGCAGCCAGCATTATCGCCCTGCAATGGCTAGCGCTTAACCGCGCGGAAGTGAGGGGGTTATGGCAGTAAAGGCACGGGAACGTTATCGGGTCGACCTGATCGGGCTGCAAGCGGCCTGCGAGGCCAACTATGCGCGGCTGATGCGCTTGCTCCCCGACATGCGCCACGCCCCCGAGGCGCGGCGCATCGGCGTGACCCATGGCGACCAGATGCTCGGCGTACTGGCCCTGGAAGTCATCGTCAATTGCCCGTACACCACCACCCTGCGCGTGCGCCAGGAACACAGCCTGCCATGGTTGCCGGTACCGCAACTGGAAGTGCAGGTGTACCACGATGCACGCATGGCCGAAGTGATCAGCGCCGAACATGCGCGCCGCTTTCGCAGCATCTATCCTTACCCGAATGTGTTCATGCATCAGCCCGATGAAAAAGCCCAGCTCAATGTGTTCCTCGGTGAATGGCTGAGCCATTGCCTGGCACTGGGGCACGAGTTCGAAGTCGTGCGGTAGATGTGAACTGCGTCTGCTTCCTTAGGTTTCCTCTTTGTGTCCTGCCCAGCATAATCGCGCCAACCGTCCATTTCTGTGATTGCCTTGGGAGAGCGCCTTGCCGAGCGTATCCACCGTGAGCCCCGACGCTTCGGCGTTGCTGGTGCAACTGTCCGACAGCCACCTGTTTGCCGAGGGCGACGCCACGTTGCTGGGCATGAATACCCGCGAGAGCCTGCAACGGGTGGTCGAATTAGTGTGCGAGCAACAGCCGTCTATCGACCTGATGTTGGCCACGGGGGATCTGTCCCAGGACGGTACGCTTGAGTCGTATCAGCAGTTTCGCGCTATGACCGCGGCCATCGACGCTCCCGCGCGCTGGATCCCCGGTAATCACGACGAACCGCTCCTCATGGCCCAAGCCGCCGAGCACAGTGATTTGCTGGAACCGGTGGTCGATATCGGCCACTGGCGCATTACCCTGCTGGACTCCGCCGTACCTGGCTCCGTGCCGGGTTATCTGGAGGACCAGCAGCTGCAATTGCTCGCTCAATCCTTGAGCGAGGCGCCGGATCGTCATCACCTGGTGTGCTTCCACCACCATCCGGTGTCGTTCGGCTGCGCATGGATGGAGCCCATCGGCTTGCGCAACCCCGAGGCCCTGTTTGCCGTGCTGGACCGCTTTCCCCAGGTAAAGGCCGTGCTCTGGGGCCACGTGCACCAGGAGATCGACCGCGAGCGCAATGGCGTGCGCCTGCTGGCGTCGCCGTCCACCTGCATCCAGTTCGCGCCGGGCAGCGAGGATTTCAAGGTCAGCGAGCAGGCACCGGGCTATCGCTGGTTGCGTTTGCATGCCGATGGGAGTTTGGAGACCGGGGTGGAGCGGCTCAAAGATTTCGCCTTTACCGTCGATTACGGCAGCAACGGCTATTAAAGACCGCAAACACTCCTCATAACGGTGGGAGATAGCTTGCGCCCAGTTGGATCATCGGCTGCTCACGCCACCTCGATCCCTGTAAACTGCGCCTTTTTCGCGTAAGCATGGAGAGCCCGGCATGTCGGCTTCGATCCTGTATATCCACGGCTTCAACAGCGCGCCGGCGTCCAACAAGGCCAGCCAGTTGATGGGTGTCATGGACGCTCTGGGCCTGGCCGATCAGTTGCGCGTGCCGGCCCTGCATCACCATCCACGTCAGGCAATTCCTCAATTGGAACAAGCCATTGCCCAGTTGGGGCGGCCGCTGCTGGTCGGCAGCTCCCTCGGCGGCTACTATGCAACCCATCTTGCCGAGCGCCATGGCCTAAAGGCGCTGCTGGTCAACCCGGCGGTCAGCCCCCATCGGATGTTCGACGGTTACCTGGGCACCCAGAAGAACCTCTACACCGATGAAACCTGGGAACTGACCCAGGACCATGTGACGGCGCTGGCCGAGCTGGAAGTGCCGGCTCCCCAGGATGCCGCGCGTTATCAAGTGTGGTTGCAGACCGGCGATGAAACACTGGATTATCGCCTCGCCCAGCAGTATTACCGGGCCTGTGCCTTACGCATCCAGGCCGGTGGCGATCATGGTTACCAGGGGTTTGCCCGGCAACTGCCGGCGCTGCTCAGTTTTGCCGGCATTGGCGCAGATCAGTATCAATCCTTCGATTTCTCGGCACTGTAATTGCCTTGCAAACCGCAGGTTACTTTTTAATCGAACGACTCACGATGAGACCCCATGGCCACTCCCAGCGCTAGCTCTTATAACGCCGACGCCATCGAAGTCCTCTCGGGCCTCGACCCGGTGCGCAAACGCCCCGGCATGTACACCGACACCAGTCGGCCGAACCACCTTGCCCAGGAAGTCATCGACAACAGCGTCGACGAAGCCTTGGCCGGGCACGCCAAATCGGTGCACGTCATTCTTCATGCAGACCATTCCCTGGAAGTGTCCGACGATGGTCGCGGCATGCCCGTGGACATCCACCCAGAAGAAGGCGTGCCGGGCGTCGAGCTGATCCTTACCAAGCTGCACGCCGGCGGCAAGTTCTCCAACAAGAACTACCAGTTTTCCGGCGGTTTGCACGGTGTGGGTATTTCCGTGGTCAACGCCTTGTCCACTCTGGTGCGGGTCAAGGTCAAGCGCGATGGCAACGAGTACCAGATGACCTTCGCCGATGGCTACAAAGCCACCGACCTGGAAGTGATCGGCACTGTCGGCAAGCGCAACACCGGCACCAGCGTGTACTTCGCGCCGGACCCGAAATACTTCGATTCGCCGAAATTCTCCATCAGCCGCCTCAAGCACGTGCTCAAGGCCAAGGCCGTGTTGTGCCCGGGGCTGCTGGTCACCTTTGAAGACAAAGGCACCGGCGAGAAGGTCGAGTGGCATTACGAAGACGGCCTGCGTTCCTATTTGGAAGACTCGGTCAGCGACTTCGAACGCCTGCCCAACGAGCCGTTCTGCGGCAGCCTGGCGGGTAACAAGGAAGCCGTCGACTGGGCTCTGCTGTGGTTGCCCGAGGGCGGCGACAGCGTGCAGGAAAGCTACGTCAACCTGATCCCGACCGCCCAGGGCGGTACTCACGTCAACGGTCTGCGTCAGGGCTTGCTGGATGCCATGCGCGAATTCTGCGAATACCGCAGCCTGCTGCCGCGCGGCGTGAAGCTGGCGCCGGAAGACGTGTGGGAGCGCATCGCGTTCGTGCTCTCGATGAAGATGCAGGAGCCGCAGTTCTCCGGGCAGACCAAGGAGCGCCTGTCGTCCCGTGAAGCGGCGGCGTTTGTCTCCGGGGTGGTCAAGGATGCCTTCAGCCTTTGGCTCAACGAGCATCCGGAACTGGGCCTGGCCCTGGCCGAGCTGGCGATCAACAACGCCGGGCGTCGCCTCAAGGCCAGCAAGAAAGTCGAGCGCAAGCGCATCACCCAGGGCCCAGCGCTGCCGGGCAAACTGGCCGATTGCGCCGGGCAGGATCCGATGCGCTCGGAACTGTTCCTGGTCGAAGGTGATTCCGCCGGCGGCTCCGCCAAACAAGCGCGGGACAAGGAATACCAGGCGATCCTGCCGTTGCGCGGCAAGATCCTTAACACCTGGGAAGTCGACGGCAGCGAAGTCCTGGCCAGCCAAGAAGTGCACAACATTGCCGTGGCGATCGGTGTCGACCCCGGAGCGGCCGACATGAGCCAGTTGCGCTACGGCAAGATCTGCATTCTCGCCGACGCCGACTCCGACGGCCTGCACATCGCCACCTTGCTCTGCGCGCTGTTCGTGCAGCACTTCCGCCCGCTGGTGGATGCCGGCCACGTCTACGTCGCCATGCCGCCGTTGTACCGGATCGACCTGGGCAAGGAGATCTTCTACGCCCTGGACGAAGCCGAGCGCGATGGCATCCTCGACCGTCTGGTAGCCGAAAAGAAACGCGGCAAGCCCCAGGTCACCCGATTCAAGGGCCTGGGCGAGATGAACCCGCCGCAACTGCGTGAAACCACCATGGACCCGAACACCCGGCGCCTGGTGCAGTTGACCCTGGACGATTTCGCCGCCACCAGTGAAATGATGGACATGCTGCTGGCGAAGAAGCGCGCCGGGGACCGCAAATCCTGGCTGGAATCCAAGGGCAACCTGGCCGAGGTTCTGGGCTGATGCGCACAGGCTTCGCCCTGGCGATCCTGATGTTGAGCGGGCTGGCAGCGACCACCGTCGCCGCCGCGCCCGTGGCGGAACTCAAACTGGTGTCCGAACACCCGGTGGACGGCATGCGCGGCGGCAACCTGTCGGGGCTGGCGCAGTGCGGTAACGAACTGTTTACGGTGTCCGATCGTGATGACGATCAGATCTATCGCCTGGATACCAGTGCGCCCACTTGGCAGGCCGAAGCGGTAAAGATCGAGGTGCCGCCGGTGCCGGACTCCGGCTTGCCCTGGGGGCTGCGCTCGCGTACCAAGGCCGCTTCGTTCATTCGCGGCGGTGACTTGGACTTTGAAGGCATCAGCTGTGATGGCATGGGTAATCAGTACATTGTCAGCGAAGCCCATGCCGCGGTGCTGAAGGTGCCAGTGAGCGGCGCGCCGCAATGGCTGAAAATCGCCCCGAGCATGGTGCGAGAGGCCCGCGCCAGCGGCATGTTGCTGCACTTCAATGCGTTATTTGAAGGATTGGCGATCAACCCGGAAGGCAACCAGCTCTGGCTGGCGGCCGAGCGCGAGCGGCGCGGGCTGATCTCCATCAAGCGTGCGCAAAGCCTCTGGGATTGCGATGGCCCGTGCGTTCTGCTGAGCGAGGCCGGCCAGGAAGTGCAGCCGGCCAAGTTCACCGATGCCAAGGCGGTGTCCAAGGATTTTTCCGACCTGGCGCTGTACAACGGCAAATTGTTTACCCTGGAGCGTAATGCGTTCCAGATTTGCCGGCGCGATGCGGTCACGGCCAAGGTCGAGCTGTGCTGGTCGTTCGCCGACGAAACCCTGACCCCCGAACGCCGCTACGCCCAGCCCTATGGCTTGGCCGAGGCGCTGGTCATTGACGACAGCGGGGCCTGGCTGGGCATCGACAATAATTTCGGCCCCCGGGCCGATGGTGAAAAACGCCCCATGGTCTATCGTTTCGCCGCCCCGGCCGGCGGCTGGAGCGCCCAGCCATGAATCGGCCCCTTTTTGAATCGAATCAGCGCAGCGGCCGTTCCGCTGCGCCTTACCCACTATTGATGAGGCCCGCATGAGTGACATCCTCGCAGACAGCTTAGATGGCGTAGAACGCCGGTCGCTGGCTGACTTCACCGAAAATGCCTACCTCAACTACTCCATGTACGTGATCATGGACCGTGCCTTGCCGCATATCGGCGACGGCCTGAAGCCTGTGCAACGGCGCATCATCTACGCCATGAGTGAGTTGGGCCTGGATGCCGACTCCAAGCACAAGAAGTCCGCGCGTACCGTCGGTGACGTGCTCGGCAAATTCCACCCCCACGGCGACTCGGCTTGCTACGAAGCCATGGTGCTGATGGCGCAGCCGTTCAGCTATCGCTACACACTGGTAGACGGCCAGGGTAACTGGGGTGCGCCGGACGATCCCAAGTCCTTTGCCGCCATGCGTTACACCGAAGCCCGCCTGTCGCGTTACTCCGAAGTGCTGCTCAGCGAGCTGGGCCAGGGCACGGCGGATTGGGGGCCGAACTTCGACGGCACCCTCGACGAACCCTTGGTATTACCGGCACGTTTGCCGAATATCCTGCTCAATGGCACCACCGGTATTGCGGTGGGCATGGCCACTGACGTGCCTCCGCACAACCTGCGCGAAGTGGCCACCGCCTGCGTGCGCCTGCTGGATGAGCCGAAGGCCACCGTGGAGCAGCTCTGCGAGCATATCCAGGGGCCGGACTACCCGACCGAAGCGGAAATCATCACGCCGCGCGCCGATCTGCTGAAAATGTACGAAACCGGCAAGGGCTCGGTGCGTATGCGCGCCGTGTACCACGTCGAGGATGGCGACATTATCGTCACCGCGCTGCCGCACCAGGTGTCCGGCGCCAAGGTGCTGGAGCAGATCGCCGCGCTGATGCAGGCCAAACCGTCGAAACTGCCGCAGGTCGCCGACTTGCGTGACGAGTCCGACCATGAAAACCCGTGCCGCATCGTGATTATCCCGACCAATAGCCGGGTCGATCATGAAGTGCTGATGCAGCACTTGTTTGCCAGCACCGATCTGGAGTCCAGCTACCGGGTCAACGTCAACATCATTGGTCTGGACGGCAAGCCGCAGTTGAAGAACCTGCGCAACCTGCTGGTGGAGTGGCTGGAGTTCCGGATACAAACCGTTCGGCGCCGCCTGCAGTTCCGTCTGGACAAGGTCGAGCGCCGTCTGCATCTGTTGGACGGTTTGTTGATCGCTTACCTCAACCTGGATGAAGTGATTCATATCATCCGCACCGCCGAGCATCCGAAGGCCGAACTGATCGCCCGTTTCGAGCTGAGCGAGATTCAGGCGGACTACATCCTCGACACCCGCCTGCGGCAGCTGGCGCGTCTGGAAGAGATGAAGTTGCGTGATGAGCAGGATGCCTTGCTCAAGGAACAAGCCAAACTGCAAGCCCTGCTGGGTAGCGAAGCCAAGCTGAAAAAGCTGGTGCGTAGCGAACTGATCAAAGACGCCGAAACTTACGGCGATGACCGCCGCTCGCCCATCGTCGAGCGCGCCGAAGCGAAAGCTCTGACAGAAACCGAGCTACTGCCCAACGAGAAAATTACCGTCGTTCTGTCGGAAAAGGGTTGGGTTCGCTCCGCCAAAGGGCATGATATTGACGCCACTGGCCTGTCGTACAAGGCCGGTGACGGGTTCAAGACCGCAGCCGCTGGGCGTTCCAACCAGTTTGCGGTGTTTATCGACTCCACCGGGCGCAGTTACTCGGTGCCGGCCCATACCTTGCCGTCGGCACGGGGGCAGGGCGAGCCGCTGACCGGGCGTCTGACACCGCCACCGGGGGCAAATTTCGAGTGTGTGCTGCTACCGGACGATGACGCGCTGTACGTGATTGCGTCCGATGCGGGATATGGCTTCGTGGTCAAGGGGGAAGACCTGCAAGCCAAGAACAAGGCGGGCAAGGCGCTGTTGAGTCTGCCCAACAACGCCAAAGTGATCCTGCCGCGGCCGGTGCACGACCGTGAGAACAACTGGCTGGCGTCGGTCACTACCGAAGGGCGTCTGCTGGTGTTCAAGATCAGCGACCTGCCGCAATTGGGCAAAGGCAAAGGCAACAAGATTATTGGAATCCCCGGGGAGCGGGTGGCCAGTCGCGAAGAGTACGTGACCGACATCGCCGTGATTCCGGAGGGCGCCACCCTGGTGCTCCAGGCGGGTAAGCGCACTTTGTCGCTGCGCCCTGACGACCTTGAGCACTACAAGGGCGAGCGTGGCCGCCGGGGTAATAAATTGCCTCGTGGCTTCCAGCGGGTGGATGCTTTGTTGGTTGAAACGCCCGTTTAAGGCGTTTTAGAGCCCTCGATCTACGATTTAACCCGTAGATCGACGCTTTGGCGCTGGAGTCATGGCGCATATTCACGGATGATATGGCCTCTTCAGCGCCGGCGTGGCCGAGCGTGTACAGGTTATTTTTTAGTATTACATTGTGGTTCGCCTTGTGGCAGCCACCTGGATGGGATGATGACTGCTCCACGCCTTCCTTTTATTTTTATGCTCGCTGGCCTTTTGGGGCTGGCGGGTTGCAGCACACATCAACCGGTGTCGCTGTACCAGCTGGACAGCGGAAGTCCGGCTCAGCCAGCTCAAACCGCCGGCATGGCGGTGTTGCTGGGGCCGGTAATCGTCGCCGACTACCTGCAACGCGAGACCCTGCTGCAACGTCAGAACGACGGCAGCCTGCAAGGTTCCACCGATGGTCGTTGGGCGGGCAGTTTATCGTCCGACATCAACCAGCTGATGCTGCGCCAGGTGGCCGGTCAGTTGGACAGCCAACGTGTGGTCCTGGCCCCCGCGCCTGTCGGCTTTACGCCGGACGTGCAGGTGCTGTTGACCATCACCCGATTGGACTCGGGTGCTTCGCAACCGGCAATTCTCGATGCGCAGTGGCGCTTGATCGATCGCCGTGGCCAGGTGCGTGACAACCGTATCGTGCACTTGCAGGAACAGCACACCGGCACCACCGCGTCCCAGGTCCAGGCCCAGGGCGTGCTGTTGCAGCATTTGGCGCAGCAACTGTCGGTGGCGCTCAAGCCATTGGCCAACCAGCCACCGATTGCCGCCGAGGCCCCGCGCAAACAAGCGCCGGCCCAGGCCAAGCCGGTTGCTCCGGAAAAGCCCAAGATGCCGATGGCCACGCCGATTCGTACCGATATGGAAGTGTTCCGGTTTTGATCTGAATGCCACGCAAACAAAAGGCCCGCTGATTCAGCGGGCCTTTTGTTTGCGTGCGATTTACTTGAAGTTTTTAGGGATCCAAATGTGGGAGAGGGCTTGCCCCCGATAGCAGTGGGTCAGTCAGCCCAGCTGTCACTGACACATCGCCATCAGGGGCAAGCCCCTCCCACACTGATTTTGCGGTTTGCTTCAAGGCTTGGTACGGGTCTCGTGCATCCGCGCTAACTGACGCTCCAGCATCGACGGATACGGTTCCATCAAACGTTCCACACAGCTTGCGCCTTCGGGGCTGGCAATCGGGCGGATACGGGCGCGCTGGCGAATCAGCGGGTCTTCGCTGATCTTGCGCTCCACCAGCAGCAGGTTGCGGCTGTGTTGGGACAAGGCCAGCGCGTCCTGGGCGATTTCGGTGAGCAGCAGGTCGATCTGGCTCATGCCGAACAGATCGTCGCCCACTGTCAGGCCCAGTTGCAGTTGCAGGGTGATGCCACTGTCCGCCACTTCGATCTGCAGGGCATGGCCCAAGGCGCGCAGCAGCTCGCCGCAGCAGATGGCGTTGGTCAGGTAGTCTTCACCGCTGTCTTCGCTGTGGAACAGCATCAAGGTGCTGCCATCGTTGAGGGTGTGCAGTTCGCTCTGGTACAGCGAAGCGGCCTGGTCGAGGCAGTCGCGGTAGCGCTCCAGCAATTCCGTCAGGCGTGCGCGGGGCAAGCGACGCAGTTGGTCCTGGGCGCCGAGTTGTACGGCCAGTACCGCGCTGTGCTGAGGCTCGGCGTTTTTCGCCGGCACCGCTTTGGGCGCGACGGCCGGGCTGCTGGCCGCGGTATCGCGCAGATCAGCGAACGGGTCTTCGTCGTCCAACTCATCCTCTTCGGCGATAAGTGCCCTGCGTGTCGCCGGCTTGAGGCCCGCCACCGGCGGCTTTTCGTCGAAGCCCGGATCGCGCAGGTCGCGCACCTCGAACTCGGGTTCGTCGTCGTAATCGGTGTCGTCGAATTCGGGTTCCGGTTCAACTTCGCGAACCACCGGCTCCGGGGCGAAGCTGGCGTGGAGTTGGCGGGCAAGGTCGCCGATTTCATCCTGGCGGTCGGTGGCCGGGGTGTGTTCGTCGATATCCCGCAGCCAGATGCGCAGTTGCATCAGCGGTGTCGAGATATGCCGACCCAGGCGCAGGCTCAAGGCCAGGGCCAGGGCCAGCAGAATCGCGCTCAGGATGCCCATGCTTTGCAGGCTGATGGTCATCGGCTGCTGGAATTGCTGCATATCCAGGCTGATGCGCAACTGGCCGGCCTTCACGTCCTGAAAGGTGATATTGCTTTGATACAGGCCTTCGGCCTCACCCAACAAGCCGTTCTTCGGGCGCTGGCCGGCTTCGGCCATGATCCGGTTGTCGACGCTGTAGATGGCGGCGTGAGCCACCAGCGGGTTCTTGGTGAGGTTATTGAGCAGCACGTTGAGACTGAGGATGTCGTTGGACACCAGCAGCTCGGTCGCCGAGGTGGCGGTCTGGGTGGTCAAGCTTTCGCCCAGGGCGTCGGCTTGCTCGTGCATGGCCTGTTTGAACTGCAAACCCATTACGCAGGCGTAGATCACCAGGGCCAGGGCGACCAGGATCACGTTATGGCTGGCGATGCGTAATGCGATCGGTACACGGCGGTGGCGCAGTGCCCGGAAGATCAGCAGGAAGAAGTTGTCGGTTTTTACTGGCGTGGGCCGGTTCACTTGAGCTCGGCTCTTGGTCCGTGAAGTTGACGCGCAGTATAGCGACAGGCCCATGACCGGCAAAGCGCTGGCTGTGCCCGATGGTCACTGAAAGTGGGTAGAATGCGGTTTTTTTCCAGCCTGGGGGTGCGCCTTGCGCGAAATTGTCCTGATTAACATCACTGGGGAAGACCGCCCGGGTCTTACCGCTGCCATTACCGGTGTGCTGGCCCAGGGTGGTGTGAACATTCTCGACATCGGCCAGGCCGTGATCCACGACACCCTGTCGTTCGGCATCCTGGTGGAAATTCCCAGCAACGAGCAGTCATCGTCCGTGCTCAAGGACATCCTGTTTACCGCGTACAAGCTGGATCAACAGGTGCGTTTCACTCCGGTATCCGAAGCGGACTACCAGCATTGGGTGGCCGGCCAAGGCAAGAAACGCCATATCGTCACATTGTTGACTCGCAAGGTCACCGCAGAACAACTGCAGCGCGTCAGCTCCATCACCGCGCAGTACGGCTTGAATATCGACCACATCGACCGTCTGTCGGGGCGCATGCCATTGGACACGCCGGCCGACCAGGGCAAAGGCTGCATCGAGTTTTCCGTGCGTGGCGAGCCGGCTGACCCGCAGGCCCTGCGCGCGGAATTCCTCAGCGTCGCCCAGGAGTTGAATGTCGATATCGCCTTCCAGGAAGATTCGCTGTTCCGCCGCAACCGCCGCCTGGCGGTGTTCGATATGGACTCCACCTTGATCGAAGCCGAAGTCATCGACGAACTGGCCAAGGCTGCCGGTGTGGGCGATCAAGTCAGCGCCATCACTGAGCGTGCCATGGCCGGCGAGCTGGACTTCCGCGCCAGCTTCAAGGAGCGCTTGGCACTGCTCAAAGGCCTGGATGTGAGCGTGCTGGATTCCATTGGCGCTTCCCTGCGCCTGACCGAAGGCGCCGAAACCCTGTTCGCCGAACTCAAGCGCCTGGGTTACAAAACCGCGATCTTGTCCGGCGGCTTTACCTACTTCGCCAAGCAATTACAGGCCAAACTGGGCATCGATTACGTATTCGCCAATGAGTTGGAAGTGGTCGACGGCAAAGTGACCGGCGTGGCGGTCGAGCCGATTGTCGACGCGCAACGCAAGGCCGACCTGCTCAAGGAGCTGGCGCACAAGGAAGGGTTGCGTCTGGAGCAGACCATCGCGGTAGGCGACGGTGCCAACGATTTGCCGATGCTGGCGATTGCCGGGTTGGGCGTAGCGTTCCGGGCCAAGCCGCTGGTCAAACAGTCGGCCAAGCAGGCCATTTCGACCCTGGGGTTGGACGGTGTGCTGTATCTGTTGGGCTTTCGCGACCGCGATGGCCAGCTCTGACTGACTCAATACGGTCAGAAAATGTGGGAGGGGGCTTGCCCCCGATAGCAGTAGATCAGTCACTTTGATGTTGACTGACACTCAGCTATCGGGGGCAAGCCCCCTCTCACATTGGGTCTCTGCAAATATTGGATCAGGCTTTCGGCAGGCCGATCCCTTGACCCATCTGCACCGGCGAACCGGCCAGCAGCGCTTCTGACCACTGCACTTGATCCGGCCCGAACAGCACGATCGCGGTGGAACCCAACTTGAAACGTCCCAGCTCCGCACCTTTTTCCAGGTGGATCGGCGCGCGGGCGGCTTCGTCATAGCGGAAGGTTTTCAGCTCGCGCTTGGGTGGCGTAACCAGGCCGGCCCACACGGTTTCAATCGACGCCACGATCATTGCGCCCACCAGCACCACAGCCATCGGGCCGCGTTCGGTGTCGAACAGGCAGACCACCCGCTCGTTGCGCGCAAACAGCTCCGGCACGTTTTCGGCGGTGGTCTGGTTGACCGAGAAAATCCGCCCAGGCACATAGACCATCTCGCGCAGCGTGCCGGCCAGCGGCATGTGCACGCGGTGATAGTCCTTCGGCGACAGGTAAATAGTGGCGAAATCGCCGCCCATGAAAGGCGCCGCCATGGCTGCATCGCCGCCCAGTAATTCCAATACGCTGAAGCTATGGCCTTTGGCCTGGAACACACGGCCATGCTCGATCGGGCCCAGTTGGCTGACTGCGCCGTCGGCGGGGCTCAGCACGGCGCCGGGGGTGGGGTCGAGTGGGCGCGCGCCGTCTTTCAAGGCACGGGTGAAGAACGCGTTGAAGTGCTCATAAGCGGTCACGTCCTCCACCAGTGCCTGGGACATATCCACTTGATAGCGCTTGGCGAACCATGTGGTGAAGGCATTTTTGAACCAGCGCACGCGGCACTCGGCCACGCAACCGGCCAGACGCGACAGTAAGTGGTGCGGCAGCAAGTACTGGCTGAGGATAAACAACTGCTTTTTCATAACTGTCCTTAAACCTTAAGTCTTTTCAACGGGCGTGTCGGGGTGATTACCCCATTCGCCCCAGGAACCGGCATAACCTTTGACTCGCGGATAACCGAGCGCCTTGGCCACCAGGTAGGTGAAGCCAGAGCGATGGTGAGTCTGGCAATGGGTGATGATTTCTTTGTCGGGCGTCAGGCCCAGGTTTTCAAGAATCTGTGGCATGTCGCGGCGGATGCGCAGGTTGCGCGCCTTATCCATGCCTTCAGTCCATTCGAAGTTGACCGCACCGGGGATATGCCCGCCCTTGGCCGCGAGCACCTTCTCGCCGGAATACTCCAGCGGGCCGCGCGCGTCCCAGATGCCCAGGTCGGCAGCGCCAAGACGGCTTTGCAGGTATTCGCGGGTGGCGGTGGGGCCATCGTGCAACGTGACGCTGACCGGGCCGCCGGCCGACGGGGGGACGTCGGTGGAGACGGGCTGGCCGTCTGCCAACCATGCCAGCAGGCCGCCGTCGAGATAGTGGTATTTCTGATGGCCGATCACGTCGAGCAACCAGATAAAACGCCCGGCCCAGCCGCCGCCTTCGTCGTCGTAGACCACGTAGGTCGCATCCGGCGTGTGGCCGAGTTCGCCAAACAGCTTTTCCAGGTCGGCCTTGTTCGGCAGCAGGCCCGGAGCCGGCGGTTGGCCCAGTTGGGTGCGTTTGGGGTCAACGAAGTGCGCGCCGGGGATATGCCCTTCGGCGTAGCGGGCGGCGCTGGTGAGGTCCACCACAATCAGGTGTTCGGCACCCAGGCGACTTTGCAGGTCGGCGGATTCGATCACCAGCGGCAAGCCAGAGAAGTCAGGCATGTGAGGTCTCCTGGGCATAAAAGTTGGCGATAAAGGATGGCGATTGTAGCGCAAGCATCAGGCGCCGCGGTTGGTAAAGCAGTGCAGGGCCTTTTCGATGCATTGAGCGGTTTTGCCGAACGCCTGCACGGTGGTTTCCGAGAACGGACCGCCGCCCTGGTCGGCCACCATCAGCATCACGACTTTGCCGTTGCAGCTCAGGGAGCGCAGCAGCAAGTGTTCGCCATTGAACAGGCGGCGCAGGATCGGCGGCAGCAGCGCGGAGAACTGCGCGTGGTTGTCCGGTGTGAAGCGCACCTGGGCGGATTTCTCCAGCAGACGCTGGAGCATTGTGCTGTGGACCACATCCAGGCTCAGGTTGGCGGCATCCTTGGGTAGGCCGTCGACCTGATGCACGCGCAGGGTGCTTTGGGCGCGGTCGGTCATCAGCAGCATCACCCGTTGCATGCCGCTGGCGACCAGCGCCTCTTTGGCACAGGTGGTCAGGTGCATGGCGTTGGCAAAGCGGCTCGGTTCCATCAGCAGTTCGGTGCAGCGGCTGCGCCACACGGCCAGCGCCTCGGCGGTGGGCGGCGGGGCGGGCAGCAAACCACGGTGGATCTTCTGCACATGCCACGGCCAGATCAACGACAGCGCCGGGTGCCAAAGGTCGGGCATCAGCGTGGTGCGGGCGCTGGTCACTGCCTGTTGATGGACTTGCTGCTGCACTTCGGCCAAGGGTTGTTGCAGGTACAGAGCGGTGAGGAATTGCCAGCGCTGCGTGTGCGGGCAGGTCCAGGATTCTTGGGCGGACATCGCTAGGCCATTGGCCAGCAGTACGGTGTTGGCCGGCTGGTTCAGCCAGCGGCGCAGATGGGGGGCGGCGTCCAGCAATTGCTGTTGGTGCAGTGGGTCTTCGTCACGGGCGATACGCAGCGCTTTGACCAACATGCGTTGCTCATTCAGCAGCAGGGTATAACCCTGGGATACCCACATCGGCAGGTGCCAGGCTTCGGTCAGGCCGATGCACAAGTCCAGCAGGCGTACGCCGAATAACTGCTGTTCAACCACGCGCGCCGACTCACCCTTGTGGATAACCCGCAGCTCCCATTCTTCCAGCAGCTTGGGATAAGCCACCGCCATCGGCCACAGCGGCGACAAAAACAGCAGGCTGCCCCAATGAATGTCTTGCCACAGTCGCGCCAATCGGCTGCCAAACAGACCGTTGGCTTGCTGCGAGGCGTGCTGACTGACCAACAATAGCTGGCGCAACGCCACGGGAATGTCTTGGTCGGGCACCGACGGCAAGCGTGCCAGCAGTTCCTCGGCGCGCTTGAGGCCCAGGCGGTTGAGCGCCACTTCGAGGTTTTCCGCCGGTTCGGCTAGGCTGCCATGGGTATGGCTGTTGGCCTCGCGCATCACGCTGAGCACCAGCGCCGGGCTGTTTTGCATCAGCTCGGCAATATCTCGCAACGAACTGCGGTTGTCGCGGATGGCTTTGCACACACGGTCGTGGCTGGTCTGTGGAACGGGCAGGCGCACCTCGTCCAGACGCTTGATCCAGTCGGGGAGGGAAGCAGGTTTTGCAGTTGGGTCGATTTTTTGTTTGGCCATGGTAGGGGCGCGATCATCACTTGCGGTCAACACGCCCAGAGCGGGCCGAACTGGCTTTTCGCCTTAACGGGCTATAGTCTGGCGCAGTTTTGCCGATAAGTAGAACAAGAGTTTTTCAGTTCCCCCAAATATGTCCATGAACCTGACGGCGCAAGTACTCATCTCCTATGGCTAAAATTATCGGCATCATCGTCGTCCTCGCGAGCGTGCTCGGCGGTTACGTCCTTTCCCACGGTAAGATCGCCGCGCTGATCCAACCTTTCGAAGTGATGATCATCGGCGGGGCGGCATTTGGTGCATTCCTGCAAGCCAACCCTGGGTACATGACCATGCACGTGGTCAAGAAGTCCCTGAGCATGTTCGGCTCGCGCTTCTCCCACACGTTCTATCTGGAAGTGCTGGGCCTGGTCTACGAGATCCTCAACAAGAGCCGCCGCGAAGGCATGATGGCCATCGAGGCCGACATCGAAGACGCCGCCGCCAGCCCGATTTTCGCCAAGTACCCGGCCGTGCTCAAAGACGAGCGCATGACCGCCTATATCTGTGATTACCTGCGCATCATGTCCTCCGGCAACATGGCCCCCCATGAGCTGGAAGGGTTGTTCGACATGGAACTGTTCAGCCTCAAAGAAGAACTGGAGCACCCGTCTCACGCGGTGACCGGCATCGCCGACGGCATGCCCGGCTTCGGTATCGTGGCGGCGGTACTCGGTATCGTGGTGACCATGGCCTCGCTGGGCGAGGGTGATCAGGCGGCCATCGGTATGCACGTAGGTGCGGCCCTGGTGGGTACCTTCTTCGGTATTCTCGCGGCTTACGGGTTCTTCGGTCCGCTGGCGACCTCCCTGGCCCACGACGCCAAGGAAGAGATCAACCTGTACGAATCGATCAAGGCCAGCCTGGTGGCGTCCGCTTCCGGCATGCCGCCTTCGCTGGCGGTGGAGTTCGGTCGCAAGGTGCTGTACCCCAAGCATCGCCCAAGCTTCGCCGAGCTGGAACAAGCGGTTCGCGGTCGCTAAGCCATGGAAAACAACCAGCCGATAATCATCAAGCGCGTCAAGCGCTTCGCTGCGGGGCACCATGGTGGTGCCTGGAAAATCGCCTTCGCCGACTTTGCGACGGCGATGATGGCGTTCTTTCTGGTGCTGTGGCTGATGTCTACCGCCACGCCTGAGCAGAAGATCGCCATCGCCGGCTACTTCAAAGACCCCATCGGTTTCTCGGAAAGCGGCACGCCCTTTGTGATCGACCTGGGCGGCTCGCCTCAACTGGCGCCTGAACGCACCATCAACCCGGAAGTGAAGACCGAGGCGCCTCAGGAGAAAATCCCGATTGAGCGCGATACGGTCGAGTCCATGGCCGAACAGGTCGAGCAGGAGCGTCTTGAGCTACTGCTGCAGGAGTTGCAGAACAAGGTTGAGGAAAACCCGCAACTGCTGAAGTTCAAGGACCAGATTTCTTTCGAGATCACCCCCGAGGGTTTGCGCATCCAGATCACCGACGCCGCCAACCGGCCGATGTTCGATTCCGGCAGTGCGCGTTTGAAGCCGTACTTCGAGGACATCCTGCTGGCCATGGCCGACACCATCAAAGCGGTGCCGAACAAGATCAGCATCAGCGGCCATACCGATGCCAAGCCTTACGCGGGCCAGGGCGACTTTGGCAACTGGGAGCTTTCGGCCAACCGCGCCAACGCGGCCCGTCGTGCCCTGGTGGCCGGCAGCTACCCGGATGCGCAAGTGGCGCGAGTGGTGGGTTTTGCCTCTTCGCAACTGTTTGATGCGAAGGATCCGTACAACCCGGTCAACCGGCGTATCGACATTGTCGTGCTGACCAAAAAGGCTCAGCGTGCGATCGAAGGCGATCAACCGCCTGCGACGCCGGCTCCAGGCGCCGGCGCGCCAGGTGAAGTGCCCACTGACCCGAACGCTATCCCGCCAGGGCAGGAGCCGTTGCCGGCCCATGAACTGCGGCAGAAGTTGAATTTGTTCGATGACGGTGGGGTGAAAGACCCGACGGTGCCCAAAGCGGGCTCATAAGCTGTATATAAAAGGCCGCGATCATCGCGGCCTTTTCACGTCTGCTTCGCAGGGCAAGAAACCGGTCAGTAGCTGCTCTCAGGCAAGCTCGCAATGATCGACCGATAGCTATTCATCCGCTGCTGTTGCACGCGGCCATCTTCCAGGGCCTTGAGCAGGGCGCAGCCCGGTTCGCGGTCGTGCTTGCAGTCACGGAAGCGGCAGGTGCCGATCAGGTCGTTGAACTCGATAAAGCCGGCTTCCACATCGCTGCGGCTGACGTGGCCGAGGCCGAATTCGCGGATACCCGGGGAGTCGATCAGCTCGCCGCCGCCGGGGAAGTGAAACAGTCGCGCGGTGGTGGTGGTGTGGGTTCCCTGGCCGGACAGCTCCGACAGCGGCCCCACTCGGGTGTCGACTTCCGGCAGCAGGCTATTGACCAGCGACGACTTGCCGACGCCGGACTGGCCTACGAACACGCTGATGCGCCCGTCCAACTGTTGTTGCAGTTGTTCCATGCCATTGCCGTGATGGGCCGAGACTTCCAGCACCGGGTAGCCCAGGGTGCGGTAGACCGCCAGCAACGCATTGAGCGCCGGAGCATTCTGTTCGTCGATCAGGTCGAATTTGTTCAACAGCAGCAGTGGGCGAATGCCGGCGTGCTCGGCGGCCACCAGGTAGCGGTCGATCAGGTTGGCATGGGGCTCGGGCAGTGGCGCGAAAACAATCACGATCATGTCGACGTTGGCCGCCACCGGCTTGAGCTGGCCGCGACTGTCGGGGCGGCGCAGTTCGGTGCTGCGGGGCAACTGGGCGACGATCACGCCGATCCCTTGGTTGCCAGCACGCCAGACCACGCGGTCGCCGGTGACCAGCGCCGGCAGGTTGGCGCGCAAGTGACAACGGAACACCTGGCCAGCGAGTTCGCCTTCCAGCGCCTCGACTTCGACCTGCACGCCAAAGTGCGCGATCACCAGACCCGTTTGTTCGGGGCCCAGGTCGCCGCCCTCGAGCGCTTCCACGGCGGAGGATTCACGTTTGGCGGCGCGGGCAGCGCGTTCGCCTTGAATCTTTTCGATGCGCCAGTTTTGGCGACGGTTGAGCTGGCGTTTGGCCATTGGTGTTCCGTATCGATAATGCAAAGGTTTGGGTGAAACGGTCGCGAGTCTAGCACGCCCCCGCCTGCTAAACTGCGCAGCTACGCCAAGGTGCCAAGAGAAACGAGCCATGCAAAACCCACAGAACCTGATTTGGATCGATCTGGAAATGACCGGTCTGAACCCCGACACCGACGTCATCATCGAGATGGCGACGATTGTTACCGACAGCAACCTCAATACCTTGGCCGAAGGTCCGGTGATCGCCATCCACCACAGCGACGCAGTGCTAGCCACCATGGATGAGTGGAATACCCGCACCCATGGCAATTCCGGCCTGACCCAGCGCGTGCGCGACAGTCGCATCAGCATGGCCGAGGCTGAAGCCCAGACCATCGCCTTCCTGGAGCAGTGGGTACCCAAAGGCAAGTCGCCGATCTGCGGCAACAGCATCTGCCAGGATCGTCGCTTCCTTTATACCCATATGAAAGCGCTGGAAAGCTACTTCCATTACCGCAACCTGGACGTGTCCACACTCAAGGAACTGGCTGCGCGCTGGGCGCCGGAAGTCAAAGACAGCTTCCACAAGGGCAGCACTCACCTGGCGCTGGACGATATTCGCGAATCGATTGCCGAGCTGCAGCATTACCGTAAGCATTTCATCAAGGCTTGAAACGGTTTCTTACCGTGTCCGGGCTTCCTGTTGTGAGCGGGCTTGCCCCGCGCTGGGCTGCGTAGCGGCCCCACTGCTGTTGCCGCATTTTTCCCTATAGATATCATCGCCAAGTATTTGGGGCTGCTGCGCAGCCCGGCGCGGGGCAAGCCCGCTCACTACAAGGATCGCCATCATGCTGCTGATGCTTTACCTCATCGCCATCACCGCCGAAGCCATGACCGGCGCCTTGTCCGCCGGTCGGCGCGGCATGGACTGGTTTGGGGTGGTGTTGATTGCCTGCGTGACGGCGCTGGGGGGCGGTTCGGTGCGGGATGTGTTGCTGGGGCACTACCCGCTGACGTGGGTCAAGCACCCTGAATACCTGGTGCTGACCTCGGTGGCCGCGCTGGTGACGATCTTTATCGCGCCGCTGATGCGACGCCTGCGCTCGGTATTCCTGGCCCTGGACGCCGTGGGCCTGGTGGCGTTCACCTTGATTGGCTGCATGACCGCCCTGGAAATGGGGCACGGCATGCTGGTGGCGTCGGTCAGCGGCGTGATCACCGGGGTGTTCGGTGGCATTCTGCGGGATATCTTCTGCAACGACATCCCGCTGGTCTTCCGCCGCGAGTTGTACGCCAGCGTGTCGTTCCTCGCCGCTTGGTTCTATCTGTTGTGCCTGCATCTGGAGCTGCCCGGCGAGCAAGCCATCCTGCTGACGTTGTTCAGTGGCTTTCTATTGCGTCTACTGGCGATCCGCTTTCACTGGGAAATGCCCAAGTTCGTCTACAACGATGATGTGCACTGACGCTCGGCATGCTGCTTGAGCGCCCATTCCACATGCTCGCGCACCAGCTCCGACGGGTACTCGCGCCGCGCTTTCAGGGCCTCCAGTACCGGAATGCTTGATGGCGCATTGCCCAGTCCTACCGCCAGGTTGCGCAGCCAGCGCTCATAACCGGCGCGGCGCAGAGGTGAGCCTTCGGTGCTGCTGAGGAATTTATCCTCGTCCCACATAAACAGTTCGGCCAGCTCTGCGTTATCCAGGTTATGCCGTGGCTGGAAATCGCCTTCGCCAGTGGGGCGAGCGAAACGATTCCACGGACAAACGATCTGACAGTCATCGCAGCCGAAGACGCGATTACCGATCAGCGGGCGCAGGTCTTCCGGGATAGCCGTTTTCAGCTCAATGGTGAGGTACGAGATACAGCGCCGGGCGTCCAGTACATACGGGCCGACGAAGGCATTGGTGGGGCAGATATCCAGGCAGGCGGTGCAGCGTCCGCAGTGCTCGGTGCTATGGGGCGGATCGACTGGCAAGGGCAGGTCGACGAACAATTCGCTGAGGAAGAAATAACTGCCGGCTTTGCGGTTGAGTACCAGGGTGTTCTTGCCGATCCAGCCCAGGCCGGCTTGCTCGGCGATGGCTTTTTCGAGCACTGGCGCGCTGTCGACGAATGCGCGAAAGCCAAAGGGGCCGATCTGGGATTGGATGCGATCGGCCAGTTGCTGCACGCGTTTGCGGATCAGCTTGTGGTAATCGCGACCCAGGGCATAGCGCGAGATGTAGGCTTTTTCCGGCTGGGCCAGTAGATGCGCCATCTGGGTGTCGCCCGGCAGGTAGTCCATGCGCAGCGACACCACGCGCAGGGTGCCGGGTACCAGTTCTTCGGGGTGGGAGCGTTTGCTGCCGTGGGCGCCCATGTAATCCATCTCGCCGTGGTAGCCCGCGTCGAGCCAGCGTTGCAGGTGCTGCTCATGCTCGGCCAAGTCCAGGCCGCTGATGCCGACTTGCTGAAAGCCCAGCTCGCGGCCCCAGTCTTTGATCGATTGGGCGAGGGCGGGCAGATCGGAGGTAATAGCGGGCATGAGACACGGGAAACCACAGGTTAGATGCGTATAATTCTGCCAGACATCGGAGCTTGAAGACGCATGCCGCAGACAAAACACGAAATTACCGACGTTCAGCCACTGTTGCCCGGCCATTTGCCGCCACTGGCTGCGCGTTCCCCGCACGCCCATAAAGGCCAGTTCGGCCACCTGCTGGTGATCGGCGGCGACCTTGGTTTTGGCGGCGCCGCGCTACTGAGCGCTGAAAGTGCCTTGCGCAGTGGTGCGGGCATGGTGTCTCTGGCCACGCGCCTTGAGCACGTGCCCGCGGCGCTGGCCCGTTTGCCGGAAGTCATGACCCTTGGCGTCAGTTCTGCCAACCAATTGATGGGCTTGCTGGAAAAGATCTCGGTGATCGTCATTGGGCCTGGCCTGGGTGCTGCCAGTTGGGGCAAAAGTCTGTTGTCTGTCGCGGCCAATGCCCGCCAGCCGCAGGTGTGGGACGCCGACGCGTTGAATCAACTGGCCGACGGCGGTGTAAGCCTGCCGGCCAACTGCGTTATCACCCCGCACCCGGGCGAAGCGGCGCGATTGTTGGGGATCTCGACAGCCGACGTTCAGGCCGACCGTCTTAAGGTAGCGCGCGCGTTGAGTCTGAAATTCAATGCCGTCGCCATTCTTAAGGGTGCAGGCAGTTTGATTGCCTGCCCGGATGGGCGCGTTTCCCGCTGCGATCAAGGCCATCCGGCCATGGCCACCGCAGGGCTGGGCGATGTATTGGCAGGCCTGGTCGGGGCCTTGCTGGCTCAGGGCATGCCCGCGTACGAGGCCAGTTGCCTGGCTGTTTGGCTGCACGCCACGGCTGGGGAACGACAGGGCACCTTGGGTCGCGGGCTCGCCGCCAGTGACCTGATCCCCGCCATTCGTCAATTGCTGGAGGAGCAGTCACCGTGCCTGAAGTAATTCTTTTTCTGGCCGATGAAGACGCCATGGTTGCGTTGGGCCATCGCCTTGCGCAACTGACGGCCGGCAAGGGGCTGGTTTTCCTGCAGGGTGACCTGGGGGCCGGCAAGACCACGCTGTCCCGTGGGATTATTCGCGGATTGGGTCATCAAGGGACGGTAAAAAGCCCGACGTTCACACTGGTGGAGCCCTACGAGATTAGCGCGGTGCGTGCCTTTCACTTCGATCTTTATCGCCTGGTGGACCCTGAGGAATTGGAGTTCATGGGTATCCGTGATTACTTCGATGAAGATGCTTTATGCCTGATCGAATGGCCAGATAAAGGTGCAGGCTTTTTGCCAAAGCCGGACCTGACCATTACCATTACGCCGCATGAGCATGGACGTCAGCTGAAGTTGTTGCCCCAGAGCGCGCGCGCCGAGTCGTGGTGTGCCGCTTTGGCTTTGGAATTCAAATAATTGGTGGGGTTAGGTATGCGCTTTCGCGCGTTGGTTGCTGTCGTAGGGGTGTTGCTTGCGGCAATGACTGTCAATGCTCTGGCTGCTTCACAGGTAAAGAGTGTGCGCCTGTGGCGAGCGCCGGATAACACGCGACTGGTGTTCGACCTGTCTGGCCCGGTCCAGCACAGCGTCTTTACCCTGACGGCGCCTGATCGCCTGGTGATCGACATCAATGGTGCGACCCTGGCCGCGCCGCTGAAAGTCTCCACCGCCAATACCCCGATTACCGCCATGCGCTCGGCACAGCGTACGCCGACCGATCTGCGCGTGGTTATCGACCTGAAAAAAGTCGTGACGCCCAAGAGTTTCTCCCTGGCGCCGAATGCTCAGTACGGCAACCGACTGGTGGTCGACCTGTTTGACAACGCCGCCGACGCCGCGCCGCCGCCCGCGCCGACCCCGAGCGTGGCAACTGTACCGGCGGTGCCGGTCAACCCTTCGCAGCCTCAGGTCAAGCTGCCACCGCCGCCGCCAGCCCCGGCCGGCAAGCGCGACATCATCGTGGTCATCGACGCTGGCCACGGTGGTGAAGACCCGGGCGCATCCGGCTCGCGTGGTCAGCATGAAAAAGACGTGGTACTGGCCATCGCCCGCGAGTTGCAGCGCCAGGTCAATGGCATGAAAGGCTACCGTGCGGAACTGACCCGCACCGGCGACTATTTCATCCCGTTGCGCGGCCGTACCGAAATTGCGCGTAAGAAAGGCGCCGACCTGTTCGTGTCGATCCACGCCGACGCCGCGCCGTCGACGGCCGCCTTCGGTGCTTCGGTGTTCGCGCTGTCGGACCGTGGTGCCACGTCCGAGACCGCGCGCTGGCTGGCCGACAGTGAAAACCGGTCCGACCTGATCGGCGGAGCTGGCAATGTGTCCCTGGACGACAAGGACAAAATGCTCGCTGGCGTACTATTGGACCTGTCGATGACGGCCTCCCTGACGTCCAGCCTGAACGTCGGCCAGAAAGTATTGAGCAACATTGGGCGCGTCACGTCGTTGCACAAACAGCGTGTAGAACAGGCGGGGTTCATGGTGTTGAAGTCGCCGGATATTCCGTCGATCCTGGTGGAGACTGGCTTTATCTCCAACGCCAACGAAGCGTCCAAACTGGCCAGCGCCAGCCACCAGCAGGCACTGGCACGTTCCATCAGCGCTGGCGTGCGCCAGTTCTTCCAGCAGAACCCGCCTCCTGGCACTTACATCGCCTGGCTGCGTGACTCCGGCAAGATCGCCCAAGGCCCGCGTGATCATCGCGTACAGCCCGGCGATACCCTGGCCATGCTGGCGGTGCGTTTCCAGGTATCGCCCGCGACCTTGCGCAATGCGAACAACCTGAAAACCGATGAGTTGAAAGTCGGCCAGGTGTTGACCATCCCAGGCACAGAATTGGCGGCACAGTAATGAGCGAATCAAACCTCACCAGCGGGTCGCGCATTGAATTGCTCAGCCCGCGCCTGGCCAACCAGATCGCTGCGGGCGAAGTGGTGGAACGACCGGCATCGGTGATCAAGGAGTTGCTGGAAAACAGCATCGACTCCGGTGCCAAGCGCATCGATGTGGATGTGGAGCAGGGCGGTGTAAAACTCCTGCGCGTACGTGACGACGGCAGCGGTATTTCCTCCGACGACCTGCCGCTGGCCCTGGCCCGTCACGCCACCAGCAAAATTCGCGATCTGGAAGACCTTGAACGGGTGATGAGCCTGGGCTTTCGCGGTGAGGCCCTGGCGTCCATCAGCTCCGTAGCGCGCCTGACGTTGACCTCGCGCACCCGCAGCGCCGATCAGGCCTGGCAAGTGGAAACCGAAGGGCGCGACATGGCGGCCAGAGTCCAGCCGGCGGCGCATCCGGTGGGCACCTCGGTAGAAGTGCGCGATTTGTTCTTCAACACCCCGGCGCGGCGCAAATTCCTCAAAGCCGAAAAAACCGAATTCGATCACCTGCAGGAAGTCATCAAACGCCTGGCCCTGGCGCGTTTCGATGTGGCGTTTCACCTGCGCCACAACGGCAAGACCATTCTCAGCCTGCACGAAGCCAATGATGACGCCGCCCGTGCGCGTCGAGTCGCGGCGGTGTGCGGCGCGGGCTTCCTGGAGCAGGCGCTGCCGATCGAAATCGAGCGCAACGGCTTGCGTCTGTGGGGCTGGGTGGGCTTGCCGACTTTCTCCCGCAGCCAGGCGGATTTGCAGTATTTCTTTGTGAATGGCCGCGCGGTGCGCGACAAATTGGTGGCCCACGCGGTCCGCCAGGCTTATCGCGACGTGCTGTTCAATGGGCGGCATCCGACGTTTGTGCTGTTTTTCGAGGTCGACCCGTCGGTGGTGGACGTCAACGTGCACCCGACCAAACACGAAGTGCGTTTCCGTGATGGGCGCATGGTGCACGACTTCCTTTATGGCACGTTGCACCGCGCGCTGGGCGATGTGCGCCCGGATGACCAACTGGCGGCGCCAATCGTAACCGCGGTGGTGCGGCCAAGTGGGCCCGAGGCCGGTGAATTCGGCCCCCAGGGCGAAATGAGCCTGGCAGGCAACCTGCTGCAATCGCCGCAACCGCAGCCGGCTTACACAGCACCGAACGCTGGCTCGGGTGCGGGTTATCAATATCAATACACACCGCGGCCGCAGTCAGCGGTGCCGGTGGCCGAAGCTCAGGCCGCTTATCGCGAATTCTTCGCGCCGCTGCCGGGCGCACAGCCGAGTGCGGCGGCCTTGCCCGAAGGCGGCGGTGATATTCCGCCGCTGGGTTATGCGTTGGCGCAGCTCAAAGGTATCTACATCCTGGCGGAAAACGCCCATGGCCTGGTGCTGGTCGATATGCACGCCGCCCATGAGCGGATCATGTATGAGCGGCTAAAGGTCGCCATGGCCAGTGAAGGTCTCAGCGGCCAGCCGTTGCTGGTGCCCGAATCCCTGGCGGTCAGCCAGCGTGAGGCCGATTGCGCCGAAGAGCATCACGAGGTTTTCCAGAAGCTGGGCTTTGAGCTGCAGCGTCTGGGGCCGGAAACCCTTGCGATCCGGCAGATCCCTGCGCTGCTCAAGCAGGCCGAGGCCAACCGGCTGGTCGCCGATGTGTTGGCGGACCTGATGGAGTACGGCACCAGCGACCGTATTCAGGCCCACATCAACGAATTGCTGGGCACCATGGCCTGCCATGGTGCCATCCGCGCCAACCGCCGCCTGGCGTTGCCGGAAATGAACGGGCTACTGCGCGACATGGAAAACACCGAGCGCAGCGGGCAGTGCAACCATGGCCGACCGACCTGGACCCAGATGGGCCTGGACGATCTGGACAAACTGTTCCTGCGCGGTCGTTGATGAGTGCCTTGCCCCCCGCAATCTTCCTGATGGGCCCCACGGCCGCCGGTAAGACCGATCTCGCTATCGAGCTGACCAAGGTGCTGCCATGCGAGTTGATCAGCGTCGACTCTGCCCTGGTTTACCGGGACATGGACATCGGCACGGCCAAGCCCTCCAAGGCGTTGCTCGCGCAGCATCCGCACCGGCTGATCGACATCATTGACCCCGCCGAGAGTTATTCGGCGGCGGATTTTCGCACCGATGCCCTGGCCGCCATGGCTGAGATCACCGCACGGGGCAATATTCCCCTGCTGGTGGGCGGCACGATGCTCTATTACAAGGCTTTGCAGGAAGGTCTGGCGGATATGCCGCCAGCGGACGCCCAGGTGCGCGCCGAGCTTGAAGACGAAGCTGCACGCCTTGGCTGGCAAGCCCTGCATGATCAGTTGGCAGCGGTAGATCCGGTGTCGGCGGCGCGCATTCATCCTAATGACCCTCAGCGCCTGACGCGGGCACTGGAAGTCTGGCGTGTCAGCGGGCTGACCATGACCGAGCATCGGCAGCGACAATCTGCGCAAAGTGCTGATGCAGGCGCATCTGGGAAGTCACAATTGCCCTATACTGTGGCCAATCTGGCCATCGCTCCGGCAAATCGCCAGGTGCTGCATGAACGAATTGCACAAAGATTCACAATTATGTTGGAACAGGGGTTTGTGGAAGAGGTCGTAGCACTGCGTTCCAGAGGTGACCTGCATCCAGGGTTGCCTTCGATACGTGCTGTAGGCTATCGCCAAGTCTGGGATCATCTGGATGGCAAGCTGACGTCAGCCGAAATGCAGGAGCGCGGCATCATCGCCACGCGCCAATTGGCGAAACGCCAGTTCACCTGGTTGCGCAGTTGGAGCGATTTGCACTGGCTGGACAGCCTGGACAGCGACAATCTGTCACGCGCCTTGAAATACTTGGGAACGGTCTCCATATTGAGCTGAGTCCTTGCAATTGCCGTCTATCCTTGGGGGTGTGACGGTTAAAGCTTTCTATTTTCCGATTTTTATTATTGATCCTTAAAGGAGTGCGGCACATGTCAAAAGGGCATTCGCTACAAGACCCTTACTTGAATACCTTACGTAAAGAGAAAGTGGGGGTTTCCATTTATCTGGTCAACGGTATCAAGTTGCAAGGTACGATTGAGTCGTTCGACCAGTTCGTGATCCTGTTGAAAAACACCGTCAGCCAGATGGTTTACAAACACGCTATCTCAACAGTCGTCCCTGTTCGCCCAATCCGCCTGCCTAGCGCAGCGGGTGACGAGCAAGCTGACGCTGAGCCAGGTAACGCCTGATAGGAGTCTCCTTTGTTCTTTGAGCGCCACGGTGGTGGTGAGCGAGTAATCCTCGTTCACTTGGATGGACAGGACCCTGAGGCGCGCGAAGATCCGCAGGAGTTTCAGGAGCTGGCAAATTCGGCCGGCGCCGAGACCGTTGCGTTTTTTAACGTGCCGCGTCATCGGCCAACCGCCAAATACCTGATCGGCAGCGGCAAGGTCGAGGAATTGCGCGACCTGGTTCACGCCGAAGAAGCCGATCTGGTGATCTTCAATCACACCCTCACGCCCAGTCAGGAACGTAACCTCGAACGTGTTTTCGAGTGTCGCGTGATTGACCGCACCGGTCTGATTCTCGATATCTTCGCCCAGCGCGCCCGCACCCATGAAGGTAAGCTTCAGGTCGAATTGGCCCAGCTTGACCATATGAGTACGCGTCTGGTGCGCGGCTGGACTCACCTTGAGCGTCAGGGTGGCGGTATCGGCATGCGTGGGCCGGGTGAAACCCAACTCGAAACCGACCGCCGTCTGCTGCGGGTTCGCCTGCGTCAGATCAAGGGGCGGCTGGAGAAAGTCCGCAGCCAGCGCGAGCAGTCGCGCCGTGGGCGTTCGCGTGCGGATATTCCTACCGTGTCTCTGGTGGGCTACACCAACGCCGGCAAGTCCACGCTATTCAACAACGTGACGAAGTCCGACGTGTACGCGGCGGACCAACTGTTCGCCACCCTCGACCCTACTTTGCGTCGTCTGGATCTGGCCGACCTGGGGCCGATCGTGTTGGCCGATACCGTGGGTTTTATTCGTCACTTGCCGCACAAGCTGGTCGAGGCATTTAGGTCTACGCTCGAAGAGTCGAGCAATTCCGACTTGCTGCTGCATGTAATCGATGCGGCCGAGCCGGATCGCATGTTGCAGATCGAGCAGGTGATGCTGGTGCTGGGCGAGATTGGTGCCCAGGACTTGCCGATCCTCGAGGTCTATAACAAACTCGATTTGCTTGAAGGCGTGGAGCCGCAAATCCAGCGCGATGAGAACGGCAAGCCCCAGCGGGTCTGGCTGTCGGCGCGCGATGGCAGTGGCCTGGAGCTGCTTGAACAAGCGATTGCCGAGTTGCTCGGCAGTGATTTGTTTGTCGGCACCTTGCGCTTGCCCCAGCGTTTTGCTCGACTGCGTGCACAGTTTTTCGAGCTGGGCGCGGTACAGAAAGAAGAACACGACGAAGAAGGTGTCAGCTTGCTGGCCGTTCGATTGCCGCGCTCGGAGCTGAATCGGCTGGTCAGTCGTGAAGGTGTGGTGCCGACAGAGTTCATCGAACAACACACTTTGCAATAAAAGCCTCCGAAAGCGGTTGTGCCGCAGTAGCAGGCATTCTGTAGCATTGGTCGGCGCGCCGTGGGTGCGTCTTTGCTTTATCAGATGGAGAGCGCTATGGCTTGGAATGAGCCGGGTGGCAACTCGAATAATCAGGATCCTTGGGGTGGTAAGCGCCGCAATAATGGCGACCGCAAGGGGCCACCAGATCTCGACGAGGCCTTCCGAAAGCTGCAGGAAAGCCTGAATGGGTTGTTCGGTGGTGGAAAAAAACGTGGTGGTGACGACGGCGGTCGCACGGGCAAGGGCGGTGGTTACGGCCTGCTCGGCTTGGGCCTTGTGGTGCTGGCGGCTGTCTGGCTGTACAGCGCGGTCTACGTGGTGGACGAGCAGGAGCAGGCCGTGGTGCTGCGCTTCGGCAAGTACTACGAGACTGTTGGTCCGGGCCTGAATATCTATTTCCCGCCGATCGACAAGAAGTACATGGAGAACGTCACGCGTGAGCGTGCCTACACCAAGCAGGGCCAGATGCTGACCGAAGACGAGAATATCGTCGAGGTGCCGCTGACCGTGCAGTACAAGATCAGCAACCTGCAGGACTTCGTGCTGAACGTTGATCAGCCGGAAATCAGCCTGCAACACGCAACCGAAAGTGCACTGCGCCATGTGGTGGGCTCCACCGCCATGGATCAGGTGCTCACCGAAGGTCGTGAGCTGATGGCCAGCGAGATCAAGGAGCGCCTGCAACGGTTCCTCGATACCTACCGCACCGGTATCACCGTCACCCAGGTGAACGTACAGAGCGCAGCTGCACCGCGTGAGGTGCAAGAAGCCTTCGACGACGTGATCCGTGCCCGTGAGGACGAACAGCGTTCGCGCAACCAGGCTGAAACCTACGCCAACGGCGTCGTGCCGGAAGCCCGTGGTCAAGCTCAGCGCATCATCGAAGATGCCAACGGTTATCGCGACGAAGTAGTGTCTCGCGCCAAGGGTGAGGCCGATCGCTTCACCAAGCTGGTGGCCGAGTACCGCAAGGCGCCCGAGGTTACCCGCGAGCGTCTGTACCTGGACACCATGCAGGAAGTTTTCAGCAATACCAGCAAGGTTCTCGTGACCGGCAGCAAGGGCGGGCAGAACAATCTGCTTTACCTGCCGCTGGACAAGATGATCGAAGGTGGTCGTAGCAGCACCAGCGCGCCGTCTACCGGTTCCAATGCCGCTGCCAATGAAGCGAGCGCCCGTGCGGCTGCTGACTTGCTGCAACAGCAAACACGTACCAGGGAGAGTCGTTGATGAGCAATAAATCGCTGACCGCCCTGATTGTGGGTGTCGTCGTGGTCATCGCTGCCTGGAACTGCTTCTACATCGTGGCTCAGACCGAGCGTGCGGTGCTGCTGCAATTCGGTCGCGTGGTCCAGGCGGATGTCCAGCCGGGTCTGCATGTGAAAGTCCCCTACGTCAACCAGGTGCGCAAGTTCGATGCACGCCTGATGACTCTGGATGCACCGACACAGCGCTTCCTGACCCTGGAAAAGAAAGCCGTGATGGTTGACGCCTACGCCAAGTGGCGCGTCAAGGACGCCGAGCGCTTCTACACCGCAACTTCCGGTCTCAAGCAGATTGCCGACGAACGTTTGTCGCGTCGTCTGGAATCGGGCCTGCGTGACCAGTTTGGTAAGCGCACCCTGCACGAGGTGGTGTCCGGTGAGCGTGATGCGCTGATGGCGGATATCACGGCTTCGCTGAACAAGATGGCGGAAAAAGAACTGGGCATCGAAGTGATCGATGTTCGGGTCAAGGCCATCGACCTGCCGAAGGAAGTAAACCGCAGCGTGTTCGAGCGTATGAGCACCGAGCGTGAGCGTGAAGCGCGTGAGCATCGCGCCAAGGGTAACGAGTTGGCCGAAGGTATCCGCGCGGATGCCGATCGTCAGCGTCGTGTACTGCTGGCCGAAGCCTATCGCGAGGCTGAAGAGGCCCGTGGTGATGGCGACGCTCAAGCTGCGGCGATCTACGCCAAGGCCTACGGTCAGGATCAGGAGTTCTACGCGTTCTATCGCAGCCTGCGTGCCTACCGTGAAAGCTTCGCCAACAAAACCGACGTCATGGTGCTGGACCCAAGCAGCGATTTCTTTCGCTACCTGGAAAAAGCCAAGTAAGCGCCTGTGACTGCGTAGGGCACACTCCGTCGGGCGGGTAAAACGCCTGGCGGGGTGATCCTTTCAGAAAACGGGTGTATGATGCGGCAGCCGGGAAATTCCCGGCTTTTTTGCGTCTGCATGTTTGATTCGGCAGGCGTGACAGGTTTTTCGAGGAAAGTGCCCGACGAGGCCGCTGGCAGGCCGTTCGTCACGTCGCTCTTGCGCGTGGTTTATGCAGGCGGCGGGCATTTTCTGCTTCACTCAAGGCTCGGCCGAGGGCTGGCCGCCCGGATCAAAGGGGAATGGCGTAATGGCAACGGTAGACCGCTGGCTGCTGCCAGATGGCATCGAAGAAGTACTGCCACCGGAAGCTGCGCGCATCGAAGTAGCGCGCCGCCAGGTGTTGGATCTGTTCCAGAGCTGGGGTTATGACTTTGTCGTAACCCCTCATATCGAGTACCTCGAATCCCTGCTGACCGGCGCGGGCCAGGACCTGGATCTGCGCACCTTCAAGGTTATCGATCCGCAGTCGGGTCGGCAGATGGGATTCCGTGCCGACATCACGCCGCAGGTGGCGCGCATCGACGCACACACCCTGCGTCGCGAAGGCCCGAACCGCCTGTGCTACGCCGGCAGCGTACTGCATGCGAAGCCCCGCGCCTTGTCGTCTTCCCGTAGCCCGATCCAGCTGGGCGCCGAGCTGTACGGCGACGCCAGCCCGAGCAGCGACGTGGAAGTCATCAGTTTGATGCTGGCCATGCTGCAACTGGCTGACGTCCCAGATGTGCACATGGACCTGGGCCACGTCGGTATCTACCGCGGCTTGGCCCGTGCGGCCGGTTTGTCTGGTGAAGTGGAGCAACAGTTGTTCGATGCCTTGCAGCGCAAGGCCATCGATGAAGTCATCGCGCTGACTGAAGGTGTGCCCGCCGATCTGGCCCGCATGCTACGCGCGCTGGTGAACTTGTGTGGCGGCCGCGAAGTGCTTTCGGCTGCCCGTGAACAACTGGCGAGCGCGCCGGCGGCGGTTTTGGCGGCATTGGATGATGTGGTGGCCATTGCCGAGCAGTTGTCGGCACGTTTCCCGCAGTTGCCGCTGTATTTCGATTTGGGCGAGCTGCGCGGTTATCACTACCACACGGGTGTGGTGTTCGCGGTGTTTGTTCCGGGCGTTGGCCAGGCCATCGCCCAAGGCGGTCGTTATGACGATATCGGTGCCGACTTCGGTCGCGCGCGTCCGGCCACCGGCTTCTCCACCGATTTAAAAACCCTGGTGACCCTGGGGCGTGCTGAGGTCGAGCTGCCGTCTGGTGGCATCTGGATGCCCGACAGTACGGACGCAGCACTCTGGCAGCAGGTCTGCCAGTTGCGCAGTGAGGGTCAGCGTGTCGTCCAGGCATTGCCTGGGCAGCCATTGGCCGCCGCCCGTGAAGCGGACTGCGACCGGCAATTGATTCTGCAGAACGGGCTTTGGCAAGTATCGCCACTGGCTTCTTGAGTTTTCCTGCCGGCCATCGCCGGCACCAAGTTTGCGCGAATGAGGACAAGTGTTATGGGTAAGAATGTCGTAGTCCTGGGCACCCAATGGGGTGATGAGGGCAAAGGCAAGATCGTTGATCTGCTGACCGAACATGCTGCCGCCGTAGTGCGCTACCAAGGTGGTCACAACGCTGGCCACACCCTGGTCATCGATGGCGAAAAAACCGTTTTGCACCTGATCCCGTCGGGCGTGCTGCGCGAAGGTGTGCAGTGCCTGATCGGTAACGGCGTGGTGGTTGCACCGGACGCCCTGCTGCGGGAAATCACCAAGCTGGAAGAGAAAGGCGTACCGGTGCGCGAGCGCCTGCGTATCAGCCCGTCCTGCCCGCTGATCCTGTCGTTCCACGTCGCGCTGGACCAGGCCCGTGAAAAGGCCCGCGGCGAGCTGAAGATCGGCACCACCGGTCGTGGCATCGGCCCGGCCTACGAAGACAAGGTTGCACGTCGTGGCTTGCGTGTGGGCGACCTGCTCAACATGCCGCGCTTTGAAGACAAGCTGCGTGAACTGGTGGATTACCACAACTTCATGCTGGTCGGTTACTACAAAGAGCCGGCCATCGAGTTCGACAAGACCCTGGCCGAGTGCAAAGAATACGCTGAGCTGCTCAAGCCGTTGATGCTGGACGTGACGGCTGAGCTGCACGACCTGCGTCGCGCCGGCAAGGACATCATGTTCGAAGGTGCCCAAGGTTCGTTGCTGGACATCGACCACGGCACCTACCCGTACGTGACCAGCTCCAACACCACGGCTGGCGGCGTTGCTACCGGTTCGGGCGTGGGCCCAATGTTCCTGGATTACATCCTGGGCATCACCAAGGCGTACACCACGCGCGTCGGTTCGGGCCCATTCCCGACTGAGCTGTTCGACGAAGTAGGCGCGCACCTGGCCAAACAAGGCCATGAGTTCGGTGCAACCACCGGCCGTGCTCGCCGTTGTGGCTGGTTCGATGCCGTTATCCTGCGTCGCGCTATCGATGTGAACAGCATCTCGGGCATCTGCCTGACCAAGCTGGACGTACTCGATGGTCTGGAAACCATCAACATCTGCACCGGCTACAAAGATGCAAACGGTAACGACGTTGCGCCGACTGATGCCGACAGCTACGTAGGCCTGCAGCCTGTGTACGAAGAAGTGCCGGGTTGGACCGAGTCGACCGTGGGCGCCAAGTCCCTGGAAGAGCTGCCGGCCAATGCCCGTGCCTACATCAAACGCGTTGAAGAACTGATCGGCGCACCGATTGACATTATTTCGACGGGCCCTGACCGCAACGAAACCATCGTTCTGCGTCATCCGTTCGCTTAATAAGCTGTTGATCTAAAATGCAAAGGGCTCCTTCGGGAGCCCTTTGTCGTTTCCAGGCAATAAACGGCACGACCCTTGCTGTATTTCCTTCTTTCGCGGTGCTATCAAATTAATGGCACCCGTGGTGGAGGGAATTTCCGATGTCTGCCGTTCTTTCATTGTTACAAAGCCGATTGCTGCGCCCGGTGTTCGTTACCCTGGGTATCGCCCTTTTGGTGCAGGTGCTGGTGGCCGTCGCGCTGACGCGGAGCACCGTCACGGCGTTGGAAGCCGATCTGGGCAACCGCCTAGGCATCGACAGTCAAAAACTGTCGAACGAGCTGGCGCAAGCCGGGAAGGAAGTCACTTCCAGTCTCGACAGCCTGTCCTCCAGTACGCGTCAGCGCTTGACCAGCGGTTTGTCTTCGCGTTTGCAGGAAGAGCAGAAGCAACTGCGCGCAACCCTGGAAAAAGACCTGCAAGACTCCGCCAATGATATGGCGCAGCTGCTGGCTTCGGTGGCGCCGCGGGCCATGTGGGACAGCGATGTGCCGACTTTGTCCGAGTTTGCCCGGCGTGCTCAGCGCAATCCCAACGTGTTGTTCGTGGTCTACGACGACGCGACCGGTGAGCATTTGACGCGTTACCTGAACCGCGAAAACCCAATCAACAAAGCGCTGTTGGAAAAAGGCCAGGGTGATCGTGCCTTGGACAAAGTGCTCAATGCGGCCAAGACCGACCCGTCGGTTTACTACGTTGAGGCGTCCATCAGTCCGAATGGCGTGGAGATCGGCAAGGTGCTGATGGGGGTGTCCACCGCTTCGGTGGAAGCCGACCTGCAGGCGTTGGATAAGCGTTTTGCCGCCCTGATCGCCAGCGGCGACCAACTGGTGGGCGACAGCCTCAAGGGCGCGGCGGCGGACAGCGCGGCCGCCATGGGCGCCAAGTTGCAGTCGGCGCAGGCCACTGCCACCCAGATGACGGCCAATACCACCAATGCCGTGCAGGAAGCGGCCGGTACGCTGCGCTGGCGCATCGGCATGGGCCTGGCGTTGGTGGGGCTGGGGGTTCTGCTGCTGATTGCGGTGGTGCTCGGGCGCCGCGTGGTCAATCGTCTGAAGTTGCTGATCGCGGCCATGGATGATCTGGCGGCGGGCGAAGGTGACCTCACCAAGCGCGTGCAAATCAGCAGCAAAGACGAGATCGGCGACATGGCCTCGGCGGTTAATCGCTTTGTGGATAAGTTGCAACCGATCGTGCGTGAGGCGGGCGATGTGGCCCAGCGTACCGGGGTTGAGATCGGTGCGATGACCTTGCGTAATGCCGGTGCCGATGCGGCAGCCGGTTTGCAGCGTGATGAAGTGGCCGAAAGCCTGCGTGCCCTCTCGGAAATGGCCGACGAGGCTCAGGCCGAAAGCCAGGCTATGCAGGCTGCTTTGCAGCAGGTGGTGGATATCCGCCAGGCTACGGACCAGAACTCACGCACTTCGGCCGAAGTAGGTAGCTTGATTGAGGCATTGGCTGGGCAGGTCGAGGCGGGCGCGCAGGTTATCGAGCGTCTGGCGCAACAGAGCGAGCAGATCGAGGTGGTGTTGACGGTGATTCATGGCATTGCCGAGCAGACCAACCTGCTGGCGCTTAACGCGGCCATCGAGGCTGCGCGGGCCGGCGAGACCGGGCGCGGCTTTGCGGTGGTGGCGGATGAGGTGCGCGCCTTGGCGAGCAAGACTCAAAGCTCCACTGGGGATATCCAGGCGCATATCGTGGCCTTGCAGCAGGGCGCTCGCGAGGCAGTGGAAACCATTGGCAAGGCCGGTCGCCAAGCCAATGAGGGTTTGTTGGTGCTGCGCGATAGCGTGCGCTTGCAGCAGACGGTGCAGGCGTCGGTGGAGCAGGTGCACGCCGCGATTGGCCTGGCCACTCGTGCCGCTGAACATCAGGCTAAAGGCGCCCAAGCCGTGCGTGGACGGGTCGAGGTGATCCATGCCCAGGCCGAGCGTGCCGCACAGGCAGTGGTGGAAACCACCGCCAGCGGCAAGGTGTTGGATGGGTTGGCTGCGCAGTTGAAGGCGAGTCTGGGTCAGTTTCGGGCTTAGCGTTGCCTGCCGTACAACCTGTGGGAGGGGGCTTGCCCCCGATAACGCTTTCAGCGACTCAAATACATCCGCGTCGTGAGCAAATAGACCGGCAGCCCCGACACCACGATCAACAGCGCCGCATAAGGCGCTGCCGCCGCGAATTCCACATTTGAGGTGTGCGCCCACACGGCTGTCGCTAACGTATTCAGCCCGGTCGGGCTGAGCAGCAGCGTCGCGGTCAGCTCTTTCATGGCATCGAGAAATACCAGTGCGAACGCTGCGCCCAATGCCGGAAAGATGATCGGCAGGGTTACCCGGCAAAACGCGCTGAATGACGATGCCCCCAGCGTGCGCGCGGCCTCTTCCAGTTGCGGTGCCGCCTTGTTCAGCGCGGTGCGGATCGGCGCCTGGGCCAGTGGCAGGAACAGCAGCGCATACGCGATCAGCAGCAACGCCGAAGTCTGGTACAGCACCGGCACATAGTGCAGGGCGAAGTACACCAGCGTCAGCGCAATCACCAGCCCAGGCAGGGCGTGCAGCAAGTAGGGCAAGCGTTCCGCCCAGATCGCCAATTGGCCCTTGTAGCGCACCACCAGCAGCCCGACCGGCACCGCGAGCACCAGGCACAGCGCCGCGCCGCCCAGCGACAGGGCCAAGGAGGAGAGCAGCGCCTCGCTGATTTCAGCCAGCGGAAACGCCGCCGACGAACCTACCGCCAACCAATAGCCGAGCATCCCCAGGGGAATACCGCTGCCAATGATCGCCAGCGCCAGGCAATACACCTGGCCCAGCGGCGCCCACTTGCCAAGTTTGACCGGCTCGGCATGGCGCGCGGCGCCTTGGCCGATACGCACATGTCGACCTTTGCCACGCACGCGCAGCTCCAGCCACAGCAGGGTCAGGCACATCACCAGCAGCACCGCCGAGAGCATCGCGGCATTGGCGTTGCTGAATTCCAGTTCGAATTGCTGATAGATCGCGGTGGTAAACGTCTGTAGACCGATGATCGACAGCGCACCGAACTCCACCAGCATATGCAATGCGATCAGCAGCGCCCCGGCCAGCAAGGACGGCCATAACAACGGCAGCGTGACGCGCAGGAATATGCCCCAGCGATTCAGCCCCAGGGTGCGCGCCGATTCTTCCAGTGACGGGTCGAGGTTACGCAACGTTGCCGCCACCGGCAGAAACACCAATGGGTATTTGGACAGGCTCATCACCAGAATCGCCCCGCCCAGCCCCTCGAAGTCGGCGCTCAGCGACACCCAGGTGAAACTGCTGACAAACGCCGGCACGGCAAATGGCAGGCACAGGATCACGCCCCAGATACGCCGCCCGCGCAGGTTGCTGCGTTCCAGCAGCCACGCCAGGGACAGGCCGATCACACCGCAGGTCAGCGTCACACCGACCATCAGCGCCAAGGTGTTGCGCAGCAATCCGAACACGTAAGGCCGCCACAGCAGATGCACCGCTTGCGCCCAGCCCGCCTCCCAGGCCTTCAGCCCCACATAGGCCAGCGGCAACAGGCTCAAGCCAACCAGCAATAGCACGGGAATCAGCAGCCAGATCGAAGGGCGCTTGCGTCGAGGGCTGAATCCCCCGCCCATGGCGCGGAGCGATGGGTTCATCAGTTCAGGCCAACTTCACGTTCCAGCTCCAGGGCTTCTTCGGCGTTGCCCAGGTCGGCGGGGGTGACTTTTGGCGGTTGCAGTTCGTTGAACGGCTTGAGCCCGCGATTGGACTGCATACCTTTGCGCAACGGGTATTCCGCCGAGGTGTTGGTGATCACACGCTGGCCTTCTTCGCTGGCCATGAACGCCAGCAGTTGCTGCGCTTCCTTGGGATGCTTGCTCGACTTCAGCGCCGCAGCGGAGGACACGGTGATCAGGCCGCCGGCGTCGCCATCGGTGAAGTAATGCAGTTGGGAGTCGAGATTGGTTTTTTCTTTCTTCAAGGCAAACCAGTAGTAGTTGTTCACCAGGACCGTAGCCACTTCGCCGTTTTCCACCGCCTTCAATGCCACCATGTTGTTGCTGTACACCTTGCCGAACGCGCGTAGGCCGGTGAGCCATTCTTCGGCGGCTTCGCGGCCGTGCAGCTTGATGATTGCCACGGCTTGTTCCTGGAACGCACCGCTGGTGGGGACGAAGCCGACTTTGCCTTGCCACTCGGGGCCGGCGAAATCCAGCACCGACTTGGGTAGGTCTTTCTCGGCGATCAACTTGGGGTTGAACGCCACGACGCGGGTGCGTGCGGTTACGCCCATCCAGTCGCCATTGCTGCCCACGTAGTCCTTGGGCAAGACGTCCAGAGTGCTGGCGTCGATCTTGGCCAGCAGGCCTTGCTCGCCGAGCTTGTTCAGCGGTGGGGATTCTTCGGTGTAGATCACGTCGGCGGGAGAGCGCTCGCCCTCTTCCACGACCTGGCTGGCCAGCTGGTTGCTGCTGCCTTTGCGCACATTGACGTGGATGCCGGTCTTGGCTTCGAAGGCTTTGGCGAGTTCGTCGCCGACTTCTTTGTGTTGGCCGTTGTACAAGGTCAGGGAGACCTTGTCGGCGGAATAGGCAGTGGGGGAGAGCAGAGTCAGGCCGAGTAGAGTGATGGTCAGGCCACGCAGAAGGGATGTCTTGGGACGGGTATCGCGGATCATCATCCGGGGTTTTCCTCACTTGAGTGCAACAAATCATTGCAAGGATAAACGATAAAACTTCTCAAGTGCGGGTGAGGGGGCAATTGCGGGAAAAGTTTTCAAGCCCCGGAAACGAAAAAACCCGCTTTCGCGGGTTTGATCTGAATATGGTGCCCAGGAGAAGACTCGAACTTCCACGACCGTAAGGTCACCAGCACCTGAAGCTGGCGTGTCTACCAATTTCACCACCTGGGCATTCTCAGCAGCGTTACCGCCGTTGATGGGGCGAACTATACGGTGGGCTTTTTGATCTGTAAACCCCTGATTCAAAAATATAAATCAAGTTTTTCGTTAGAAATCAAAGGCCTGTAACGCAAAAACCCGCTTTCGCGGGTTTTTGTGAGACTCAAGGCGAACCTCAAGTTTTGAATTGGTGCCCAGAAGAAGACTCGAACTTCCACGGCCTTGCGGCCACCAGCACCTGAAGCTGGCGTGTCTACCAATTTCACCATCTGGGCAGTATCTGCGACGTTGCCGTCGTCGATGGCGCGCACTATACGGAGCGCTTTTTGAGCTGTAAACCCCCGCCATGAAAAAACCCTGGAAAATTTCGCCAGTGGTCGTGCAAGGTGCCCGGCGAGGGCTTTAAAGGGCGTTTAAACGCTTGTTGATGCCTGAAATTTCCCGTTTCAATACGCGTATGCCAAACTAACCCGCATATAGACAAGGTGAAAACTCTCTAATGGCCGATTGGCAGTCCCTCGATCCCGAGGCCGCTCGTGAAGCGGAAAAATATGAAAACCCTATTCCTAGCCGCGAACTGATCCTGGCGCATCTCGCCGACCGGGGTTCGCCTGCTAGCCGCGAGCAGTTGGTTGAAGAATTCGGTCTGACCACCGAAGACCAGCTCGAAGCCCTGCGCCGCCGCCTGCGCGCCATGGAGCGCGACGCTCAACTGATCTACACCCGCCGTGGCACCTACGCGCCTGTGGACAAGCTCGACCTGATCCTCGGTCGCATCGCCGGCCACCGTGACGGCTTCGGCTTCCTGATCCCGGACGACGGCAGCGATGACCTGTTCATGAGCCCTGCGCAGATGCGTCTGGTGTTCGACGGCGACCGTGCCTTGGCACGCGTTTCCGGCCTCGACCGTCGCGGTCGTCGCGAAGGCGTGATTGTCGAAGTGGTATCCCGTGGTCACGAGACCATCGTCGGCCGGTACTTCGAAGAGGGCGGTATTGGTTTTGTCGTTCCGGACAACCCCAAGGTGCAGCAGGAAGTGCTGATCACCCCAGGCCGCAACGCCAACGCCAAGGTCGGTCAGTTCGTCGAGGTGAAAATCACCCACTGGCCAACCCCGCGCTTCCAGCCTCAGGGCGATGTGATCGAAGTGGTCGGCAATTACATGGCGCCGGGCATGGAAATCGATGTCGCGCTGCGTACCTACGATATTCCTCACGTCTGGCCCGAAGCCGTGGTGAAGGAAGCGCGCAAGCTCAAGCCGGAAGTTGAAGAGAAGGACAAAGAGAAGCGTATCGACCTGCGCCATCTGCCGTTCGTGACCATCGACGGCGAAGATGCCCGCGACTTCGACGACGCGGTCTACTGCGAAGCCAAGCCGGGCAAGCTGCGCCTGTTCTCCGGCGGCTGGAAGTTGTACGTGGCGATCGCCGACGTTTCCAGCTACGTGAAGATCGGCTCGGCCCTGGATAACGAGGCCCAGGTGCGCGGTAACTCGGTGTACTTCCCTGAGCGCGTGATTCCGATGCTGCCGGAGGAATTGTCCAACGGCCTGTGCTCGCTGAATCCGAAAGTCGACCGTTTGGCCATGGTGTGCGAGATGACTATCTCGAAAACCGGCGAAATGACCGACTATCAGTTCTACGAAGCCGTGATCCATTCCCAGGCTCGCCTGACCTATAACAAGGTCAGCACTATCCTGGAAACGCCGAAATCCAGCGAAGCCAAGGCTCTGCGTACCGAGTATGCGGGTGTAGTGCCGCACCTCAAGCAGCTGTATGCGCTGTACAAGGTGCTGCTGGGCGCGCGTCATGTGCGTGGCGCCATCGACTTTGAAACCCAGGAAACCCGGATTATTTTCGGTTCCGAGCGCAAGATTGCGGCGATCACACCCACGACCCGCAATGATGCACATAAGCTGATCGAAGAGTGCATGCTGGCGGCCAACGTGGCCACGGCTGAGTTCCTCAAGAAGCATGAGATCCCTGCGCTGTACCGTGTGCATGACGGCCCACCGCCGGAGCGTCTGGAGAAACTACGCGCTTTCCTCGGCGAGCTTGGGCTGTCCCTGCATAAAGGCAAGGAAGGCCCGACGCCGAAGGATTATCAGGCACTGCTGGCGAGCATCAAGGATCGTCCGGATTACCATGTGATCCAGACCGTGATGCTGCGCTCCCTGAGCCAGGCGGTGTACAGCGCCGACAACCAAGGCCACTTCGGCCTGAATTACGAGGCGTACACTCACTTCACTTCGCCGATCCGTCGTTACCCGGACCTGCTCACGCACCGCGCGATCCGCAGTGTGATCCATTCCAAGATGAACACCCCGCACGTCAAGCGCGCCGGTGCCATGACCATTCCGAAGGCGCGCATCTATCCGTACGACGAAGCGGCTCTGGAGCAGTTGGGCGAGCAGTGCTCCATGAGCGAGCGCCGCGCCGACGAAGCCACGCGCGATGTGGTGAACTGGCTCAAGTGTGAGTTCATGAAAGACCGCGTGGGCGAGTCCTTCCCGGGCGTGATCACTGCCGTAACCGGTTTTGGTCTGTTCGTCGAGCTGACCGATATCTATGTCGAGGGCCTGGTGCACGTCACCGCCTTGCCAGGCGACTACTACCACTTCGACCCTGTGCATCACCGTCTGGCGGGCGAGCGCACCGGTCGCAGCTTCCGTTTGGGCGACACGGTGGAAGTGCAGGTCATGCGCGTCGATCTCGACGAGCGCAAGATCGACTTCGGTATGCCTGATAAACCGGTCGAGCCGACTGGCCGTAAAAAACGTGGCGGCGATACCGCTGCGCCAGTTAGCAAGGGCAAAGGTACGGCTGCCAAGACGGCTGAACCTGAGCCGGCTAAAGCCGCTCGCCGTTCGTCCGCCAAAGACAAAGCTCCCGATGCCTATCGCCCAAGCGACGCGGCGGCGAAAAACGCCGAGCTGCGCAAGAGTCGCGAGTTGAAACAGCAGTTGCTCAACGAAGCCAAAAGTGGTGGTAAAGCGGCGTCTGGGGGAAAGTCCCACGGCGCGGAAAAACCGTCGAGCAAACCGAGTAAACATCGTAAAGGCCCGCCGAAAGCGGGTTCGGCTCCCGCGAAAAGCGGCGGGTCGCGCAAACCTAAGGCCAAGTCATGAGTCTGGAAAAAATCTACGGCGTACACGCCGTAGAAGCCCTGCTGCGTCACCATCCCAAGCGCGTCAAGCAGGTATGGCTGGCGGAAGGTCGCAGCGAACCGCGCGTGCAGGCGCTGGTTGAGTTGGCCAATGAAAACCGTGTCGCCATCGGCCAGGCCGAGCGCCGTGAGATGGATGCGTGGGTCGAAGGCGTTCACCAGGGTGTCGTGGCCGATGTCAGCCCAAGCCAGGTGTGGGGCGAGGCCATGCTCGATGAGCTGCTCGACCGTACCGAGGGCTCGCCGCTGTTGCTGGTGCTGGACGGCGTGACCGATCCGCACAACCTCGGCGCCTGTCTGCGTTCAGCGGATGCTGCCGGCGCGCTGGCGGTGATTGTGCCTAAAGACAAGTCCGCCACCCTGACGCCGGTGGTGCGTAAGGTGGCCTGCGGCGCAGCGGAAGTGATTCCGCTGGTGGCCGTGACCAACCTGGCGCGCACCCTGGAGAAACTCCAGCAACGCGGTTTGTGGGTCGTGGGCACGGCGGGCGAGGCCGAGGTCAGCATTTATGACCAAGACCTCACCGGCCCGACCATTCTGATCATGGGTGCCGAAGGCAAAGGCATGCGCCGCCTGACCCGCGAGCACTGCGATTACCTGGTGCATTTGCCGATGGCCGGTAGCGTCAGCAGTCTCAACGTTTCGGTCGCGACCGGCGTGTGCTTGTTTGAAGCCCTGCGTCAGCGTGGGGCCAAAAAGGCGGTCGCTTCGCGTAAGTCCTAAGCTTCAAGCTGCAAGTTAACAGCACGGTGGTTGACCACTTGTAGCTTGTAGCTTGCAGCTTCCCCCCTGCTCCTCTACTATTGCGCCCCTTGCCTTCCTGGCAGGCATCGATGTGCCTCCCTGCGGCAAGATCCATAAGTGTCATTCACTCCTTGTCTGACCGTTTTTGAGCGGCAGGCTACAACCCGTAAGGAGCATTCATGCGTCATTACGAAATCATCTTTTTGGTCCACCCGGATCAAAGCGAGCAAGTCGGCGGCATGGTTGAGCGTTACACCAAGCTGATCGAAGAAGACGGCGGCAAAATCCACCGTCTGGAAGATTGGGGCCGTCGTCAACTGGCCTACGCAATCAACAATGTTCACAAGGCTCACTACGTGATGCTGAACGTTGAGTGCACTGGCAAGGCCCTGGCCGAGCTGGAAGACAACTTCCGCTACAACGATGCAGTGATCCGTAACCTGGTCATCCGTCGCGAAGAAGCCGTTACCGGCCAATCCGAGATGCTCAAGGCTGAAGAAAACCGCAGTGAGCGCCGTGAGCGTCGCGACCGTCCTGAGCACGAAGGCGCTGATAGCGCTGACAGTGATGACAGCGACAACAGCGATAACGCTGACGAGTAATCCACGGACCTTTTAAGGAGCCTATCAAATGGCACGTTTCTTCCGTCGTCGTAAATTCTGCCGCTTCACCGCTGAAGACGTGAAAGAGATCGATTACAAAGATCTCAACACTCTGAAAGCCTACGTATCCGAGACCGGCAAAATCGTTCCAAGCCGTATCACCGGTACCAAAGCACGTTATCAGCGTCAGCTGGCCACCGCTATCAAGCGCGCCCGCTTCCTGGCCCTGCTGGCCTACACCGACAGCCACGGCCGCTGAGACCGGGCAGTCGACAAGTAGTAAGGGATTGAATGCATGCGCGCCTTAGCTGAGTTCATCATGCGCGGTCGTATGCAGGCCACTCTGGTAGTGGCTGGCTGTGCGGCGTTGCCGTTGCTTTATTGGTTGGGTGCTGCCGCGGGTTGCCTTGTGCTGCTGCGGCGCGGTTTGAAGGACGCCGTTGGCGTTCTTGCCCTGGGTTTGTTGCCGGCCTTGATCTGGTGGCTGCAAATGGGTGATCCACGAGTGCTTCTGGTACTGCTGGGGTCATCGAGCCTTGCGTTGGTTTTGCGCGCAAGCGAGTCCTGGGTCCGCACGCTGCTGGTCAGCGTGGCATTGGGGTTGGTGTACTCAGTGATGCTTGGCGCGGCTTTCCGCCCGCAAATCGAGGCGCTGGCACAGGAGATCGTCAAGATCCTGCCGCTGGCCCTCGGGGATCTCTACCAGCAATTGTCGGTAGATGAGCGAGCGCGGTTTGCGTCACTGATTGCCCCGGTCCTGACCGGCCTGATTGCGGCATTGTTGCAGGTCGTCAGCGTGCTGAGCCTGATTCTTGGGCGTTATTGGCAGGCGTTGTTGTACAACCCGGGTGGTTTTGGTCGCGAGTTTCGCAGTATCAGAGTCCCCGCGGGACCGGCGATGTTGCTGCTGGCGTGCATGGTTGTCGGACCGAACTTCGGTCCACAGATGGCCTTGTTGGCGCCGATTTGCAGTGTACCGCTGGTGTTTGCCGGGCTGGCCCTGATCCATGGGCTCGCCGTGCAGAAGCGCCTGGCCAAGTTTTGGCTGGTGGGGTTGTACGTGACGCTGTTGCTGTTCATGCAGCTGATCTATCCGTTACTCGTGGTTCTGGCCATTGTCGACGGCCTGATTGATTTTCGCGGTCGTCTGGCGCCGAAAGACGCCGATAACGCGAACGGTGAAGGTTAAAAGTTAGAGGATTTTCACATGCAACTGATCCTTCTGGAAAAAGTCGCCAACCTGGGCAACCTGGGCGACAAAGTGAACGTTAAGGCCGGCTACGGTCGTAACTACCTGCTGCCATACGGCAAAGCCACCGCTGCAACCGCTGCCAACCTGGCTGCGTTTGAAGAGCGTCGCGCTGAGCTGGAAAAAGCCGCAGCAGACAAAAAAGCATCGGCCGAAACTCGCGCTGCCCAACTGGCTGAGCTGGAAGTGACTATCACTGCCACCGCCGGTGACGAAGGCAAGCTGTTCGGTTCGATCGGCACCCACGACATCGCTGATGCACTGACCGCCTCCGGCGTTGAAGTGCAGAAGAGCGAAGTTCGTCTGCCGAACGGCACCATCCGCAACGTAGGTGAATTCGACGTAGCCGTGCACCTGCACGCCGAAGTTGAAGCCACCGTACGCGTTGTTGTGGTAGCTGCTTAAGGCTGTACCTAACTGACTGGCACCTCGCGTGTCAGCCAGTTAACATCGGGCACGATCCTGTTTACAGGTCGTGCCTTTTGTTTTTCTACACACCCCAAATTCCAAGTGGCCATGAACGATATTTCCGCTCCTGAGCAATACGATCTGCAAACCGCTGCCCTGAAGGTGCCGCCGCATTCCATCGAGGCCGAACAGGCCGTGCTCGGTGGCTTGATGCTGGACAACAACGCCTGGGAACGCGTGCTGGATCAAGTCTCGGACGGGGACTTCTATCGTCATGACCATCGCCTGATTTTCCGCGCCATCGCCAAGCTGGCCGACCAGAACTCCCCGATCGACGTGGTGACCCTGGCCGAGCAGCTCGATAAAGAAGGCCAGACCTCCCAGGTCGGCGGCCTCGGTTACCTGGGCGAGTTGGCGAAAAACACGCCGTCCGTCGCCAACATCAAGGCCTATGCCCAGATCGTGCGTCAGCGCGCCACGCTGCGTCAGTTGATCGGCATCAGCACTGAAATCGCCGACAGCGCCTTCAACCCCGAAGGCCGCACCGCAGAAGAAATCCTCGATGAAGCCGAGCGCCAGATCTTCCAGATCGCCGAAGCCCGGCCGAAAACAGGCGGCCCGGTAGGCGTCAACGAGCTGTTAACCAAAGCCATTGATCGGATCGACACCTTGTTCAACACCGATGCGGCCATTACCGGTATTTCCACCGGCTACACCGACCTCGACGAGAAGACCAGCGGCCTGCAGCCGGCCGACTTGATCATCGTGGCCGGCCGTCCGTCGATGGGTAAAACCACCTTCGCGATGAACCTGGTGGAAAACGCCGTGTTGCGCAGCGACAAGACCGTGCTGGTGTACTCCCTCGAGATGCCAGGCGAATCGCTGATCATGCGTATGCTGTCGTCCCTGGGCCGCATCGACCAGACCAAAGTGCGTTCCGGTCAGTTGGAAGACGACGACTGGCCGCGCCTGACCTCGGCGGTCAACCTGCTCAACGACCGCAAATTGTTTATCGATGACACGGCGGGCATCAGCCCTTCGGAGATGCGTGCGCGTACCCGTCGTTTGGTGCGTGAGCACGGCGACATCGCCTTGATCATGATCGACTACCTGCAGCTGATGCAGATCCCGGGCTCCAGCGGCGATAACCGCACCAACGAAATTTCCGAGATCTCCCGTTCCTTGAAAGCCTTGGCCAAGGAATTCAACTGCCCGGTGGTGGCACTGTCCCAGCTCAACCGTTCCTTGGAACAGCGCCCCAATAAACGCCCGGTGAACTCCGACTTGCGGGAATCGGGTGCGATCGAGCAGGACGCCGACGTGATCATGTTCGTATACCGCGACGAGGTGTATCACCCGGAGACCGAGCATAAAGGCATCGCCGAGATCATCATCGGCAAGCAGCGGAACGGGCCGATCGGCTTTATCCGCCTGGCGTTTATCGGCAAGTACACGCGCTTCGAAAACCTGGCGCCGGGCAGCTACAACTTCGACGACGACGAATAAAGCCTTCTGCTCAATTCCGACCATTACCGTCGGAATTGGTCATATTTTGTGCTATATTCCGCGCCCGCGATTTTTCATCTCAACACCGGTCACCGTCATGCAAACAGCCAAGCCGTTATTTGACTATCCCAAGTACTGGGCCGAATGTTTCGGCCCTGCGCCATTCCTGCCGATGAGCAGGGAGGAGATGGATCAGCTTGGCTGGGATTCCTGCGACATCATCATCGTCACCGGTGATGCGTACGTTGACCATCCGTCGTTCGGCATGGCGATCATCGGCCGGCTGCTGGAGTCCCAGGGCTTCCGCGTCGGGATCATTGCGCAACCGAACTGGCAGTCCAAAGACGACTTCATGAAGCTCGGCGAGCCGAACCTGTTCTTCGGTGTCGCGGCCGGCAACATGGACTCCATGATCAACCGTTACACCGCCGACAAGAAAATCCGCTCCGACGACGCCTACACCCCTGGCGGCATGGCCGGCAAGCGCCCGGACCGCGCCAGCCTGGTGTACAGCCAGCGTTGCAAGGAAGCCTACAAGAATGTGCCGATCGTGCTCGGCGGCATCGAAGCTTCCCTGCGCCGCATCGCCCACTACGACTACTGGCAGGATCGCGTGCGCAACTCGATCCTGATCGACGCCACCGCCGATATCCTGCTGTACGGTAACGCCGAGCGGGCCATCGTCGAGGTGGCCCAGCGCCTGTCCTGGGGCCACAAGATCGAAGACATCACCGATGTGCGCGGCACCGCGTTTATCCGCCGTGACACGCCGGCGGGCTGGTACGAAGTGGACTCCACCCGCATCGACCGTCCGGGCAAGATCGACAAGATCATCAACCCGTATGTGAACACCCAGGACACCCAGGCCTGCGCCATCGAGCAGGAGAAAGGCCCGGTCGACGACCCGGAAGAAGCCAAGGTCGTGCAGATCCTGGCCAGCCCCAAGATGACCCGCGACAAAACCGTGATCCGCCTGCCGTCGGTGGAAAAAGTGCGCAATGACGCGGTGCTCTATGCCCACGCCAACCGCGTGCTGCACCTGGAAACCAACCCAGGCAACGCCCGCGCCCTGGTGCAAAAGCACGGTGAAGTGGACGTGTGGTTCAACCCGCCGCCCATCCCGATGACCACCGAAGAAATGGACTACGTGTTCGGCATGCCTTACGCACGCGTCCCGCACCCGGCGTACGGCAAGGAGAAGATCCCGGCCTACGACATGATTCGCTTCTCGGTGAACATCATGCGTGGCTGTTTCGGTGGCTGCACCTTCTGCTCGATCACCGAGCACGAAGGCCGCATCATCCAGAACCGTTCCGAAGAGTCGATCATTCGCGAGATCGAAGAGATCCGTGACAAAGTCCCAGGCTTCACCGGGGTGATCTCGGACCTCGGCGGCCCGACCGCGAACATGTACCGCATCGCCTGCAAGAGCCCGGAAATCGAATCCGCGTGCCGCAAGCCATCGTGCGTGTTCCCTGGCATCTGCCCGAACCTGAACACCGACCATTCGTCGCTGATTCAGCTGTACCGCAGCGCCCGTGCATTGCCGGGAGTGAAGAAGATCCTGATCGCCTCCGGTCTGCGCTACGACCTCGCCGTGGAATCGCCGGAATACGTGAAAGAGTTGGTGACTCACCACGTCGGTGGTTACCTGAAGATCGCCCCGGAACATACCGAGGAAGGTCCGCTCAACCAGATGATGAAACCGGGCATCGGCAGCTATGACAAGTTCAAGCGCATGTTCGAGAAGTACACCAAGGAAGCGGGCAAGGAACAGTACCTGATCCCGTACTTCATCGCCGCTCACCCCGGTACCACCGATGAAGACATGATGAACCTGGCGCTGTGGCTCAAGGGCAACGGTTTCCGCGCCGACCAGGTGCAGGCGTTCTACCCGTCGCCGATGGCCACCGCCACCGCGATGTATCACTCGGGCAAGAACCCGCTGCGCAAGGTCACTTACAAGAGTGACGCAGTAACCATCGTCAAGAGCGAGGAGCAGCGCCGTCTGCACAAGGCTTTCCTGCGCTACCACGACCCGAAAGGCTGGCCGATGCTGCGCGAAGCGCTGACCCGCATGGGCCGCGCCGACCTGATCGGGCCGGGCAAGGACCAACTGATCCCGCTGCATCAGCCGAGCACCGACAGCTACCAGAGCGCCCGTCGCAAGAACTCGACGCCGGCCGGTAGCCACAAGGTCGCCAAGCAGACCACCACCAAGATCCTCACCCAGCACACCGGCCTGCCACCTCGTGGCAGCGACGGCGGCAACCCGTGGGACAAGCGTGAACAAGCCAAGGCCGCGGCCCAGGCGCGTAACAAGCAGGCGGCTAAGGAGCGTAGCGATGCGGCCAAGGGCAAGGGTAGCAAGCCAGCCCGTAAGCCGGTGGTGCCGCGTTGATCGTCGCTTGAAAATGCAAAACGCCAGCCTTGTGCTGGCGTTTTGCTTTCTGGTCGGGGGTGAGGCTGTTTGGTAAGGTGGCGCCCATTGAAGCGCTATCGGGGGCAAGCCCTCTCCCACGCTTGACCGCATTCACGCTCCAATTGTGGGAGGGGGCTTGCCCCCGATAGCGTCAGTCCAGTCTCCACCCTTCAAGGAAGAACTCCTCATGGGCAATCCTCTGGCCGGCATCGGTATGGACTCCAACCGCTCCCAGTTCATGGCGCGCCAGCGCATCGAAAGTCAGATCAACTTGCCACGCTTATTCGCCGCCATTGACGCCGACCCCGGCATCGTCGGCGCAGGCGTGGTGTATATCGACGCCGACTTCAACGTCGTCACCCTGCGCGAATTCAAGCCCATTTGCAGTATCAAGCCCAAGCGCATCATTTTGCGTGAAGCGCAGAAGTACATTTCGCCTGCCCAGTTTGTAGAGCAGGTGAAGACCGACCCCCGTGAAGGTCGCCTGCAGAAGGAGGCGTTTGATATGGGGCTTTCCTGCGGCGCGGCGGTGATTGGCTGGATTGTGGTGTTCAGCGGCAGTGTCGCTGTACCGTTCACCGCCGGCGCCAGTGCTTTTGTGGTGGGCATTGGCGTCACGGCGGCATTGGCCAGCAGCGCGCAATGCGGTTTTGGCGTGGCGCGTACTTACAACGAAGTGCTTGACCCTGAAGCCAACGATCGCATGGACGACGCGGAATGGTATGGCGCCGTTTCCCCAGTTCTCGATGCCGCGTCGCTGGTGGGCATCGGCACGGGCGCCTTGACCACGTTCCGGCTGCTCAAGGCCAAAAAAGCTGCCGCATTAGGCAAGAGTTGGTACGAGTTGCTCAAAGGTCTGACGCGCCAGGAGCGTAAGAAGTTGACCAAGGAGTTGCTCAGCCTGAGAGACCCGAGCCTGACCCCCAAATTGATCAAATTGCAGCAGCGTGCCGGCAAACTGACCAAAAGCTACAGTTCGACGCAAATCCGTCATGCCACGCTGACGCAAATCAAGGATGCATTGGGGGGCCTGCTGGGGATCTGGGGCAGCTATCGAACCGGCCATGTGGGCACGGCTGAAACCATTGCGATCGGTCTGTTCGAGGATTTGACGGAATGAAGGGCTTTCCCGACATGGGCAGCTTCCTGGCGCGCTATTTTCCCGTATTCATGGGTACCGTGTTCATGGCGATCTTTTCCGGCTCGGCCGCAGTGTCGATGGCGGGCGTGACGTACCTGCGCGGAGTTGATCCCGCGCTCAAGTCCAGCTATTCAGGGGCTGCGATCCTGGTATTGGTGGCGGTGCTAGTGTTTGGCAACGTGATGATCGCTCGAGGCTATCCCTGGGCGACCAGGCTGGTGGCAGGCTACCTGGTGTGCTGCCTGTTGTTCGTCGTGCCGATGATTCAATACGACCTTCACTTGCTGGTATACGGCTCGGCGTTGTTGTTTCCTTTGCTGGGGTTGCTATTGCTCAACAGCAAGCGCCACCGCGAAATGCGCCACAGACTCCTCGAAATACGTCGTCTGCGCCAAGCCGTCGTTGCGCAGCGAAAAGCCCGTTGATTGGCTGGATTTGCCCTTCATTCGCGTACTCGCGTCACAAATAGGTGCAACGCTTGCACTATTGCCCTCTACGATGGCGCCGTTTTGGTGCTGTACTGCACCGGGTCTTACGATAACGCGCAATGACCGCTGCTCTGGCATAAGTCTTGCGCGCTATGTGCCCATGCCCTGGCTCGCAGGAGGCCGCCGTGTCGATTCATGTCGCGTTGCACCACGTTACGCATTACCGCTACGACCGTGCTGTCGAACTCGGCCCGCAAATTGTGCGCTTGCGCCCGGCGGCCCACAGCCGTACGCGGATTTTGTCCTATGCGCTGAAAGTGCTGCCCGAGCAGCACTTCATCAATTGGCAGCAGGATCCCCAGGGCAATTACCTGGCGCGCCTGGTGTTTCCGGAAAAAACCGCCGAACTGCGTATTGAAGTCGATCTGGTCGCCGAGATGGCGGTGTTCAATCCGTTCGACTTTTTTCTTGAGCCCTACGCCGAAAACATTCCCTTCAACTACGCCGTCGACGAGCAGCGCGAGCTGGCGCCGTACTTGGAAACCCTGCCACTGACGCCGAAGTTCGCTGCTTACCTGGCCGGTATCGACCGCACGCCGCTGCCGGCGGTGGACTTTCTGGTGGGCCTCAATCAACGCCTGGCGGCGGACATCGGCTATCTGATCCGCATGGAACCCGGTGTGCAGACCCCGGAATTCACTTTGGAAAACGCCTCGGGTTCGTGCCGCGACTCGGCCTGGCTGCTGGTGCAACTGTTGCGCAACCTGGGGCTGGCGGCGCGGTTTGTGTCGGGTTATCTGATCCAGCTCACCGCCGACGTCAAAGCCCTGGACGGGCCGTCCGGCACCGATGTGGATTTCACTGACCTGCACGCCTGGTGTGAGGTGTACTTGCCTGGTGCCGGCTGGATCGGCCTGGATGCCACCTCCGGCCTGTTCGCGGGGGAAGGGCATATTCCGTTGGCTTGTAGCCCCGATCCTTCCTCTGCCGCACCGATCAGTGGGCTGGTGGAGCCTTGCGAGTGCGAGTTTGCCCATGAAATGTCGGTGGAGCGGATCTGGGAGGCGCCACGCGTCACCAAGCCTTACACCGAAGAGCAGTGGCACGCGATCCAGGCCCTGGGCCGGCAGATCGACGGCGACCTGCTCAAGCACGACGTGCGCCTGACCATGGGCGGCGAACCGACCTTCGTGTCCATCGACGACCCCGACGGCGCCGAGTGGAACACCGCCGCGCTCGGGCCGGACAAGCGGCGCCTGTCCGCCCAATTGTTCCAGCGCATGCGCCAGCACTACGCGCCCCAGGGCCTGGTGCACTTCGGCCAAGGCAAGTGGTACCCAGGCGAACAACTGCCGCGCTGGTCGCTCAATTGCTATTGGCGTCGCGACGGCGTGCCGATCTGGCACAACAGCGCACTGATCGCCGACGAGCAGCAGGACTACGGCGCCAATGACGAGTTGGCTGGGCGCTTCCTGGCCAGCGTCGCCGAGCGCCTCAAATTGCCGGCGCGTTTCGTGTTCCCGGCCTTCGAAGATCAGTTTTATTACCTGTGGCGCGAAGGTGCACTGCCGCAGAACGTCACGGCCCAAGACCCGCGACTCAGCGACGAACTGGAACGCGAGCGCCTGCGCAAAGTGTTCAGCCAGGGTTTGGATAAAGTCATCGGCCATGTGCTGCCGCTGGCGCGCACGGCGGCCAATGACCGCTGGCAGAGCGGGCGCTGGTACCTGCGCGATACCCATTGCCGGTTGGTGCCGGGGGACTCGCCCCTGGGCTACCGCCTGCCATTGGCGTCGCAGCCCTGGGTAACGGCGGCGGAGTATCCGTTCGTGCACCCCACAGACCCTAACCAGGATCTGCCGGAGCTGCCGGATAACGCGCAACTGCACCATCACGCCGAGCCGGCCCCCAGCGACGAACGCATGCCGCAGGTGGACGAGTCCGCCGATTGGCTGACCCGCACCGCGCTGTGCGCCGAGGCTCGCGAAGGGCGGCTGTACCTGTTTATGCCGCCGCTGGAGCGCGTGGAAGATTATCTGGAACTGGTCGCCGCCATCGAAGCCAGCGCAGAAGAACTGCATTGCCCGCTGCTGCTGGAAGGCTACGAGCCACCGGCCGATACGCGGCTGAGCAACTTCCGGGTCACGCCGGACCCGGGCGTGATCGAGGTCAACGTGCAACCGTCCGCCACTTGGGATGAGTTGGTAGAGCGCACCGAGTTTCTCTACGAAGAGGCGCGACAAACCCGACTGACCACGGAAAAATTCATGATCGACGGGCGCCACACCGGCACCGGCGGCGGCAACCACTTCGTACTCGGCGGCGCCACGCCCAAGGATTCGCCATTCTTGCGTCGTCCGGATCTGCTGCGCAGCCTGATCAGTTACTGGCATAACCACCCGTCGTTGTCCTACCTGTTTTCCGGGCTGTTTATCGGCCCCACGTCCCAGGCGCCGCGGGTGGACGAAGCGCGCAACGATGCGCTGTACGAGCTGGAGATCGCCTTCGCGCAAATGCCCGAACCCGGTGAGGAATGCCCGCCGTGGCAGGTCGACCGCCTGCTGCGCAACCTGCTGATCGATGTCACGGGCAATACCCACCGCGCCGAGTTCTGTATCGACAAACTCTACTCCCCCGACGGCGCCACCGGTCGTCTGGGCCTGTTGGAACTGCGTGCCTTTGAAATGCCGCCCCATGCGCGCATGAGCCTGACCCAGCAGTTGCTGCTGCGCGCCTTGGTCGCGCGGTTCTGGCGTGAACCCTACGCCCCGGCCAAGCTGGCGCGCTGGGGCACCGAGCTGCATGACCGTTTCCTGCTGCCGCACTTTATCGAGCAGGACTTTGCCGACGTTATCGTCGAACTCAATGCCGCAGGGTATCCGCTGCGGGCCGAATGGTTTGCCGCGCACTTGGAGTTTCGTTTTCCCAAGGTCGGCGACTATGCCGTCAGCGGTATCGAGCTGGAATTGCGTCAGGCCCTGGAACCCTGGCATGTGCTGGGCGAAGAGGGCGCGGCGGGCGGCACGGTGCGTTATGTGGATTCGTCCCTGGAGCGCCTGCAAGTGAAGCTCACCGGCCTGCCGCCGCAACGATACCTGTTGACCTGCAACGGCATCCCGGTGCCGTTGCAACCCACTGGTCGTGTCGGTGAGTTCGTCGCGGGTGTGCGCTACCGCGCCTGGCAACCGGCCAACTGCCTGCAACCCACCATCCCGGTGCATGCGCCGCTGGTGTTCGACCTGCTCGACACCTGGATGCAGCGCTCGCTGGGCGGCTGCCAGTACCATGTTGCGCATCCGGGCGGGCGCAATTACGACAGCTTGCCGGTGAATGCCAACGAGGCGGAGAGCCGGCGCATGGCGCGGTTTTTCCGGCTCGGCCATACACCCGGAAAGCTCCCCGTACCGACCATCGTGATCAACGATGAATTACCGATGACCCTGGATCTACGACGCTTTGCCAATAAGAATGACTGACTGCGATTGAAAGGTGGGAGGGCCCAGCTCCTGCCCACCGTTGATTGCAATGAATCTGAGTTAACCTGAGCCCCTTTGCCTCTGCCGAGCGTTCCATGTCCGACTTGCTCGACCGTTACCCGCTGACCGCGGGCACTTATCATGAATTGCTGGACGACAGCGGTGTAGTACGTGCCCATTGGCGACGCCTGCTCGATCACCTGCAGCGCAGCACCCCGGCGCAGCTGGCCCAGCGTCAGGCGCTGTTGACCCGGCAGATCCAAGAAAACGGCGTGACCTACAACGTCTACGCCGACCCTAAAGGCGCCGACCGCCCATGGGAATTGGACCTGCTGCCCCATGTGCTGGCCTTTGACGAGTGGCAGCATCTGGCGGCGGGTATCGCCCAGCGTGCGCGCTTGCTCAACGCGGTGCTGGCCGATCTGTATGGCCCGCAGCGCTTGATCAAGGAAGGTCTGCTGCCGGCGGAACTGGTGTTCGGGCATAACAACTTTTTATGGCCGTGCCAGGGCATCCAGCCGCCCGATGGCACGTTTTTGCACCTGTATGCGGTTGACCTGGCGCGCACCCCGGATGGCCGCTGGTGGGTCACCGCCGACCGCACCCAGGCGCCGTCGGGTGCCGGCTACGCCTTGGAAAACCGCACCATCGTGTCCCGTGCCTTCCCGGACCTGTACCGCGACTTGCAGGTGCAGCACCTCACCGGTTTTTTCCGCACACTGCAGGAAACCTTGGCGCGCCAGGCCCCCGGCGATGATCAGACGCCGCTGATCGTGCTGCTTACCCCAGGGCGTTTCAACGAAAGCTACTTCGAACACCTCTACCTCGCCCGTCAGCTTGGTTACCCGCTGGTGGAGGGGGGCGATCTCACTGTGCGCGACAGCCGCGTGTTCCTCAAAACCCTCAGTGGCCTGCGCCGCGTGAACGCGATCATGCGCCGCCTGGACGACGACTTTTGCGACCCGCTGGAGCTGCGCACCGACTCAGCCCTCGGCGTGCCCGGCCTGCTCGATGCGGTGCGCCAGGGCAATGTGCTGGTGGCCAATGCCCTGGGCAGCGGCGTGCTGGAGTCTCCGGGTTTGCTGGGCTTTCTGCCGAAGATCAACCAGTTTTTGTTTGGCGAAGAACTGATCCTGCCGTCCATCGCCACTTGGTGGTGTGGCGAGGCGCCAGTGCTTGCCGAAGCCTTGGAAAAACTGCCGGAGTTGCTGATCAAGCCGGCATTTGCGTCGCAGAGTTTTACCCCCGTGTTTGGCCGCGATCTGGATGATGCGCAGCGCCAGGCCCTGACCGAACGCATGCGCGCGCGCCCTTACGCGTACGTGGCCCAGGAGCTGGCGCAACTGTCCCAGGCGCCGGTGTGGCACACCGAAGAGGATCACCTGCAACACCGTGCCATCGGCATGCGCGTTTACGCCGTGGCCAGCGACGACGGCTATCGCGTGCTGCCTGGCGGCCTGACGCGCGTCGCCGCCGAGGCCGATGCCGAGGTGGTGTCGATGCAGCGCGGTGGCGCGAGCAAAGACACCTGGGTGCTCGGCGAGCGGGCGCCCGGCGGCGAACAGTGGCGCGCACAGCGTTCCATCGGCGCCCATGACCTGGTGCGCCGCGACCCGTATCTGCCCTCGCGGGTGGTGGAAAACCTGTTCTGGTTCGGCCGGTATTGCGAGCGCTGCGATGACAGCGCGCGCTGGCTGCGGATCGTGCTGGCGCGCTATGTCGACGGCGACGACCCGCTGGCGTTGCAGGCGGCGGTGGAACTGGGCGAGAACTTGCGCTTGTTGCCGGAGGAGGGCGACCTGCCCGAGCGTCTGCTGGCCGCGTTGCTGGGTGACGACTGGCCGTCGAGCCTGCGCGCCAACCTGCAACGCTTGCAATGGGCGGCGTCCCAGGTGCGCGGCAAGTTGTCCCGGGAAAACTGGCAGGCCCTGGTGGAGCTGCAGCGCGAAGCCTTGGAGTTGGAGCGCGAAACGGCGGACTTCGGCGAGTTGCTGGACTTTCTCAACCGCCTGGTGATGTCCCTCGCGGCGCTGTCCGGGTTCGCCCTGGACGACATGACTCGCGATGAAGGCTGGCGCTTCTTGATGATGGGGCGGCGCATCGAGCGCCTGCAGTTTCTCAGCAGCAGCCTTGCGGCGTTCCTGCGCGGCGTGGCGGTGTTCGATCAAGCGGGGCTGGAATGGTTGCTGGAATTGGGCAACAGCAGCATCACCTACCGCTCGCGCTACCTGGCGGTGCCGCAACTGATCCCGGTGCTCGACCTGTTGCTGCTGGACGAGCAGAACCCCCATGCGGTGTTGTTCCAGCTCAAACTGGTGAGCCGCACCTTGCGGCGGCTCAACGACGACTTTGGCGTGCCGCGGGAAACCGGCCTGGGGCCGTTGGTGGAGCGCCTTACGCGCTTCGACCTGAGTTGCCTGGAGAACCCGCTGTTCGGCGAGTCCGGCGTACGCGCCGCGCTGGATGGCCTGGCCGACCTGCTGCAAGCGGTGGCCGATGAGAGTGGGCAAGTGTCGGATCGCCTGGCGCTGCGCCACTTTGCCCATGTGGATGATGTGAGCCAGCAAACGGTGTCGCTGTGATGAGTGCGCGCTATCAGGTTTTCCACGATACCCATTACCACTACGACAGCCCGGTGTCCCTGGCCCAGCAGTTGGCGCATCTGTGGCCGCGTGCGTGTGAGTGGCAGCGCTGCAGCGCGCAACAGTTGGATATCAGCCCGCAACCGTCTTCACGCCGCGACGAGCTGGATGTGTTCGGCAACCCCATCACGCGCCTGGCGTTCGAGCGGCCCCATGACGAACTGCTGGTCAACGCCGGATTGACCGTGGAAGTGCTGGCGCGCCCGGCGCCGGATTTCGCCCGGTCACCCGCCTGGGATCAAACCCGCGACAGCCTGACCTACAGCAGTCGCCCGATGTCGCCCGAGGTGATCGAAGCGTGCCGTTATCGCTTCGAGTCGCCCTATGTGCATTTGAAACACACCTTCGTAGACTTTTCGGAAAGCTGTTTTGCGCCGGGGCGACCATTGCTGCTGGGCGTGCAGGCGTTGATGCAGAAGATCTTCAGCGAATTCACCTTCGATGCCGAAGCCACCCAGGTCGCTACACCGCTGGTGGAGGTGCTGGAACGCCGTCGCGGCGTGTGCCAGGACTTCGCCCACCTGATGCTTGCGTGCCTGCGCTCCCGTGGCCTGGCGGCGCGTTATATCAGCGGTTACCTGCTCACCCAGCCGCCACCCGGCCAGCCACGGCTGATCGGCGCCGATGCGTCCCATGCGTGGGTTTCTGTGTATTGCCCGGTGTCGGGCTGGGTGGATTTCGATCCGACAAATAACGTACAGCCGGCACTGGAGCACATCACCCTGGCCTGGGGCCGGGATTTTTCCGATGTGTCGCCGTTGCGTGGGGTGATTCTGGGGGGAGGGAGCCATGACCCGGAAGTGCGGGTGACGGTGATGCCGCTGGAGTAACGGTGGATTGTGGTGAACAGGGCGGGCCTGTTCACCACAAAGAAAATTATTCAGCCGGATCTTTTGGTGTTTCGGTCTCGTCGCTCGTCTCTTCACCATCGGCATCCGGGTTCAGCGCGCCGGCTTCTTCATCGGCGGCGGCTTTCTTGCGTTGCAGCTTTTCCTCTTTCTTCTGTTCCTTGGCCAAGTCTCTCTGACGTTTGGCGAAGGAGTAATTAGGTTTGGCCATGGGCAATCCTCTAGGGTCGAAGGTGAGGGTGGGCGGCACGCGGCTGCCTCGGGTCGCCATGGTAGCAGCTTAGCAGCGCGCTTGGCCTTCACTTACCGCAGGCGTAGGCGGCCAGCAGGCCGTTGAACAGTTGGTTGAGGCGCATGGCTCGGACTCCAGTGGATGAGGGAGCCGATCATAAGCAGGCTGCGGCACTTTGGCCGGTTGATTATGTCGATAGGTCTGATAGCCTAAAGTTGTATACAATTTGTTGATTCAGATCATAGGAAATCGTGCCTGTCTCAGGCACCCTTGCCGCATCATGCGTTTTTAACCCTGCCTTGGAGATTCACATGTTTGCCAAAATCGTTGCTGTTTCCCTGCTGACATTGGCCAGCGGCCAGTTGCTGGCTGCAGAGTGCAAGATTACCGTCGACTCCACTGACCAGATGTCCTTCAACACCAAGGAAATCACGATCGACAAGAGCTGCAAAAAATTCACCGTCGAATTGACTCACTCCGGCAGCCTGCCAAAAAACGTCATGGGCCATAACTGGGTGCTGACCAGCGCCGCTGACATGCAGCCGGTCGCGACCGATGGCATGGCCGCCGGTATCGAAAAGAACTACCTGAAAGAAGACGACGCCCGCATCATCGCCCACACCAAGATCATCGGTGCCGGCGAGAAAGATTCCGTGACCTTCGACGTGTCGAAGCTGGCCGCGGGTACTGATTACGCATTCTTCTGCTCGTTCCCAGGCCACATCTCGATGATGAAAGGCACTGTGGTCGTCAAGTAAGCGCGCGTAATCGTTCATCGGGGGCAAGCCCCCTACCACCTTGGATTGTGAATACAGTCAACTGTGGGAGGGGGCTTGCCCCCGATGACGTTCTGCCTGGTTCAACTCACGGCGCAAACGGCATGACCCGCTTGTGTTCGGTCTTGCGATACGTCTCGCAGATGATCCTGAACGCCTCTTCCCGCACCGGCTCGCCATGCAGGAACGCATCGATCTCAGCGTAAGTCACCCCATGTGACGCCTCATCCGGCTTACCCGGCGACAAGTCTTCCAGGTCGGCGGTCGGCACCTTCTCCACCAGGGATTCCGGCGCGCCAAAGTGCCGTGCAATCGCACGTACCTGGTTTTTTACCAGCCCGCTCAACGGCGCCAAGTCGCAGGCCCCGTCGCCGAACTTGGTGAAAAAGCCCATCACCGCTTCCGCCGCATGGTCGGTACCGATTACCAGGCCGCCCGCCGCCCCGGCGATGGTGTACTGCGCCACCATGCGCATCCGCGCTTTGGTGTTGCCCAACACGAAATCGCGGGACACTGCCGCCTTGCCTTCAAACGCCGCCACTTCATTGGCCAGGGCTTTGACCGCCGGGCCGATATTGACGGTGTGGCGCTCGTCCGGGTCGATAAAATCCACTGACGCCTGGGCGTCGATTTCATCGAACTGGGTTTCATAGGGCAGGCGCACGGCGATGAAGCGGTAGGCCTCGTCGCCGGTGCTGGCGCGTAGTTCCTGCATCGCCCGTTGAGCCAGCAGGCCGGCGGTCAGGGAATCGACGCCGCCACTGATGCCCAGCACGAGGGCCTTGAGCCCGGAGTTGCGCAGGCAGTCCTGAATAAACTTCACGCGCCGCGCCACTTCGGCTTCAAGCGCGGCCTGGTCGTTGAATGGCGCTTGGACCTTGAGCTGCTGCGCAATCTCACGCTGTACGGCTTGCATGGTTCACTCCTTGCTGGATAGGGCAGGTACTTTGAAAACGTGACGCAAATAGGCGACGAAATTCGGGTCGGTGCATTGGGTCTTGCCCGGTTCATCGGAAATCTTCGCCACCGGTTGGCCATTGCAGGCGGTCATTTTAAGCACAATGCTCATGGGCTCCACCCCCGGAATGTCACAGGTCAGGTTGGTGCCGATACCGAAGCTCACATTAATGCGACCCCGCAATGCGCGGAAAATCTCCAGGGCCTTGGGCAGCGATAGGCTGTCGGAAAACACCAGGGTCTTGCTCATCGGCTCGATGCCCAGCTTGTGATAGTGAGTGATGGCTTTTTCTGCCCACTGCACCGGGTCGCCGGAGTCGTGGCGCAGGCCGTCGAAGAGTTTGGCGAAGTACAGATCGAAGTCGCCGAGGAACGCGTCGGTGGTGATGCAGTCGGTCAGGGCGATACCCAACAGGCCACGGTATTCGCGAACCCAGCAATCGAGCGCGGCGATCTGGCTGTCGATCAGGCGCGGGCCGAGCTGCTGATGGGCCATGATCCATTCATGGGCCATGGTGCCCAGGGGTTTCATGTCGAACTCGCGGGCCAGGTGCACGTTGCTGGTGCCGACGAATCGCCCGGGGAAGTCATGTTTGAGCACACTGACCACTTCTTCCTGCACCCGGTACGAGAAGCGCCGACGGGTGCCGAAGTCGGCCACTTGCAGCTCCGACAGCTCGTCGCTGCTGGCGTTGGCCGTCAGCCAGTCGAACTTGCGGTACAACTGCTCGCGCGCTTGTTCGAGGATCACCGTCTGGTAGCGGTAGCGGTTGCGCACTTCGCTGACAATGGCAAGCAACGGCACTTCGAACAGGATCACATGCAGCCATGGCCCGCGCAGGCGGATAAACAGCTCGCCGTTCTCGATGCCGGTCTGCACGTAGCGCAGGTTGAAGCGGAACAGCCCGAGGAAGCGCAAAAAGTCCGGCTTCATAAAGCTGATGCGCTCCAGAAAACCCAGCTGATCCGGGCTCAGGCTCAGCTCGGCGAGGCGCTCGATCTGGTAGCGAATCTCCGCCAGGTAGGGGCGCAAGTCTTCGCTGTTACGGCAACGGAATTCCCATTCAACTTCCACGTTGGGGTAGTTGTGCAGCACCGCCTGCATCATGGTCAGTTTGTAGAAGTCGGTGTCGAGCAGGTTCTGCACGATGCGATCGGCAAACACACTCTCGCTCATAACGGGAATCTCCAGATGGGTCGGCGAGGGGGCCGACCTTTACGCACAATTAAGGAAGGGGGCTAGTGGCGCATAGACCTGAGGGGTTTTGCCAGACATTTTTTCGGTGAGGCCACTGGCCTAATCGCGGCAAGCCCCCTCCCACATTTGAAATGCATTCCACTCCAGGCACTAAATCACCTGCTCCATCATCCACTTCACAAATTCGCGCACCTTGGGCACTTCGGCCGCGTGCTCCGGGTAAGCCAGGTAATACGCATCCTGGCTAGGCATCGCATGCTGCCAGGGGATCACGAGCTTGCCGTCGGCCAGTTCTTCTTCCACCAGAAAACGCGGTAACAACGCCACGCCGCACCCCACCTGCGCCGCTCGGATGCACATATAGAAAGTGTCGAAACGCGGGCCGTGGTAGCTGTGTTCGGTGTGGTAGCCCTGGCTGGCGAACCAGTCGTGCCAGCCTTGAGGCCGCGAAGCGTTTTGCAGCAGTACCAGTTCGCTCAATTGGGTCGGGTCGGTAAAGGGCTGCGGGGGCAGGCTTTCCGGGGCGCACACCGGTACCAGCTCTTCGCTGAACAGCTTCAGGCTCTCGGTGCCGGGGCGTGAGCCTGGGCCGAAGTAGAAGGCCATGTCGGCCTTGCCTTGCAGCAGTTCGTCCGGCTCCTGCTCGTTGCACAGGTCCAAATGGATCTGTGGGTGCCGCAAGCGCCAGCCCTTGAGGCGTGGCACCAGCCAGCGCGCGCCGAAGGTGTAGGGCGTGGACACCCGCAGCACTTCGGTCTCGCCGCCGTAAGAGCGCAGGTAATGGGTGGACATCTCCACCTGCGTGAGGATCTTGCGCACTTCCACCAAATACAGATCGCCCGCCGGGGTCATCTGCAAGCGCCGGCGCACGCGGCGGAACAGCAGGTGTTGCAGCAACTCTTCCAATTGCGCCACCTGTTTGCTCACCGCGCTCTGGGTGAGGTTCAGCTCCTCGGCGGCGCGGGTGAAGCTCAGGTGGCGCGTGGCGGCCTCGAAGCACTGCAAGGCGGTGATCGAAGGCAAATGTCGTTTGTTCAGCACGGGGTGCCTCTTTTAATTCTTGGCATGAATAAACGGAATGATATCTCGCCTAATCGTCGTTTGTTGGCAAGTCTTGGGCCAGCTACAAATAAGCTTTGGATCGCCGCGCCGGTCGCGGCGCATTTTTTGTACGCAGATTGAAGGAGTGACCCATGGTTGCCGCATTGCTTGATCGTCTCGGGGTGAACCCGGCGTTGTACCAGTCGGGGAAACAGCCCGTGCATTCGCCGATCGATGGCAGCCGTATCGGCAGCGTGCACTGGGAGGGTGCCGCCGAGGTGGAGCAACAGGTCAGTCGCGCCGAGCATGCATTCGAGGCCTGGCGCAAGGTGCCCGCACCGCGTCGCGGTGAGCTGGTGCGCCAGTTCGGTGACGCACTGCGCCAGTACAAGGCCGACCTGGGTGAGCTGGTGTCCTGGGAAGCCGGCAAGATCACTCAGGAAGGTTTGGGTGAAGTGCAGGAAATGATCGACATCTGCGACTTTGCCGTCGGCCTGTCGCGTCAGTTGTACGGTTTGACCATCGCCTCTGAGCGCCCTGGCCACCATATGCGTGAAACCTGGCACCCGCTGGGTGTGGTCGGCGTGATCAGCGCGTTCAACTTTCCGGTCGCGGTGTGGGCGTGGAACACCGCGCTGGCACTGGTGTGCGGCAACGCGGTGATTTGGAAACCGTCGGAAAAGACCCCGCTCACCGCCCTGGCCTGCCAGGCGCTGTTCGAGCGCGTGGTGAAAAACTTCAGCGATGCCCCCGAGTACCTGAGCCAGGTGATCATCGGCGGCCGCGACGCCGGCGCCGCGCTGGTGGATGACCCCCGCGTGGCCCTGATCAGCGCCACCGGCAGCACCCGCATGGGCCGCGAAGTGGCGCCTAAGGTCGCCGCGCGCTTTGCCCGCAGCATTCTCGAGCTGGGCGGCAACAATGCCATGATCCTTGGCCCGAGCGCCGACCTGGACATGGCGGTGCGCGCTATTTTGTTCAGCGCCGTCGGCACCGCCGGCCAGCGTTGCACCACCCTGCGTCGTTTGATCGCCCATGAGTCGGTCAAAGAAGAAATCGTCACCCGCCTCAAGGCCGCGTATGCCAAGGTGCGCATCGGCCATCCGCTGGAAGGCAACCTGATCGGTCCGCTGATCGACAAACACGGCTTCGACGCTATGCAGGATGCCCTGGAGCAAGCCTTGAGCGAAGGCGGCAAGGTATTCGGCGGCAAGCGCCAGCTGGAAGACAAGTACCCCAACGCTTACTACGTGTCGCCGGCCATTGTGGAAATGCCCGAGCAAAGCGATGTGGTGTGCACTGAGACCTTTGCGCCGATCCTCTACGTGGTTGGCTATACCGATTTCGCCGAAGCCCTGCGCTTGAACAATGCCGTGCCGCAGGGCCTGTCCTCGTGCATTTTCACCACCGACGTGCGTGAAGCCGAGCAGTTCATGTCGGCGGTGGGCAGTGACTGCGGCATCGCCAACGTCAACATCGGCCCCAGCGGCGCGGAGATTGGCGGCGCGTTTGGCGGTGAGAAAGAGACCGGCGGCGGGCGTGAATCGGGTTCGGATGCCTGGCGCGGCTATATGCGGCGCCAGACCAACACCGTGAACTATTCGCTGGAGTTGCCGTTGGCGCAGGGCATTACTTTCGACTGATTACTGCACGTTGGACTGAATCTTGGGAGAGGGCTTGCCCCCTCCCACATTTAATCGCACTAGCACATCAAGATGGTTGTTTGTTGGGTCTCATCGGAGTCTGGCAATGGCATTACGCGAAACATGTTTGTGGGAACACCTCACCCCCAGCCGGCCGGATCGCGCCGCGCTCAAGGGCGAGGTCAACGTGGATGTGTGCGTAATCGGCGCCGGGATCACCGGCCTGTCGGCGGCCATTCATTTGCTGGAACAGGGAAAGAGCGTCGCCGTGCTGGAGGCTCATCGCACCGGGCACGGTGGTTCGGGGCGCAACGTCGGGCTGGTCAACGCCGGCTTGTGGATTCCCCCGGACGATATCGAAGCCGGCTTCGGCGAAGCGGTGGGCAGCCAGCTCAACCGCATGTTGGGTGCGGCGCCGGCGCTGGTGTTCAGCCTGATCGACAAGTACAACATCGATTGCCAGCTGCGTCGCGAGGGCACGTTGCACATGGCGCATAACGCCCGTGGCGAGGCGGATCTGCGCAGTCGTGAAGAACAATGGAAGCGCCGTGGCGCCCCGGTGGAATTGCTCACCGGCCAGGCGTGCGAGCAAGCCACGGGCACCAAAAAGATCGCTGCTGCGTTGCTGGATCGGCGCGCGGGGACCTTGAACCCGATGGCCTACACCAGTGGTTTGGCCAACGCCGCCATGGGGCTCGGCGGTCAGTTGTTTGACCATTCTCCGGTGACTCAACTGGAACGCCAGGGCTCGAACTGGTCGGTGCAAACCGAGCACGGTGCGGTGCAGGCGGCACAGGTGGTGATCGCTTCCAACGCCTACACCGAAGGCGAATGGACCGAGCTGCGCCGCAACTTTTTCCCCGGTTACTACTACCAGGTCGCATCGGCGCCTTTGAGTGACGACGCTGCGCGGCAAATCCTGCCTGGCGGTCAGGGCTCCTGGGACACCCGCCAGGTCTTGAGCAGCATCCGCCGCGATGCCGATGGCCGACTGTTGCTGGGCAGCCTGGGCAACGGCAACCAGAAACCGGCATGGTTTCTCAAGGCGTGGGCCGATCGGGTGCAGCAGCACTATTTTCCTTACCTCAAATCGGTGCAGTGGGAGTACACCTGGACCGGCTGCATTGCCTTCACCCCCGACCATTTGATGCGCCTGTTCGAACCGGCCCCGGGGCTGGTGGCGGTCACTGGCTACAACGGCCGCGGCGTGACCACCGGCAGTGTGGTGGGCAAGGCGTTTGCCGACTACCTCTGTCACCAGAATCCCCAGACATTGCCGATTCCGTTTGCGCCGATGCAGCCGTTGGCGGCAGTGGGCCTGCGCAGCTGTCTGTATGAGGCAGGATTCTCGCTGTATCACGCGGGGCAGTGCTTGAGGATTGTCATCTGATCAGCGAAATACCCTTCAAATCCCTGCGTTTTCTTAGCAGGCTACTAATCTGTATTGGTGCAAGTCGTAGCAATCACGCACTGTAAATGTGCAGTTCCGTTACGCCTTGGGTTACCGCTGTAGGAACTGTCGTTTGTGGTTCTGGTTGCAGGTGGCACCGGTAGAGGTTGTACCTTTTCGGGCTTGCGGTTGCGCCTGCGCGCGCCAGGGGGTTGCACGTCCTGGCGAGCGGAGCCGAAACACCTGTAATAACAATGACACCGTGTCTTTTTGAAGAATAAAAACGTAATGGCACGAGGCTTGCTCTGAGCTTTCGGTGAAAGGTTTGAATGCAAGTTGTCGTGCCAATAATCAAAAATATCGGAGCACCACTCATGTCCCAGACGTTTTACAAGAAAGGCTTTCTTGCTCTCGCCGTTGCAGCGGCGCTGGGTGTTTCTACGTTTGTTCAAGCTGATGTGAAGATCGGCGTAGCGGGGCCGATGACCGGCGCCAACGCGTCGTTCGGTGAGCAGTATATGAAGGGTGCCCAGGCGGCGGCCGACGCCCTGAACAAGACTGGCGGTATCAACGGCGAGAAAATCGTGCTGGTAGCCGGTGACGACGCATGCGAACCCAAGCAAGCCGTGGCCGTGGCCAACCGCCTGGTGGACCAGGACAAAGTGATTGGCGTGGTCGGGCACTTCTGCTCGTCGAACACCATCCCCGCGTCCGAGGTGTACGACGAGGCCGGCGTGATCGCAATCACCCCAGGCTCCACCAACCCCCAAGTGACCGAGCGCGGCCTGGGCGCCATGTTCCGTATGTGCGGGCGTGACGACCAGCAAGGCATCGTGGCCGGCGACTACATCGTCGATGTGCTCAAGGGCAAGAAAGTCGCGGTGATCAACGACAAGGACACCTACGGTAAAGGTCTGGCCGACGCCACCTCGGCGCAGTTGACCAAGCGTGGCGTCAAGCCAGTGCTGGAAGAAGGCCTGACCCGCGGCGAGAAAGACTTCAGCGCCCTGGTCACCAAGATCCGTTCCACCGGTGCCGACGTCGTGTACTTCGGCGGCCTGCACCCGGAAGCCGGCCCGCTGGTGCGTCAGCTGCGCGAGCAGGGTCTCAAGGACGTCAAGTTCATGTCCGATGACGGTATCGTCACCGACGAGCTGGTGGCCACTGCCGGTGGCGCGCAATACGTCGACGGCGTGTACATGACCTTCGGTGCCGACCCGCGTCTGCTGCCGGACAGCAAGGCCGTGGTGGAAGAGTTCCGCAAAGCGGGCTACGAGCCGGAAGGCTACACCCTGTATGCCTATGCCTCGCTCCAGGCCCTGGCCGCCGGCTTCAATGGCGCCAAATCCAACAAAGGCGAAGACGCGGCCAAGTGGCTCAAGGCCCACCCGGTCAAAACCGTGATGGGCGAGAAGAACTGGGATGCCAAAGGCGACCTGAAAGTCTCCGACTACGTGGTTTACCAGTGGGATAAAGACGGCAAATACCATCAGTTGGAAAAGCAGAAGTAATCCATGCGAGAGGGGGCTTGCCCCCGATAGCGGTGTGTCAGTCAACGGTTGTCTAGCTGACCCACCACGTCGGGTGCAAGCCCCCTCCCACATTGGGACTGCGTTGTGATTGAGATCTGACTTTTCCTCCAGAAGCGCCGCGCACCTCCGGGTGTGCAGGTGCTCACCGCGTGAGATTGCGTTATGGATGGTATTTTCCTGCAGCAACTGGTCAACGGCCTGACCCTCGGGTCGGTCTATGGCCTGATCGCCATCGGCTACACAATGGTCTATGGCATCATTGGCATGATCAACTTCGCCCACGGCGAGGTTTATATGATTTCCGCTTACCTCGCGGCGATCAGTCTGGCACTGCTGGCTTACTTCGGCATCGAATCCTTCCCGCTGCTCATTCTCGGCACCTTGATCTTTACCGTGGTCGTCACCGGCGTTTACGGGTGGGTCATCGAACGTGTCGCCTATAAACCGCTGCGCAACTCCACCCGACTGGCGCCGCTGATCAGTGCCATCGGCATCTCATTGATCCTGCAGAACTACGCACAGATCGCCCAGGGCGCCAAGCAACAAGGCGTGCCGACGCTGCTCGCCGGCGCATGGCGTGTCGATATCGGCACCGGCTTCGTGCAGCTCACCTACACCAAGGTGTTCATCCTGCTGGCGGCCTTCGCCGGCATGGCATTGCTCACCTACGTCATCAAGTACACCAAACTCGGCCGCATGTGCCGCGCCACTCAGCAAGACCGCAAGATGGCCTCGATCCTGGGGATCAACACCGACCGCGTGATCTCCTACGTGTTTGTGATCGGTGCCGCCATGGCGGCCCTGGCCGGCGTATTGATCACCCTCAACTACGGCACGTTCGACTTCTATGCCGGCTTCATCATCGGCATCAAGGCGTTTACCGCAGCGGTACTCGGCGGCATCGGCTCCCTACCTGGGGCGATGCTCGGCGGGATCATCCTCGGGATCTCCGAATCGCTGTTCTCGGGGTTGATCAACTCTGACTACAAAGACGTGTTCAGTTTCTCCCTGCTGGTGGTGATTCTGATTTTCCGTCCTCAGGGCCTGCTGGGTCGTCCGCTCGTGGCTAAGGTGTAAAACATGTCTGCTGCCAAACCCATCGATATCAAGAAAAGTGTCGTCGATACGGTCCTTGCCGGGCTGATTTCGCTGATCGTGTTCGGTCCGATCGTCGGCGTGGTCCTCGACGGCTACAGCTTCAACCTGGAACCGGCCCGTGTGGGCTTGCTGGTCGCCATTGTGATGGTCGGCCGCTTTGCCATGAGCCTGTTCCTGCAAACCCCCAAGGGCGTGAAGATCCTGCAGGGCTTCGAAAGCAGTGGCTCCGGCGTGCATGTGCTGGCACCGGACTACAAATCGCGGCTGCGCTGGATCATTCCAGCATTGATCGTGATCGCCATCGTGTTCCCGATCTTTGCCAACAAGTACCTGCTGACCGTGGTGATCCTCGGGCTGATCTACGTGTTACTGGGCTTGGGCCTGAACATCGTGGTTGGCCTGGCCGGACTGCTCGACCTGGGTTATGTGGCGTTCTACGCCATCGGGGCCTACGGTCTGGCGCTGGGTTACCAATACCTGGGCCTGGGCTTCTGGTCGGTGCTGCCATTGGCGGCCGTCGCGGCGGCGCTGGCGGGGTGTATCCTCGGCTTCCCGGTGTTGCGCATGCACGGCGACTACCTGGCCATCGTGACCCTGGGCTTCGGTGAAATCATCCGGCTGGTGCTCAATAACTGGCTGTCGTTCACCGGCGGCCCGAACGGCATGCCCGTGCCTTCGCCGACCTTTCTGGGTCTGGAGTTCGGGCGCAGAGCGAAGGAGGGCGGGGTACCGTTCCACGAGTTCTTCGGCATCGATTACAACCCCAATATCAAGTTCATGTTCATCTACATCGTGCTGTTCCTGGTGGTGCTGGCTGTGCTGTACATCAAGCACCGCCTCACGCGCATGCCGGTGGGCCGCGCCTGGGAGGCCCTGCGCGAAGATGAGATTGCTTGCCGCTCCATGGGCCTGAACCACGTGCTGGTCAAGCTCTCGGCGTTCACCATAGGCGCCTCGACGGCCGGTTTGGCCGGGGTGTTCTTTGCCAGTTATCAGGGGTTCGTCAACCCGTCGTCGTTCACCTTCTTCGAGTCGGCGCTGATCCTGGCCATTGTGGTGTTGGGCGGTATGGGCTCGACGGTGGGCGTAGTGATCGCGGCGTTCGTGTTGACCGTGGCGCCGGAACTGCTGCGCAGTTTCTCCGAGTACCGTGTATTGCTGTTCGGGGTGTTGATGGTGGTGATGATGATCTGGCGACCGCGCGGTTTGATCCGCATCAGCCGTACCGGCGTGACACCACGTAAAGGAGTGGCGCCATGAGCAAGGAAGTTGTGCTTTGCGTGGAACACCTGATGATGCACTTCGGTGGCATCAAGGCCTTGAGCGATGTGAGCCTCAAGGTCGAACGCAACTCGATCTTCGCCCTGATCGGCCCCAACGGCGCCGGCAAGACCACGGTGTTCAACTGCCTCACCGGTTTCTACAAAGCCAGTGGCGGCAAGATCGAGCTCAACGTGCGGGGCAAGCAGACCAATGTGATCCAACTGCTGGGCGAGCGCTTCCAGGCCACCGATTTTGTATCGCCGAAAAGCTTCCTCAGCCGCGTCTACTACAAGATGTTCGGCGGCACCCACCTGGTGAACCGGGCGGGGCTGGCGCGTACGTTCCAGAACATTCGCCTGTTCAAAGAAATGTCCGTGGTGGAAAACCTGCTGGTGGCCCAGCACATGTGGGTCAACCGCAATATGTTGGCGGGCATCCTCAACACCAAGGGCTACCGTAAGGCCGAGAGTGATGCCCTCGATCACGCGTTTTACTGGCTGGAAGTGGTGGACCTGGTGGACTGCGCCAACCGTCTGGCCGGCGAGCTTTCCTACGGCCAGCAGCGGCGCCTGGAAATCGCTCGGGCCATGTGCACCCGGCCGCAGATCATCTGCCTGGACGAGCCGGCGGCGGGCCTCAACCCCCAGGAAACCGAAGCTCTGAGCGCGATGATTCGCCTGTTGCGCGACGAACACGACCTGACGGTGGTGCTGATCGAACACGACATGGGCATGGTGATGAATATTTCCGACCACATCGTGGTGCTGGACCACGGCAACGTGATCGCCGAGGGCGGGCCGGATGCGATCCGCAACGACCCGAAAGTGATCGCTGCTTACCTGGGCGCTGACGAAGAGGAGCTGGTATGAGTGCACCTATCCTCGAAATGAAGGAGCTGGACGTGTTCTACGGCCCGATCCAGGCCCTGAAAAAAGTCTCGCTGCACATCAATGAAGGCGAAACCGTCAGCCTGATCGGCTCCAACGGTGCGGGTAAGTCCACACTGTTGATGTCGATCTTCGGCCAGCCTCGGGCCGAGTCCGGGCAGATCCTCTACAACGGCGTCGACATTACCCACAAGTCGTCCCACTACATCGCCTCCAACGGCATCGCGCAGTCGCCGGAAGGGCGGCGGGTGTTCCCCGACATGACCGTCGAGGAAAACCTGCTGATGGGCACCATCCCGATCGGCGACAAGTTCGCCAGCGAAGACATGCAGCGCATGTTCGAGCTGTTCCCGCGCCTCAAGGAGCGGCGTAACCAGCGCGCCATGACCATGTCCGGCGGCGAGCAGCAAATGCTCGCCATTGCCCGTGCGTTGATGAGCCGGCCCAAGTTGTTGCTGCTGGATGAGCCGAGCCTGGGGCTGGCGCCGATTGTGGTGAAGCAGATCTTTTCCACCCTGCGCGAATTGGCGGCTACCGGGATGACGATCTTCCTGGTGGAACAGAACGCCAACCACGCGTTGCGTCTGTCGGACCGCGCCTATGTGATGGTCAACGGTGAGATTCGCCTGACCGGCACCGGCAAGGAGCTGTTAGTGAACGAGGAAGTGCGCAACGCCTATCTCGGCGGCCACTGAGTACGTGGGGGAGGGGGCAAGCCCCTCCCCGCATTTCTTTTGAGTGATCCACAAGGCTGATCCAAATTGTGGAAAACAAATCCAGCCTCCCTCCAAAGCGCGACATATAGCCCCCGCAAATCGCTGTTTTGTCACAGTTTTGACTTGTCCCCATCCACTGTGGAACCGGCTGTGGGTAACGTGGGAGTAGCTGGCTGAAAGCCTCTGTTTTCGCGGCTTGTAGCCTTGCGGTTGTTTTTTGAGCAGTGGTTTTTTCGGGAGCGTTCGAGGGGTTTGTCAACCTGTTTAAAGACACAGGTATATGACCGAATTATGTCCGTTAAGCCTGTGGATAAGTCTGTGATTAAACTCTGGAAAGACCTCCGCAGAGGCCGAAATAACTGGCCTGGAGCCATCGCGCGGATTTTTCAGCGTGTGTCGGGGCTACATAGGCCTCGCTGAAGGTCAAGCAAAATACTTTCCGAAACAGCCCGCAGCCCTTGTATACAGCGGGTTTGGTCGGTTTGAACTTGCCCCCAAAGACTGTGGGCGCAGCTGTGGATAACCTGCGTGCATAAGGCTACAGGCTGCGCAGTACAAGGGTTTGCGCCAAGTGATCATAAAATAACCAGTCATGCCGCAGTGCGTGTGCGTAGCGGTTGCCGCAACGGCGGTGGACGGGCATTCTGCTGGCTGATTTTTTCCCGTCGCTCGCAAGGAGAACACCATGTCCGACACGCTGTTTATTACTGGCGCCACTTCAGGTTTCGGCGAAGCCTGTGCTCGTCGCTTCGCCCAGGCTGGCTGGAAACTGGTGCTCACTGGCCGGCGTGCCGAGCGTTTGAATGCGCTGGTGGAAGAACTTTCCAAGCAGACCGAAGTGCATGGCCTGGTGGTGGACGTACGTGATCGCAAGGGCATGGAAGACGCGATCGCTAACCTGCCACCGTCGTTCGCCACCCTGCGCGGCTTGATCAACAACGCCGGCCTGGCGGTGGGCACCGACCCGGCGCCCAAGTGCAACCTGGACGACTGGGAAACCATGGTCGACACCAATATCAAAGGCCTGCTGACCACCACCCATCTGCTGCTGCCACGTTTGATCGCCCATGGTCGTGGCGCGGGCATCATCAACCTGGGCTCCATCGCCGGCAGCTACCCGTACCCCGGCAGCCATGTGTACGGCGGCTCCAAGGCGTTCGTCAAACAGTTCTCCCTGAACCTGCGCTGCGACCTGCAAGGCACTGGCGTGCGCGTGACTAACATCGAGCCGGGCCTGTGCGAAAGCGAGTTCTCCCTGGTACGTTTCGGCGGTGACCAGGCGCGATACGACGCCACCTACGCCGGCGCCGAGCCGATCCAGCCCCAGGACATCGCCGACACCATTTTCTGGGTGCTCAATACCCCGGCCCACGTCAATATCAACCGCCTGGAGTTGATGCCGGTGAGCCAGAGCTGGGCGGGGTTTGCGATTGAGCGGGGGGCCAAGTAAAGCGTTAGACCGAGTCGCTGCTATCGGGGGCAAGCCCCCTCCCACACTCGACCGTGTTCACAAACCTAAGATGTGCACTGGTCAACTGTGGGAGGGGGCTTGCCCCCGATGGCGTCAAATCGGCCAAAACACGACATAAGGTACACTCCCTGTCTGAAAGCCCCTCCGCATCGTGCGGATTCAGGGTTTTGACGGGAGGCTATGTGAGTAACCGAGGTGAGCAGGCACTGCTCAAACAATCGACGATTCTGATGTTCGCAGTCGCGATCGCCGGGATTGTCACGGGCGTGATATCCGGCGCCCAATCCATTCTGTTCGACGGCTTTTTCTCGCTGATCGCCACCGCCATCAAGGTGCTGATGCTGATCACGGCCAAGCTGATCGCCAAGAAAAGCAACGAGCGTTTCCAATTTGGCTACTGGCACCTGGAACCCATGGTGCTGTTGATCGAAGGCAGTTTCCTGCTGCTGATCGCTATCTATGCGTTTCTCAACGGTGTGTTCGGCATTATCAATGGCGGGCGTGAGATCGAGTTGGGGCTGGTGATCATCTATGCGGCGGTGTTTACCGTCGTCGAATTCGCTTACTTCTTCTATGTGCGCTACCGCAATCGCAAGCTCAAATCATCGCTGATCCAGTTCGACAACATCAGTTGGCTGGTGGACGCGATGCTGTCGGTGGGGCTGCTGATCAGCTTTCTGGCCGCGCTGTTGCTCAAGTCCCATGGCTATGGCGAATGGGCGGTGTATGTCGACCCCATGATCCTGATCCTGCTGGCCCTGAGCATGCTGGCGCCAGCGTTCAAGATCCTGCGCCCGGCGTTGCGCGACGTGCTGGGGATTGCCCCGGATCATCTGGACGACAAGGTGCGCGAGGTCATGGACGCCGCGACGGCGAGACATGGTTTCGAAGAGTACGTGTCGTACGTGCAGAAGCATGGACGCGCTCGGTTTATCGAAATCCATGTGGTATTGCCGGTGGATTACCCGGTGAACAACGTTGCGACTCTCGATGCATTGCGTGAGGAGATATCCACAGGGCTCGGCACGCCGGATGCGGCGCGCTGGTTGACGATCAGCTTTACCGCAGATCGTAAGTGGATTGCGTAAGGCCCTGGTAGCAGGTGGCCAAGTGATACGGCGTGGTCGACGGCATGTCCCGTCGGCTCACGGCGCCATTGGCATCCAGGCATTCGTGCCAGCCTTTGTCGTGCAGGAAGTGCTGCTGCAGCGCCAGCAATTGGCGTTGCAACACCGCTTGGCTGTTGGGGCGCAGGGTCAGCGCGCGCAGGTATTCGGCCTGGGCCCAAATGCGTTGGGTGCCGTCGCGCACGCTGCCATCGGGGGCAAGCATGCCGCTGACCGCGCCGGTCACGTTATCCACACCCTTGAGTTCGGCATAGGCAAACGCCCGCGTCAGTGAGGCGTGCAACGGCGTACCGCGCAGCACATCCGACGATTCCAGCAAAAAGAACCATTCGAACTGGTGCCCCGGCTCAAACCAGTTATCCACAGCACCCAGCGGTTTCTCCATCATCACGCCGTGCTGGCGGTCGATGAAGTGCTGTTGCATAGCGGTTGCCAGGCTGAGCAGAGCGGCTTGCACGGCGGCGTCCTCACGCACAGCGAGGGTGGCCAGAAAGCCTTCGGCCAGATGCATCAACGGGTTCTGCAGCGGGCCGGAATCGAGCGACGACCAGTTGCGCTCCAATACGGCTTCGTACAGGCCGTCATCTGTGGCGAAGCGTTGCGCGACGACTTCCAGGGCCGCGTTGAGTACCGATTCCACCAACGGTTCGCGCACCTTGGCCCAGTAATGGGCACAGGCGAAGATGATGAACGCGTGGGTGTAGAGGTCTTTGCGCATGTCCAGCGGCTGGCCGGCGGGGTCGATGCTGTAAAACCAGCCGCCGTGTTCGGCGTCGTGGAAATGTCGCTGCAAGGAGCGAAACAATGCGGCTGCCCGCCCTTGGGCAAACTCGGCATCGGGTTGGCCGATCAGGCTGGCGAACAGATACAACTGCCGGGCGCAGGCCATGGCGCGGTAGCGTTGCGGCGGCAAAGGATGGTGATCGGCGTCCAGCGCCTCGTAAGGCAACGCCAGCTCGGCATTCCAGCCTGGGCCCTGCCACAGCGGCACGATCAGGTCATGGAAGTGGGTGAGCACGGTGTTCAAAGAGGGTTGGGAAGCGCTGGGCATTGGCTGGCGTCGTCACGGCAGAGGTGTAGGCGCGCATGGTAGCAGGCTTGGGTTCTGTGGTGTCTGTGGCACAGCTATCGGGGGCAAGCCCCCTCCCACCTTTTGATAGCAATGCAGCCAAATGTGGGAAGGGGCATGCCCCCGATGAGGCCTTTAGCCGCACTGCCAATCAGCCCGCCAGCCACCAGACCCCCCCCCACCGTTTGATAGCGCTGCAGCCAAATGTGGGAGGGGGCTTGCCCCCGATGAGGCCTTCAGCCGCACTGCCAATCAGCCCGCCAGCAACCAGGCCTCTCATACCTTTTGATAGCAATGCAGCCAAATGTGGGAGGGGGCTTGCCCCCGATGAGGCCTTCAGCCGCGCTGTAAATCAGCCCGCCAGCAACCAGACCCCAGTCGCCGCCGAAGCCGCACCGGCCACTCGCACCAATGGCGCCGCTGCCGCCGGCAGGAAGCGCACGAGTGCATAACCGGCTGCGTGCAGTGCTGCCGTCGCGCCGATAAAACCGGCGGCGTATGCCCAAGGGCTGGACATCTCCGGCAGTTCCAGGCCATGGGCCACACCGTGAAACAGCGCAAACAACGCCGTGGCGCCCATCGCCATCAACAGCGGCGGCCGCACCGCCAGCGCCACGGCCAGGCCCAGGGCCAGCACCGAGGCAGCAATCCCGTTTTCCAGCGCCGGCAGCGCCAGGCCTTCGAAACCCAGCAAGCCGCCGATCAGCATCGTGCCCACAAACGTGCACGGCAGCGCCCAGCGCGCGGCGCCTTTTTGCTGGGCGGCCCACAAGCCCACCGCCAGCATGGCCAGCAAATGATCGAGGCCGCCCAAGGGGTGGCTGATACCGGCCACCAGGCCGTTATCGCCGTGGCCGGGGTGGGCGAAGGCCAGCGCCGGAGCGAGAAGCAGGGCAGCGGTGGCAAAGAGTTTGTTGAGGCTCATAACTAGCTTCCTTGAAGAGAGATCAGGCGGCGGTCAGCAGACCCTGGCGTTCGATAAAGGCCACGATATCGTCCAGGCCGACCCCGGTTTTTTGGTTGCTGAACACAAAGGGTTTACCGTTGCGCATGCGCTGGGTGTCGCTGTTCATCAGTTCCAGCGAGGCGCCGACCAAGGGGGCGAGGTCGATCTTGTTGATCACCAATAGGTCGGATTTGCAGATGCCCGGGCCGCCTTTGCGCGGCAGCTTGTCGCCGGCGGACACATCGATCACGTAGATGGTCAGGTCCGACAGTTCCGGGCTGAAGGTCGCCGACAAGTTATCCCCACCGGATTCCACCAGGATCAGGTCCAGGCCGGGGAAGCGGCGGTTGAGTTGATCCACCGCTTCGAGGTTGATGGAGGCGTCTTCACGAATCGCCGTGTGCGGGCAGCCGCCGGTTTCCACGCCGATGATGCGCTCGGGCGCCAAAGCCTGGTTGCGCACCAGAAAATCGGCGTCTTCGCGGGTGTAGATGTCGTTGGTGACCACCGCCAGGTTGTAGCGATCGCGCAGGGCGAGGCATAGGGCCAGGGTCAGGGCGGTCTTGCCGGAGCCTACCGGGCCGCCAATGCCGACGCGCAAGGGTTGTGTGTGCATGTGCTTCTCCGAAGTAAAGGGCGCCAAAATTAAAAGAACCTATGAACGAAACAGGCGGCTGTACTGGCGCTCGTGGGCCATGCACGCCAGGGACAGGCCAAACGCGGCGCTGCCGCAGTGGTCGGGGTCGATGCGACTGGCGTCCTGCTGGGCTTGTTGCAACAGCGGCAGCAGTTCGCTGGTCAGGCGCTGGGCAGCTTGCTGGCCCAGGGGCAGGGTTTTCATCAGCACGGCCAATTGGTTTTCCAGCCAGCTCCACAGCCACGCGGCGAGGGCGTCTTCGGCGCTGATGCTCCAGGCGCGCGCGGCCAACGCCCAGCCAAGGGCCAGGTGTGGTTCGCTGAGGTGGTCGAGAAAGTGACGTGCGGCGGCGTCCAGTTCGGGCAATCCGTTGAGCAGTTGTTGCAGGGAATAGCCCATCTGCCGACTTTCTTGATACAGCTCGCGAGTCTCACGGCTGGCGCGGTGTTCTTCGCACAATTGCGTCAGCCGCGGCCAATCCTGAGCGGCGGCCGCCCGGCAGTGGGCGAGCAGCAAAGGCGCTTCGAAGCGCGCCAGGTTGAGCAGCAACTGGTCGCCGATCCAACGCCTGGCGCTGGCCGCATCGCAGACGCGGCCGTTCTCCACGGCCATCTCCAGGCCCTGGGAATAGCTGTAGCCGCCAATCGGCAATTGCGGACTGGCCAGACGCAGCAACGCCCAAGCTGGGTTCATAGACGCACGCCGAACTGATGCAGCTTGGGCGGGTAGTTGAAATCTTCATCGCCATGGCGCGAGTGGTGATGGCCGCCGCCGTAGGCACCGTGCTCCGGTTGAAAGGGCGCCTCGATGGTTTCGGCGTGGGCGCCCAGTTGTTCGAGCATGGCCTTGAGCACGTAGTCATCGAGCAGGCGCAACCAACCATCCCCGACCTGCAGCGCCACATGGCGGTTGCCCAGGTGATAGGCGGCGCGGGTCAGCTCATAAGCGCTGCTGCAGGTGACGTGCAGCAGCTGTTCAGGGCGTGCAGTGACGCGTACGACACGTCCGTCTTCCGCCTGTAGGCATTCGCCATCGTGCAGCGGCGGCTGGCCACGCTCCAGAAACAGGCCGACGTCTTCACCATCGGCACTGAAACAGCGCAGGCGGCTTTTGCTGCGCGCTTCGAAATTCAGCTGCAACTCAGCGGCCCAGAGGGCTTGGGGGGCAATTCGGCGATGGATCACCAGCATCAGAAAGCTTCCAGCTAGGGGCAATGAACCAGCTAGAGCAAGGGCCTTGCCAACCCCGCAAAAGCGTAGGAATTACCTGTAGGTGGGGAGGCGGCTGCCACCGAATGGGGCAGTGCTGTGCGCAGGGAGCGCCTCAATATGGTGCGTCTGCCGGTGGCTTGCCCCGGACATGGGCGCTTTGGGATTTTTCCTACGACATCTCGGGATTCGGCGCTCAGCGCGCTACACGGCCGGTGATTAGGCTTTGCGCCGTGTTTAATCCGCTGCGATGTTCATCATGTTTAAGTCATTTTTATGTTCGTTTTTTATCGGCTTGTCGTTTGTTGTGTCGTCGGCTTCAGCCAACTATCAACCGCGTTCGACCCTCGGCGCGTCACTGCAAAGCCTGCCGTCTGCCTCGATTACCAATGTGATCGACCGGGCCCATGAATTGTTGGGCACACCTTATAAGTGGGGCGGCATGTCGGTAGAGCAAGGCTTCGATTGCAGCAGCTTGCTGGTCTACCTGTTCAAGACCCAAGCCAATATCCAGATCCCACGCACCACGGCGGCGATGCACCGTTCAACGGCCGCCACCATCCAGCGCAACGCCCTCAAACCCGGCGATGCGGTGTTTTTCAAGGGCAATGGTCGCGGGCAAGTCAGTCACGTAGGGCTTTACATTGGCGAGGGCAAATTCATTCACTCGCCCCGTACCGGCAAGAACGTACGCATCGACTCGTTGAGCAACAGTTATTGGAACAAGCACTACACCACCGCCAAGCGTTTCCACGCGGCGGGTTGATTGGTCTACTCGGTGCTGCCCAGCCCTTGCCAGTGCTTGAGGCCGATAAAGATAAAGCGCAGCTGTTGAGTGATCTTCGCCTGGGGCGTGAGGTGGGCCGGCAGAGCCTGGGCCGGAGGGTCGATGATATCGGGCAGGGTGGCGAACACGCTCTTGACGATCAGGTCGGCCATCACATGCAAGCCTTCGGCATTCAGGTGTTGCAGCTTTGGCATCAGCGTCAGGTCGGCCGCCAGGTCGCGGGTAATGTCTTCGCGCAGTGCGGCGATGGCCTGACGCACGGCGAGGCAGCCGCCATATTGCTCGCGGGCCAGAAACAGGAATTGCGAGCGATTGGCCGACACCACATCGAGAAAGATGCGTACGGAGGCATCAATGATGCCGCCCATGACGAATTCGTTATGGCGCACCAGGCGAATGGTGGCGCGGAAGGTCTGGCCGACTTCGCTGACCAGCACCAGGCCCAGTTGATCCATATCGGCAAAGTGTCGATAGAAGCCGGTGGGGACAATGCCGGCCGTTTTGGCCACTTCGCGCAGGCTCAAGCTGCCAAACCCACGGCCGCACTCCATCAGATGACGAGCAGCGTCCATCAGGGCAAGGCGGGTCTGTTGCTTTTGTTCGGCACGGGGCAGCATGGGCGGGCGGGCTTTGTGGACAAGTACAGCGACGCACTCTAGCAAAACCGCTTGATCGGCGTCGAACTTGGCGGGGTCAGTGGCGAGACAGGTTCTGCAGAAAGTCAAAAGCCCGATCGGCGGATCGGGCTTTTTTCTGGGCCACCACAGGCTCAGCTCTGTGCTTGATGCATTTCTTCCAGGCGGTCGGCACCACCTTCGGCAACGGCATTGCGTTTCAGCAGACGATCAGCACCACCTTCGGCAACACCGTCAGTGTAGGTGCGTTTGTTGGCACGGTCGGAACCACCTTCGGCCACTGCGTTGCGCTCCATCAAACGATCCGCGCCGCCTTCGACCAAACCTTTTTCTTGCAGGCGATTAAAGCCGTTTTCAGCAACAGCGCCTTTGGCGTAGTCGCGGTTCTCTTCTTCTTGCGAACCGCTGCGTGCCAGGGTTTGGCTGGTCTGCACGGCTTGGGCTTTATTTTGTGGGATCGCTTGTTCGGCAGCTGGCAGGGCGAAAGCGCTCGAAGCCAGGACAGATAACAGGGCGGTAGCGAGTATTTGGCGTTTCATGATCAGTTGCTCCTTGGGAGGGCGATAAAGTGGGTACGTGGCTAATGCTACTCTCGATAAGTCGATATAAAAGTTCATAAACACAATGGTAATAATCAACAGAATTGATTGTTCCCGCCGAAGGCTCTAGATCGCGCCTCTCAAGCACGCGGTTTTGCACCGTGGTGGGTATTTTCGACACGTTGGCGGGTAACATTGGTGCGCCATCGATGGTAGAAACTGTCGGTCCGGTCAGGAAAACCAATTTTTTGCGCGACTTCTCGCCCTTAAAACGCGATCGGGTTAAACCCGTGGGCGGTTTGCCAGTCGTAGTCTTGTAAGCTGTTCTAAAGGCTGTGACCCAGCCGGTCGTATTCAGGAGTTCTGTGCAATGACGCGCACTCGTAAAGTCGTGGTTTGGAGCTGCGCCAGCTTCGTCGTGTTAATCGCTGCGGTAGTGCTGTTTCTAGTGTTTTTTGATTGGAACCGCATCAAACCGCCCCTCAATGCCAAAGTGTCCGAAGAGCTGCATCGCCCGTTTGCCATCAATGGCAACCTTGCCGTGAAGTGGCAGCGCGAGCCCGACGAAGGCGGCTGGCGCGCCTGGGTGCCGTGGCCCCATGTGATTGCCGAAGACCTGACCCTGGGCAACCCCGACTGGTCGAAAAAGCCGCAGATGGTCACCCTCAAAAAAGTGGAGCTGCGCATTTCGCCCCTGGCATTGTTGGCGCAACGGGTGGTTATCCCACGTATCGACCTCACTGAGCCGAGCGCCGAATTGCAGCGCCTGGCCGATGGCCGCGCCAACTGGACCTTCACGTTCGACCCTAAAGACCCCGACGCCGAGCCCTCCAATTGGGTGGTGGACATTGGCACCATCGGGTTCGACAAAGGCCATGTGACGCTCGACGATCAAACCCTCAAAACCCAGCTCGACGTGATCATCGACCTGTTGGGCAAACCCATTCCCTTCGGCGAAATCGTCGGCGATGCCGATGCCAAAAAAGCCTTGGAAAAAGGCTCGGCTCCTCAGGACTACGTGTTCGCCCTCAAGGTCAAAGGCCAGTACCACGGCCAGAAGCTCGACGGTGCCGGCAAAATCGGCGGGCTGTTGGCTCTGCAGGACGCAAACAAACCGTTTCCGCTGCAAGCTCAGGTCAAGATCGCCGACACCAGCATCGCTCTGGCCGGCATGCTGACCGACCCTCTTAACCTTGGCGCCCTCGACCTGCGCCTCAAGCTCGCCGGCACCAGCTTGAGCAACCTGTACCCGCTGACCGGCGTGACCTTGCCCGATTCACCGGCGTACGCCACCGACGGTCACCTGATCGCCAAGCTGCACGACGCCAGTGGTGCGTCGTTTCGCTACGAGAACTTCAACGGCAAGATCGGCAACAGTGATATCCACGGCGACCTGGCCTATGTCGCCAGCCAGCCAAGGCCCAAACTCAGCGGTACGCTGGTGTCCAACCAGTTGCTGATGACCGACCTCGCGCCCCTGATCGGCGCCGATTCCAATGCCAAGCAAAAGGCCCGTGGCGGCGACAGCAAGCAGCCGGCGACTAAGGTGCTGCCGGTGGAAGAGTTCCGCACCGAGCGCTGGCGCGACATGGACGCCGATGTGGAATTCACCGGTAAGCGCATCGTGCACAGCGCCGACTTGCCTTTCACCGACCTCTACACGCACCTGGTGCTCAACGATGGCGAACTGAGCCTGGAACCCCTGCGTTTCGGCGTGGCCGGCGGCAAGCTCGATGCGCAGATTCGCCTGAATGGCCGCACCACGCCCATGGAAGGTCGCGCCCGGCTCACCGCGCGCAACTTCAAGCTCAAGCAACTGTTCCCCAGCTTCGAACCGATGAAAACCAGTTTCGGCGAACTCAACGGCGATGCGGATATTTCCGGGCGCGGCAACTCCGTCGCGGCGCTGCTGGGCACCTCTAACGGTGATCTGAAGATGCTGATCAACGACGGCGCCATCAGCCGTGGCCTGATGGAAATCGCCGGCCTCAACGTGGGCAATTACGTAGTGGGGCGCCTGTTCGGCGACAAGGAAGTAAAGATCAACTGCGCGGCGGCGGACTTCGGCGTCAAGAGCGGCTTGGCCACCACGCGGCTGTTCGTGTTCGACACCGAGAACGCGATCATCTATGTCGACGGCACGGCCAACATGGCCACGGAGCAGTTGGACCTGACCATCACCCCTGAGTCCAAAGGCTTTCGCCTGTTCTCCCTGCGCTCGCCGCTGTACGTCAACGGCCCATTTATCAAGCCCAACGCGGGCGTCAAAGCCATTCCCCTGGCCCTGCGCGGTGCAGGCATGGTGGCACTCGGTGTGATCGCCGGCCCGGCCGCCGGCCTGCTCGCCCTAGTGGCCCCGAGCGGTGACGCGCCGAACCAGTGTGCGCCGTTGTTGCAGCAGATGAAGGAAGGCAAGGCGCCGAAGACGGTGAAGGGTTGACGTGACGCACGTTGAATAAGTGGGAGCAGGCAGGCCCTCTGCCACACAAACAAAAGGGGAGCTGACTGATCAGCTCCCCTTTTGTTTGTGTGGCGTTTTACAGGCTTTCGAGAATATCCGCCATATCGTCCGCGTGCTCTTCTTCCTGGGCCAGGATGTCTTCGAAGATGCGGCGGGTGGTCGGGTCTTTGTCGCCGATGTATTGGATGATCTCGCGGTAGCTGTCTACGGCGATGCGCTCGGCGACCAGGTCTTCGTAGACCATTTCTTTCAGGGTGTTGCCCGCCACGTATTGCGCGTGGGAGTTCTTCGACAGCAGGTCGGGGTTGAACTCAGGTTCACCGCCCAATTGCACGATGCGCTCGGCGAGTTTGTCGGCGTGTTCGGCTTCCTGGGTGGCGTGTTCGAGGAATTCCTGCGCGGCGACGGCGGCTTTGATGCCGCTGGCCATGAAGTAGTGGCGCTTGTAGCGCAGCACGCACACCAGTTCAGTGGCGAGGGAGGCGTTGAGCAGGCGAATGATTTCTTCGCGGTCAGCGTCATAGCCCTCGGTCACGGCACCGTTTTCGACGTTCTGGCGGGCGCGGCTGCGCAGGGTGGCAACGTCGGTCAAGTTTGCTTCAGTCATCTCAATCTCCTGGGGCTAATCCGGGTTACGCCACGCTCTGTCGGCGTGATCGCTCCAAGTTGTGAGTGCTGGGCGAGGCAAAAAGTTTTATCGGATTTGCCGCCGGCGTCATCAGCCGGACTTGCAGTTGGGCTAGGCTGCACGGTATCCAAGTATTTTCGAGGACGTTCGCTTCATGCCGCAGTCGTTAGCCACACGTTATCCGTTGGTACTGGTGCCCGGCATGCTGGGGTTCGTGCGTATTGGGCTGTTCCCCTATTGGTACGGCATCGTCCCGGCCCTGCGCGCGGGTGGGGCGCAAGTCTTCGCGGTGCAGGTGGCGCCGTTGGATTCCAACGAGGTGCGCGGCGAGCAATTGCTGGTGCAGATCGAGCGCATCCGCCGCGAGACCGGCGCAGAGAAGGTCAACCTGATTGGCCATAGCCAGGGCTCGCTCACCGCACGCTATGCGGCGGCCAAACGGCCGGAGTGGGTGGCGTCGGTGACGTCGGTGGCTGGGCCCAATCACGGCTCGGAACTGGCCGACTACTTCCACACCCATTACCCCATCGACAGCGTCAAGGGGCGGCTGGTGAGCGCGTTGTTGCACTTGGTGGCCTGGCTAATGGGCCTGCTGGAAACCGGCTATCGCGGCCCGCGCTTCAAGGCGGACTTGCAGGCGTCGCACCAGTCCCTGACCAGTACCGGCGTGGCGCTGTTCAATCGCCAATACCCCCAGGGGCTGCCCGACACCTGGGGCGGCCAGGGCGCGGCGCAGGTCAACGGCGTGCGTTATTACTCATGGTCCGGCACCTTGCAGCCAGGCAAGACCGACCGCGGGCGCAACCTGTTCGATGGCACCCACCGCAGTTGCCGCCTGTTCGCCCGCAGTTTCGTACGGGAGAAAGGCCAGTGCGATGGCATGGTTGGGCGATACAGTTCGCACCTGGGCGTGGTGATTGGCGACGACTATGCGCTGGACCACTTCGACATCGTCAATCAGTCCCTGGGCCTGGTGGGCAAGGGCGCCGAGCCGATCCGCCTGTTTGTCGAGCACGCACGACGCTTGAAGGCGGCGGGGGTTTAAGCGGATCGACGCACCGGTGTGGTCCAGCGTTCCGACAGAACCACGCCGCCCAGGGTCAGCAACCCACCCACCAAGTGATACAACGCCAGTTCTTCCTTGAGCACCGCCGCCGCAATGAGTGCGGTGATCAACGGCAGCAGGTTGAAAAACAGCGTGGTGCGGCTCGGCCCGAGGGTTTTGACCGAATGCATCCACGCCAGCGGTGCGAGCATCGACGCCAGCACGCAGGCGTACAGCACCAACGGAATATTCGCCCAGCCCAGGCCGGCCTTTGCGGAGAACAGGTACAGCGGCAACAGCACCACCACTGCCACCAGTATCTGCAAATACAACAACACCAACGGCGGCAGGCGCAGCTGCCATTTTTTCAGCAGCGTGCTGTAGACCGCGTAGGCCAGGGTGGCCACCAGCATCATCGCGTCGCCCAGGTTGACCCCATGTTGCAGCAGGGCGCCGAGGCTGCCGGCCGACACCACCACTGCCACCCCGGCAAACGACAGCACCGCACCCGTGAGCGCGCCGAAGGTCAGGCGCTGGCCGAGGCTGATAATGGCGGCGGTCAACGCCATCAACGGCATCAGCGACAGAATGATGCCCATATTGGTGGCGCTGGTCAGCGACGCGGCGTAATACGCCAGGCTCTGGTACACCGCCATGCCTAGTACGCCGAGGATGCAGACCTTGCCCAGATTGGGGCGGATGGTCGGCCAATGAGCGATCACCGGTTTGAGCATGAACGGGGTAAACAGCAGGGCCGCCAGCAGCCAGCGGTAGAAACCGATTTCGGCAGGGAAGATCGAACCCACGGCCAATTTGTTGACCACGGTGTTGCCGGCCCAGATAAAGATGGCCAGCAAGGGATAAGCGTATTGCATGACAGCGCCGCATGGATGAATGAGCGGGGATTATCCTCTCTCAGCGCCGGAAGGTGTAACAAGGTTTGACTACACTCTCCACAGGCCGTGCCCTCCGCATGGTAACCGGGAGAAAACTCCATGAAGATGCTGCGTATTCCGTTGTTGATGATGGGCCTGCTGCTGTGTGCCCAGGGCTTTGCCGCCACTGCCCAGCAGACCAAGATGACCACCTGCAACGCCGAAGCCACCACCAAGACGCTCAAGGGCGATGAGCGCAAGGCGTTTATGAAAACCTGCCTGTCGGCCCCGGCCGCCAACGATGCCAAGACGCTGACGCCGCAGCAGCAGAAAATGAAGGATTGCAACGCGTCGGCGAAAACCAAGGCGCTGACCGGTGATGCGCGCAAGACCTTTATGAGTAGCTGCCTCAAGGGCAGTTGAGTAGGCGACTCCTCTTGGGTGAGGGCGACTCATCGACTTGCCCCGATAACGGTGTATCAGTCAGCTCTTGCGTCCACTGATGCACCGCAATCGGGGGCAAGCCCCTTCCCACGCTTGATCGCACTCGCTTGATTCCCTTAAGGCTGGCAGACTGCCCATCCTTTAACGCCGTTCGTTTTGAGGCTGTATGCCAACGTTTTCTCAGCGTCATATGTTGTTGCTGGCCAGCTACATCATTATTTTTGGCGGATTGCTGCTGGTATTGCCGCTCAAGTTGCTACCCAGCCTGCTGGCCGGTCTGTTGGTCTACGAACTGGTCAACATGCTCACCCCTCAACTGCAACGGCTGATCGAAGGCCGGCGCGCGCGCTGGCTGGCGGTGGCCTTGCTGGGCACCGTGATCGTCAGCGTGCTGACGCTGATCTTTGCCGGCGCTATCAGCTTCCTGCTCCACGAAGCGGAAAACCCTGGCGCTTCCCTCGACAAGTTCATGGGCGTGGTCGACCGTGCGCGCGGCCAACTGCCGCCGTTCCTCGACGCCTACCTGCCTGCCAGCGCCGCCGAGTTCCGCGTGGCCATCGGCGACTGGCTGAGCAAGCACCTGAGCGAACTGCAACTGGTGGGCAAAGACGCGGCGCACATGTTCGTGACGCTGCTGATCGGCATGGTGCTCGGCGCGATCATCGCCCTGCAGCGCATCCCTGACCTGACCAAGCGCAAGCCCCTGGCCGCGGCGTTGTTCGACCGCCTGCACCTGCTGGTCCAGGCGTTTCGCAATATCGTCTTCGCGCAAATCAAAATCGCCGCCCTCAACACCGCCTTCACCGCCGTGTTCCTGGCCGTGGTGCTGCCGCTGTGCGGCATCCACTTGCCGCTGACCAAGACCCTGATTGTGCTGACCTTCCTGCTCGGCCTGTTGCCGGTGATTGGCAACCTGATGTCCAACACCCTGATCACCATCGTCGCGCTGTCGTTGTCGATCTGGGTCGCCGTGGCTGCGTTGGGCTATCTGATCGTGATCCACAAGGTCGAGTACTTCCTCAACGCCCGCATCGTGGGCGGGCAGATCAGTGCCAAGTCGTGGGAATTGTTGTTGGCGATGCTGGTGTTCGAAGCGGCATTCGGTTTGCCGGGGGTGGTGGCGGGGCCGATTTACTATGCGTACCTCAAGAGTGAGTTGAAGCTGGGGGGGATGGTTTAGGCTTTGTGGTGCCTGGGCTGACGCCATCGGGGGCAAGCCCCCTCCTACCTTTGAATGCGTTCACAAAGCAAAATGTGGGAGGGGGCTTGCCCCCGATAAACTCACCTCGGTATCCCAGGTGAAATTCAGCAGCCGTAGCGCTTACTCGCCTCAATCGCCAACCCGCTGCCGATACTGCCGAAAATATTCCCTTCCACATGCCGCGCATTCGGCAACATCGCCGCGATGCTGTGGCGCAGTGCCGGGATGCCGCTGGAGCCGCCGGTGAAGAACACGGTGTCTACCTGCGCCACGCTGACCGAGGCATCGTTGAGCAGTTGAGTCACGCTGCCACGTACACGTTCGAGCAGCCCGTCGATGGCTGACTCGAACAAGCTGCGGCTCAGGTCCACGCTCAAGCCGCGCTCGATGCGGTCGAGCGGCACATGGCGATTGTCGTCGTGGGTCAGCTGGATCTTGGTTTCTTCCACTTCCATCGCCAGCCAGTGCCCGGCGCGCTGTTCGATCAGCTTGAACAGGCGGTCGATGCCGCCGGTGTCTTCGATGTCGTAGCGCATGCTGCCCAGGGCCAACTGGGATTTTTGCGAGTACACCGAGTTGATGGTGTGCCAGGTCGCCAGGTTCATGTGGTGGCTGGTGGGCATGTAGGCGCCGCTTTTCATGCGGCTGCCGTAGCCGAACAGCGGCATCATGCCGGCCAGCGACAGTTGCTTGTCGAAGTCGGTACCGCCGATGTGTACGCCGCCGGTGGCGAGGATGTCATCGTGGCGGTTGTCGTTGTGGCGACGCTCCGGTGACAGGCGCACCAGCGAGAAGTCGGACGTACCGCCGCCGATGTCGACGATCAGCACCAGCTCTTCCTTTTCGATGGTGGATTCGTAGTCGAACGCTGCGGCAATCGGTTCGTACTGGAACGAGATGTCCTTGAAACCGATCTTGCGGGCCACATCTACCAGTGTGTTTTCCGCTTCCTGGTCGGCCAGCGGGTCGTCATCGACAAAGAACACCGGGCGCCCCAGCACCACTTCTTCGAACTCGCGGCCGGCGTTGGCTTCGGCGCGGCTCTTGAGCTGGCCGATAAACAGCGCCAGCAGGTCGGTGAACGGCATCGCCGTGCCCAATACGCTGGTGTCGTGCTTGATCAGCTTGGAACCCAGCAGGCTCTTGAGCGAGCGCATCAGCCGGCCTTCGTAGTTTTCCAGGTATTCGTGCAGGGCCAGGCGACCGTAGACCGGGCGACGCTCCTCGAAGTTGAAGAACACCACCGACGGCAGGGTGATTTTGTCGTCCTCCAGCGCAATAAGCGTCTCCTCGCCGGGGCGGATCCAGCCGACGGTGGAGTTGGACGTGCCGAAGTCGATGCCGCAGGCACGGGCTGGGGATGGGTTTTTCATGTCTATCGGGTTCCGGTCGAAAAACGGCCGCGCAGTGTATGCCAGTCCAGAGCCGATGCGTAGGCCGACTATCTGTTAAATCACGCTTGAAAGTCGCCGATTTGCCCCCACATCTGTTGCATACGGCTAGCGCCGATAACACTTTGACGCACCCCCAGGCCATAAGACTCAACAAGTGCAAAGCATCGCACCTTGTGCCCTGGGCTGTGCGATCCCGATGAGAGGATGGTGAACCGCCGATGGATTTCAAAGACTACTACAAGATTCTGGGTGTCGAGCCGACGGCCGATGACAAGGAAATCAAGACCGCCTATCGCAAGCTGGCTCGCAAATATCACCCCGATGTGAGCAAGGAAAAAGACGCCGAAGCCAAGTTCAAGGACGCGTCCGAAGCCTATGAAGCGCTCAAAAGCGCGGATAAGCGCGCCGAATACGACGAGCTGCGCAAGTATGGCCAGCATGGTCAGCCGTTCCAGGGGCCACCGGGCTGGCAGAGCCGTGGCGGCTTTGGTGGCGGCCAGGACGCGGGCGACTTTTCGGACTTCTTCAGTTCGATCTTCGGCTCCCGTGGCGACGCCTTTGGCGGCGGCCAGCGCCGCTCCGCAGCGCGCAAGGGCCAGGACGTGGAGATGCAACTCTCGGTATTCCTTGAGGAAACGCTGTCCACCGAGTCCAAGCAGATCAGCTTCCAGGTGCCGCAATACGACGCCTCGGGCCGGCATGTCAGCAACACCACCAAGAGCCTGAACGTGAAGATCCCCGCCGGCGTCACCGACGGCGAGCGTATCCGCCTCAAGGGGCAGGGTGCGCCCGGCGTGGCCGGAGGGCCCAATGGCGATCTGTACCTGATCATCAAGTTCGCGCCGCACCCCAAGTTCGAAGTGGACGGCGAAAACCTGATCACCCAGTTGCCGCTGGCACCGTGGGAATTGGCGTTGGGCGCGGAAGTCGCGGTGCCGACCTTGACCGGCAGGATCAACCTCAAGGTGCCGGCCGGCAGCCAGAACGGCCAGCGCATGCGCGTTAAGGGGCACGGTTTGATGAACAAGGCCGGGCAGCGCGGGTTCCTCTACGTGCAGCTCAAGGCAGTGATGCCTAAGCAGGCCGACGACGAAACCATCGCGCTGTGGCAGGCGCTGGCCAAGAAAGCCAACTTCAACCCGCGCGAAAACGTCTAAACCCGCCCCGGCGCGGGACCGTCACAGCGAGCGCGGCAGCACCACGGTAAAGGTGGTGCCGTCCGCCTCGCTGGACGTCACTTCAATGCTGCCCCGATGGGCCAGCACCACTTCCTTGACGATAAACAAACCCAACCCCAGGCTGGTCGACGTGCTGCCCGGTTCCTCATTGGCGCTGCGCACCAGTGGGTCGAACACCGTGCCCAGGGCGGCTTCGGGGATCGGCGGGCCGTAGTTGTGCATGCGCAATTCCACGCTGTCCGCCGTGCCTTTGAGCGTCAGGGTCACCGCCTGGCTGTGGGTGCCGTGCTGCAAGGCGTTGCCGATCAGATTCTGCAGCAGTTGGTCGACGCGGCCACGGTCCCACTGACCGTGGGTGTCGCCGTGGATGATCAGCGCCGGGTTGCATTCCGGGCGACCTGCGCACGCCTCGTCGATGGCCTCGCGCGCGGCGTCCGCCAGGCTCATGGGTTTGGGGTCGATGGGCAGGCTGCTGCCCAAACGGCTGCGTACGAACTCCAGCAGGTCGCTGACCATCGCCCCCATGTGGCGCGCGCCGTTGCGGATATTGCCCAGCAGGCTCAACCCCTGGTTATCCAACTGGGCCTTGCGCAACAGCATCTCGCTCGACATGTTCACTGCCTGCAACGGCGCGCGCAGGTCGTGGCCTAGGATCGCCAGGAAGATGTCCCGCGAGCGCGCCACTTGTTCGGCGTAGGCTGCGGTGGACTCGGCCAGGGCTTCGTCGATGGCTTCATTGAAGCGGATCATGTCTTGCAGGTCTGCCCGTTGCGGGGTTTGCACGCTGTCGACCCACAGCCGGATCACGCAGGCGCGCAAATGGCGGAACTCGGAGGTCATCTGCACCAGGTCAAAGCCCACGGTATGGCGCAGCTCGCCATGGCTGGCTGCGGCTTGATCCAGGCTGGGGGTTTTCTCCGGGCCTTCGCCCTTGGCCTTGGCGGCTTGTTCGCTGGCGCTTTGGCGGGTGTTCATGTCACGGGCGGCGGCCAGCAGGATCGAATGGGCGTGGTCGCGCAATTGTGTGCGGTTGAGGGTGTCGGCGGCGGGTGTCAGGGTCTGGGCGAACAGCTCCCATTCATCAACGATCTGCTCGGCGTGTAACACGATGAATTCGGATAAACGCATGGCCAGGTTTCCAGAACGATGAAAGCGCGTGGCGCATCGTAGCGCCATACGCGTGCTTCATTCACTGGCCCCGCAGGCCTGTGCCGATGAACGGTCAGAACAGGAAATAACGCTGCGCCATCGGCAGCACATCCGCCGGTTCGCACCAGAGCAATTGCCCGTCTGCCTTGACCTGATAGGTCTGCGGGTCCACGTCGATCTCCGGCAGGTAATCGTTGTGGATCAGGTCGGTTTTCTGCACATCACGGCAGCCCTTGACCACGCCGATGCGTTTCTTCAAACCCAGCGCTTCGGGCAGACCCTCGTCCAGCGCCGCCTGGCTGATAAACGTCAGGCTGGTGGCGTGCAATGAGCTGCCAAAGCTGGCGAACATCGGGCGGTAGTGCACCGGTTGCGGGGTCGGGATCGAAGCGTTGGCATCGCCCATCAGGCTGGAGGCAATCGCGCCGCCCTTGAGGATCAGCGTTGGCTTGATCCCGAAGAACGCTGGACGCCACAGCACCAGGTCGGCCCATTTGCCCACTTCGATGGAGCCCACCTCATGGCTGATGCCATGGGTGATCGCCGGGTTGATGGTGTACTTGGCGATGTAGCGTTTGGCGCGGAAATTGTCGTTGCCCGGGCCGTCGCCGGGCAGGGCGCCGCGTTGCTTTTTCATTTTGTCGGCGGTTTGCCAGGTGCGCGTGATCACTTCGCCGACGCGGCCCATAGCCTGGCTGTCGGAGCTGATCATCGAGAACGCGCCGAGGTCGTGCAGGATGTCTTCGGCGGCGATGGTTTCGCGGCGGATGCGGCTTTCGGCGAAGGCCACGTCTTCGGCAATGCTGGGGTCTAGGTGATGGCAGACCATCAACATGTCCAGGTGCTCGTCGATGGTGTTGCGGGTGAACGGCCGCGTCGGATTGGTGGAGCTGGGCAGTACGTTGGGGAAGCCGCACGCCTTGATGATGTCCGGCGCGTGGCCGCCGCCGGCGCCCTCGGTGTGGTAGGTATGGATGGTGCGACCCTTGAGCGCGGCGAGGGTGGTTTCGACAAAACCGGACTCGTTGAGGGTGTCGCTGTGGATCGCCACTTGCACGTCGTAGTCGTCCGCCACCGTTAGGCAGTTGTCGATGCTCGCCGGGGTGGTGCCCCAGTCTTCATGCAGCTTCAAACCGATGGCGCCAGCCTTGACCTGTTCGATCAATGGGCCCGGCAGGCTGGCGTTGCCCTTGCCGGTAAAACCGATGTTCATCGGGAACGAATCGCTGGCCTGCAGCATGCGCGCCAGGTGCCACGGCCCCGAGGTGCAGGTGGTGGCGTTGGTGCCGGTGGCCGGGCCGGTACCGCCGCCGATCATAGTGGTGACGCCGCTGGTCAGCGCTTCTTCGATCTGCTGCGGGCAAATGAAATGCACATGGGAGTCGATGCCGCCGGCGGTGAGGATCATGCCTTCGCCGGCGATCACTTCAGTGCTGGCGCCGATGGCCATGGTCACGCCGGGCTGGATATCCGGGTTACCGGCTTTGCCGATGGCGTGGATGCGCCCGTTCTTGAGGCCCACGTCGGCCTTGACGATGCCCCAGTGGTCGATGATCAACGCATTGGTGATCAAGGTGTCGACCACCTCGGCGGCGAGCAACTGGCTCTGGCCCTGGCCATCGCGAATCACCTTGCCGCCACCGAATTTGACCTCTTCGCCGTACACGGTGAAGTCCTGTTCCACTTCGACGAACAGCTCGGTGTCGGCCAGGCGGACCTTGTCGCCGACGGTGGGGCCGTACATATCGGCGTAGGCTTGGCGGCTGATTTTCATGTGTGTGCCCTGAAATATTTGTGTTGAATGTGAAATCGCTATCGGGGGCAAGCCCCCTCCCACCTTTGGAATGCGTTCCCCTGTGGGAGGGGGCTTGCCCCCGATGAGGCCCTAAAGGTCGCCCATGATCCGCCCGGCAAACCCGAACACCCGCCGACCGCCGCTCAAATCCACCAGCTCGACCTCACGGCTCTGCCCCGGCTCGAACCGCACCGCCGTACCCGCCGGAATATTCAAACGCATGCCACGGCTGGCGGCGCGGTCAAAGGTCAGCGCGTCGTTGGTTTCGAAAAAGTGGTAATGCGAACCCACCTGGATCGGCCGGTCGCCGCTGTTGGCCACGCTCAGGGTGACGGTACGGCGGCCGACGTTGAGTTCGATCTCGCCGGGCTGGATCTGAAATTCACCAGGAATCATGCAGGTTGCCCCAGGGTCTTGTAGTAGATGGCGGTCGGGCTGTAGCGCCCGTCCGGGCTTTGGCAGTAGTCGGGCAGCTCACCGATCTTGGTGTAGCGCAGCGACTGGTAGAAGGCTTCGGCCGGCGAGCCGGCTTCGGTGTCCAGGTACAGCAGGCCACGCCGGTGCTGGCGGGCGGCGAGTTCCAGGGCGTTCATCAATTGCTGGCCGAGGCCGTGGCGGCGGGCGCTGCTGTGCACCAGTAGCTTCTGGACTTCGGCGCGATTGAGGCCGTTGGCTTTCTGGCACAACGCCAACTGCACGCTGGCGATCACCTGCTCGTCGCGCACCACCACCCACAGCAACAGGCTGGCGTCTTGCAGGCTCGCCTGCACGCCGTTGAGGTAACTGCGCGCCTGGGCGTCATCGAAGTCGGCCATGAAACCCACCGACGCACCGTGACTGACCGCGTCCAACAGCAGTTCACTCAAGCCCTGGCGGTAATGGGCGAAACTTTCCGCATTGACGCGACGCATTTGCGCAGCACTCATCGATCTCACTCCTTGGGCGGTTCGGCGCCGGGGTTCAGGGCCAGTTGCATAAAGGTCAGGTCCAGCCAGCGGCCGAACTTGATGCCCACTTGCGGCATTTGCCCGGTGGTGACGAAGCCCAGGCGCTCGTGCAGGCGGATCGAGGCCTGATTGCCACTTTCGATGGCGGCGACCATCACGTATTTGCCGGCGCTGCGCGCTCGTTCGATCAGCACTTGCATCAAGCGTGGGCCAAGGCCCTTGCCGCGTTGGTCGTTGCGCACGTACACCGAGTGCTCGACGCTGTAGCGAAAACCTTCGAATGGTCGCCAGTCGCCGAACGAGGAATAGCCCGTCACCTCGTCGTTTTCCACCGCCACCAGGATCGGGTAACCCTGGGCCTGGAGCGCGTTGAACCACGCCAGGCGGTTGGCCAGGTCCACCGGTTGTTCGTTCCAGATCGCCGTAGTGTTGCGCACCGCGTCGTTGTAGATATCGCGAATGGCGGGAAGGTCCTTTTCGGTTGCATCACGAATCATGAGCGTGCCTCAGGCAATCGGTTGATGAACGGTGACTAGCTTGGTGCCGTCCGGAAAAGTGGCTTCCACCTGGATATCCGGGATCATCTCCGGGATGCCTTCCATCACTTGTTCACGGCTCAGCAGGGTGGTGCCGTAGTGCATCAGGTCGGCCACCGTGCGGCCATCGCGGGCGCCTTCCATCAAGGCGGCGGAGATGTAGGCGATGGTTTCCGGGTAATTGAGCTTCACCCCACGCGCCAGGCGGCGCTCGGCAACTAAGCCGGCAGTGAAGATCAGCAGTTTGTCTTTTTCCCGTGGGGTCAGGTCCATGGTTCAGTCCGTCGTGAAATACATTCGTAAATACAGTGAAGATTAAGTGTGGGAGGGGGCTTGCCCCCGATAGCAGTGGGTCAGTGAAAAATGCTCTGCTTGACACGCCACTATCGGGAGCAAGCCCCCTCCCACATTTTTGATCTTCATGTGCTCCAGATTCTCGGTGATACCGCTTCTCGGCCCAATATGGCCGGGCGCAACAGCCGCCACACATCAATCAACCATCCCCGCGCCAGCAACGCCTCGCTGGCCAGGCAGCGGGCCACCAGCAAGCCGGGCAATTGGGTCAGGTCGCCGCGCACGGCGTGGGGCAGCGCGCGGCAACGTTCCAATAACTCAGGGTCGATATCGCCCGTCACCAGCAACGTGGCGAACACCGGTTGCCCGTCCAGGCCGATGGGCGAATCCAGCAGCCCGTCGCCGCCGACGATGCGTTGGCGTTCATGCCAGAGCGACTGCCCGTCGCGGCGGATATCCAGGTGCGATTGAAAGTGCCCAAGGTCGAAGCGTTCGTCACTGGCCGGTCGGCCCAGCGCAACCACGTCCCAATAGAACAGCCGGGCATCGCCGTGCAGGTCGATGCGCGTGGTGAGTTCGGCTTGGGCCGCACTGAACACGATGGTTTCCTGGGGCAGCCACTCCAGCGTGGCGCCGGCCTCTACCGTCAGCGCCAGTTGTTGAAAAGCCGGGCTGCTGGCGCGGTACCACTTGGCCGCGCCAGGGCTGGTCAGTTGTGCCCAGGCGCCCTCGGCGACGTGGGCGCTGATGTCCAGGCGGTCGCCGCCGGCAATGCCGCCCGGTGGGTGCACTATGATGTGCTGGCACACCTCGGGGCCTTCGGCATACAGATGCTTTTGCACGCGCAGCGGGCCGACGTGGCGGCGCATCACCGGGCGCGTGGTGTCGCCGAAGCGCGCGTAGCCTAGCTCCAGCGCGGCGTGCCAGCTGGGGGTGAACAGGGCAGGGGAAACGGGCAGGTTCATAACGGCGTGCTTTTCATGAGGTCGCAACAGATTAGATGGTTACCAGGCCGCGCACACCTTCGCTTTCCATATTTTCGCCACGGCCTTGCTGGACGATTTCCCCACGTGACATCACCAGGTACTGGTCGGCCAGTTCGGCGGCAAAGTCGTAGAACTGCTCCACCAGCAGGATCGCCATATCGCCCCGGGCCGCGAGTTTTTTGATCACCGCGCCGATCTCCTTGATCACCGACGGCTGGATGCCCTCGGTGGGTTCATCGAGGATCAACAGGCGTGGGCGACTGGCCAGGGCGCGGCCGATTGCCAATTGCTGCTGCTGACCGCCGGACAAGTCACCGCCACGACGATGCTTCATTTGCAGCAACACCGGGAACAGTTCATAGATAAACGCCGGCACTTCCTTGGCCTCGGCGCCGGGGAATCGCGACAGGCCCATCAGCAGGTTTTCTTCCACCGTCAGCCGCCCGAAAATCTCCCGGCCCTGAGGCACGTAGGCGATCCCGGCGTGTACGCGCTGATGGGGCTTGAACCCGGTGATCGGCTTGCCCTCCCAATTCACTGCGCCTTCTTTGGCCGGCAGCAAACCCATCAGGCATTTGAGCAGGGTGGTCTTGCCCACGCCGTTACGGCCGAGCAGGCAGGTCACTTCGCCGATTTTTACGTCGAATGAGAGCCCGCGCAGGATGTGGCTACCGCCGTAGTACTGATGCAGCTTGTCGACTTGCAGCATGTTCAATTCTCCCCAATGATCGTTCCCATGCTCCGCGTGGGAATGATCAACGAACTCCGTTAGTTGGCGTTAAGCGGCAAGCTTCAAGCTTCAAGCTGCAAGTTAGAGCGGACGGATGCCTGCTTTGCTTTAACTTGCCGCTTGAAGCTTTAGGCTCGAAGCTGGCCGATGTATCACCGTCCCAAATACACCTCAATCACCCGCTCATTTTCCTGCACCTGCTCCAGCGATCCTTCGGCCAGCACGCTGCCCTGGTGCAACACCGTCACATGGTCGGCAATCGCGCCGACAAAGCCCATGTCGTGTTCCACCACCATCAGCGAATGCTTGCCCGCCAGGCCCTTGAACAATTCGGCGGTGAATTCGGTTTCGGCGTCGGTCATGCCGGCCACCGGTTCGTCCAGCAACAGCAACTGCGGGTCTTGCATCAACAGCATGCCGATTTCCAGGAATTGCTTTTGGCCGTGGGACAGCAGCCCGGCCGGGCGATGCACCGAAGCGCTGAGGCGGATGGTGTCGAGCACTTCATCGATACGATCCTTTTGTGCGCCGCTCAGGCGCGCACGCAGGCTGGCCCATACCGACTTGTCGGTCTTTTGCGCCAGCTCCAGGTTTTCGAACACGCTGAGAGCTTCGAACACCGTGGGTTTCTGGAACTTGCGACCGATGCCGGCCTGGGCGATCTGCACTTCGCTCAGGCTGGTCAGGTCCAGGGTTTCGCCGAACCAGGCATTGCCGTGGCTGGGGCGGGTCTTGCCGGTAATCACGTCCATCAGCGTGGTTTTGCCCGCGCCGTTGGGGCCGATGATGCAGCGCAGTTCGCCGACGCCGATGTACAGGTTCAAGTCGTTGAGCGCCTTGAAACCATCGAAGCTCACGCTGATATCTTCCAGGGTCAGGATGGTGCCATGGCGGGTGTTCAGGCCCTTGCCGGCCACCTGGCCCAAGCCGATGGCGTCGCGGCCGCTGCCCGCATCGAGAATAGGTTCAAGCATCACATTCCTCATTTCTTCAGCAGCCCGATCACGCCCTTGGGCAGGTACAGGGTGACGATGATGAACAGCGCCCCGAGGAAGAACAGCCAGTATTCCGGGAAGGCCACGGTGAACCAGCTCTTCATGCCGTTGACCACCCCGGCACCCAGCAGCGGACCGATCAGCGTGCCGCGCCCGCCCAGGGCCACCCACACGGCGGCTTCGATAGAGTTGGTCGGCGACATTTCGCTGGGGTTGATGATGCCCACCTGCGGCACATACAGCGCCCCGGCCAGGCCGCACAGCACCGCGCTCAACACCCACACGAACAGCTTGAAGCCGCGTGGGTCGTAGCCGCAGAACATCAGGCGGTTCTCGGCGTCGCGCAGGGCGGTCAGCACCCGGCCGAACTTGCTGCGCGCCAGGCGCCAGCCGATGAACAGACTCGCCACCAGCAACAGCACCGTGGCCAGGAACAACACCGCCCGCGTGCCCGGCTCGGTGATGCCGAAGCCGAGGATGCTGCGAAAGTTGGTGAAGCCGTTGTTGCCGCCAAAGCCGGTCTCGTTGCGAAAGAACAGCAGCATGCCGGCAAAGGTCAGGGCCTGGGTCATGATCGAGAAATACACGCCCTTGATTCGCGAGCGAAAGGCGAAGAACCCGAACACCAGGGCCAGCAACCCCGGCGCCAGCACTACCAGGCACAAGGCCCAGAGAAAGTGATCGGTGCCGGCCCAATACCAGGGTAATTCGGTCCACGATAAAAAGGTCATAAACGCCGGCAGCTCACTACCGGCGGCCTGGCGCATCAGGTACATGCCCATCGCGTAACCGCCCAGGGCAAAGAACAAACCGTGGCCGAGGGACAGCATCCCGGCGTAACCCCACACCAAGTCCAAGGCCAGGGCGACGATGGCATAGCACAGGATTTTGCCCACCAGGGTCAGGGTGTAGGCCGATACGTGCAAGGCGTTGTCCACCGGCAACAGCGACAGCAATGGCAACGCCAGCAGCAGCGCCAGGATCACCGCGCCCACGGCGATGGTCACCTTGGGGCCGGCCTTTTGCGTGGCCGTGAGCATCAATGGCTGGTTCATCAGTCGATCACCCGTCCTTTCAGTGCGAAGAGTCCTTGCGGGCGTTTCTGGATAAACAGAATGATCAGCGCGAGGATCAGGATCTTGCCCAGCACCGCGCCGATCTGCGGCTCCAGAATCTTGTTGGCGATGCCCAGGCCGAAGGCGGCCATGACGCTACCGGCCAGTTGGCCGACGCCGCCGAGTACAACCACCAGGAACGAGTCGATGATGTAGCTCTGGCCCAGGTCCGGGCCGACGTTGCCGATCTGGCTGAGTGCGACACCGCCCAAGCCGGCGATGCCGGAACCCAGGCCGAACGCGAGCATATCCACACGCCCGGTGGGTACACCGCAGCAGGCGGCCATGTTGCGGTTCTGGGTCACGGCACGCACGTTGAGCCCCAGGCGCGTCTTGTTCAACAGCAGCCAGGTCAGCACCACCACGCACAGCGCAAAGGCGATGATCACGATGCGGTTGTACGGCAACACCAGGTTGGGCAGTACTTGAATACCGCCGGACAGCCATGCCGGGTTGGACACTTCGACGTTCTGCGCACCGAACACCAGACGCACCAGTTGGATCAGCATCAGGCTGATGCCCCAGGTGGCCAGCAGGGTTTCCAGCGGTCGACCGTACAGGTGACGAATCACCGTGCGTTCCAGGGCCATGCCGATGGCGGCGGTGACAAAGAAGGCCACCGGCAACGCGATCAAGGGGTAGAACTCGATGGCCGCGGGCACGTAGCGCTGCATCAGCAACTGCACCACATAGGTGGAATAGGCGCCGAGCATCAGCATCTCGCCGTGGGCCATATTGATCACGCCGAGCAGGCCGAAGGTGATCGCCAGGCCGAGGGCGGCCAGCAGCAGGATCGAGCCCAGGGACATACCGCTGAACGCCTGGCCGAGGATTTCACCCAGCATCAGTTTGCGTTTGACTTGGGCCAAGCTGGTTTCGGCGGCGGTATGCACGGCGGCGTCGGTTTCCACGCCCGGCGCCAGCAGCGCTTCCAGGCGCGTGCGCGCCAGCGGGTCGCCGGTGCTGCCTAGCAGGCGCACGGCGGCCAGGCGTATCGCCGGGTCGGCGTCGACCAGTTGCAGGTTGGCCAGGGCCAGGCTGAGGGCGGTGTGTACGTCCTCATTGGTTTCGGCGGCGACCTGCTGGTCGAGGAATTTCAATTGCGCCGGTTGGGCGCTTTTTTGCAGGGTTTGCGCAGCCGCTAGACGCACTTTGGGGTCGGCGGCCAGCAGTTGTTGGCTGGCCTGTACGTTATCGATCAAGCCGCGTAGACGATTGTTCAAACGCACGGTCTTGGTTTCGCCATTGACGGTGAGTTGGCCCTGTTGCAGGGCGTCCACCAGCTCGATGCGCGCAGGGTCGGGGTTGGCGGCCCAGTCCTGCAACAGCTTGGCCTGTTGCGTCGGGTTGGCGGCCAGGAAGTCTTCGGCATCGCCGGCGTGTACCACCAAAGGCAGCAACAGCAAGGCTGTGACGATGAAACGGTGCAGGGCAGTGGGCATACAAAATGTCCTGATCGTGTGGGAGGGGGCTTGCCCCGATGGCGGCGTATCAGTCAGCACATGCAGTGCCTGACACTCAGCTATCGGGGCCCCCCTCCCACAGTTGGCCTGTGGTGGGGCTTAGTTGCTCTTCACCGCATAGTCCGGCTTTTTGTCATTGCCTGGGATGTATGGGCTCCACGGCTGTGCTCGAATCGGCTCCTGGGTCTGCCACACCACCGAGAACTGCCCGTCGGCCTGGATCTCGCCGATCATCACCGGCTTGTGCAGGTGGTGATTGGTCTTGTCCATGGTCAGGGTAAAGCCCGACGGCGCGGCGAAGGTCTGGCCGCCCAGCGCTTCACGCACTTTGTCGACGTCGGTGGACTTGGCTTTCTCCGCCGCCTGCGCCCACATATGGATACCCACGTAGGTGGCTTCCATCGGGTCGTTGGTCACGGCTTTGTCGGCGCCCGGCAGGTTGTGTTTCTTCGCATAGGCTTTCCAGTCGGCGACGAATTTCTGGTTCACCGGGTTCTCCACCGACTGGAAGTAGTTCCAGGCGGCGAGGTTGCCCACCAGCGGCTTGGTGTCGATGCCGCGCAGTTCCTCTTCGCCAACAGAGAACGCCACTACCGGCACTTCGGTCGCTTTGAGGCCCTGGTTGGCCAGCTCTTTGTAGAACGGCACGTTGGAGTCGCCGTTGACGGTGGAGATCACGGCAGTCTTGCCGCCGGCCGAGAACTTCTTGATGTTGGCGACAATGGTCTGGTAATCGGCATGGCCGAACGGGGTGTAGACCTCTTCGATGTCTTTATCCGCTACGCCTTTGGAATGCAGGAACGAGCGCAGGATTTTGTTGGTGGTGCGCGGGTACACGTAGTCGGTGCCGAGCAGGAAGAAACGCTTGGCGCCGCCGCCTTCCTCGCTCATCAGGTATTCAACGGCCGGGATCGCCTGCTGGTTCGGCGCCGCGCCGGTGTAGAACACGTTCGGCGACATCTCTTCGCCTTCGTACTGCACCGGGTAGAACAGCAGGCCGTTGAGTTCTTCGAACACCGGCAATACGGATTTGCGCGACACCGAGGTCCAGCAGCCGAACACCACGGCGACTTTGTCCTGGGTCAGCAACTGCCGACCTTTTTCAGCGAACAGCGGCCAGTTCGACGCCGGGTCAACCACCACAGGCTCCAACATTTTTCCGTTCACACCACCCTTGGCGTTGATCTCGTCGATGGTCATCAACGCCATGTCCTTAAGCGACGTTTCGGAGATAGCCATGGTCCCGGACAGCGAGTGCAGGATGCCGACCTTGATGGTCTCGGCGGCCTGGACGGTCCAAGTCATGCCCATGGCGGCAATGGATGCCGAAAGAGTGAAAGCCTTGATCAAGCTGCGACGCTTCATGGTGCGATCTCCGAGTACCCAAGTGTTGTTGTTGGACAGATACTCCGGTGATTGCAAGGGCTGTGCCTGCTTGCCCTAACGAGTGAATACGGCGCTCACACCGCGCTGGCGGCCAGGCTCTGCACCGAATCGGCGCCTGAACCTGGCCGTGGTGCGGGGCCGGCACTGCACTGGTGCGTTGGCCCCGGCTTGTGTCATGGGCGCGCCGATTGGCCTTGCCCGAACCACCGCGACAGCACCAGGCGATCCAGCACCCACACCGCAATCAACGAGGCGCCCACCAAGGGGAAGATGATCGCCAGCGCCAGCATGATGGCCATCGCGGTTTTCCACTTCGGCAGGTCATGGCGCAATGGCGGCACCCCGAGCCCGCCCTGGGGCCGGCGCTTCCACCAGATCACCACGCCGCTGACCGCGCTGAGCAGGATCATCAGGCAGATCAACAACACGAGCAGTTGGTTGACCCAGCCGAACATCTTGCCTTCGTGCAGCATCACGCCGGTCTCGGTGGCCCGCGCGACCAGGTTGTAGTGCGCCCAGCGCACGTCGGCCAGGACCTTGCCGGTGTATTGATCCACATGCAGGGTCGCGTCGTTGCGCGGGTCGTCGGCGAACACGGCGATGGTGAAAACGCCGTTGGCCGTGGTGGGGAAGGTGATGCTGTAGCCGGGCTCGACTTGGCGCGCGGTGGCCAGGTCGACCACCTGTTGCAGGCGCACGGTCGGCGCAGCCGGGCCCGAATGCATGGCGCCGTGATTCATGTGTTCGGCATGGTCGCCGGACATCGGCATCGGCGTGTTTTCCATGGCCCAGGGCACGGTCTGTTGCGTCGCGGTGTTGAGTGCCCGCGCTTGCTGATCGGACTGCGGCACGTCGTTCCACATCGCTGCGGGGAAGCGGTTCCAGAGCTCGGCGTATTGCTTGCCCCAGAAGCCGGTCCAGGTCATGCCGCTGAGCAGCATCACCAGCAGAAACGCCGCGCCCCAGAAGCCCACCACCGCGTGCAGATCGCGCCAGAACAGCCGCCCGCGACTGCCGAGACGTGGCCACAGCACGCCGGCTGAAGACTTGCCGCGCGGCCACCACAGGTACAGGCCGGACACCACCAGCATCACGCCCCAACCGGCGGCGAGTTCTACCCAGCGATCGCCGGTGGTGCCGATCATCAATTCACCGTGCAATGCACGGGCGATGGCTTGCAGATTGTATTGGGCGTCCTGCTCGCCGAGCACGGTGCCGCGATAGGGGTCGACAAACACCGTCACTTCGCGGCCATCGTTGCGCATCACAAACTGTGCGCTGCTGGTGGCGGTGGCCGGCGGTAGGTATTTGCTGATCTTGCCCTGGGGAAAGGCCGCCTGGGCCCGTTGCAGTTGCTCGTCGGCGCTCAGCGCGTGTTCGGCGCTTTGCACCGTGAGCAGGTCGCCGTACATCAGCGGATCGAGCTGGGGTTTGAACAGGTAGATGATGCCGGTCAGGGCCAGCAGCACCATAAAGGGGGCGACAAACAGGCCGGCGTAAAAATGCCAGCGCCAGGCCAGGTTGTAGAAGGAAACTTTTTGAGTGCTCATCAGGGGCTCCGCAAGGCTTTGGTTTTTTGTTTCAGATGTACCGCCATCGGGGGCAAGCCCCCTCCCACATTGGGTGCGCATTTCAAAATGTGGGAGGGGGCTTGCCCTGATGCTTTTAGAAGCTCATGTCCACCTTGGTCCAGAGCGTGCGCCCCGGCTCCTTGAGGGCTTGCGGATCGCTCGCCGGGTAGCCGAACCCGGCGTTGCCGGCCAGGTTCAGGTGCTCGGCGTAGGCCTTGCCGAACAGGTTGTCGACGCCGGTGCTGACTTTGAAGTTTTTATTGATGCGATAAGCCCCGTTCAGCGAGAACACGCCAAACCCGCCGCTCTTGTCATAGTCCTTGCCGACCACATTGCCTTTGTTCTGGTCGATGCGGTTTTGCGCCGCGACTACCCGCCACAGGGCTCCGGCGCTCCAGTTATCCTCGCTGTACGTCAGGCCCAGGCGGGTATCCAGCGGCGGCATTTGCGGCAGGGCCTTGCCGTCGCTGCTGTTCTTGCCCCAGGCGTAGGCCAGGGTCGCATCGGCTTTCCAGTGCTGGGTCAATTTGTAAGCCGCGCCCAGTTCGCCGCCCATGATGCGTGCGTCCACATTGCGTGCCTGGGAGGTGGTGCCCATCATGCCGGGCTTATAATCGAACAGGATAAAGTCGCGCACCTGGCCGACGTAGCCCGATGCCCAGGCTTCGAGCGTGTCGGTTTTGTACTGCGCGCCGACGTCGAGCTGGGTGGTTTTTTCCGGCTTCACACCCTCGAATGCATTCACCGAACCGACCGCGCCGGTGTTGGGCGAAAACAGCTCCCAGTAGTCCGGGAAACGCTGCGAATGGCCGAGCCCGGCGTAGACAGTCGTGGGGCTGTCCGCCAGGTCGTGTTCATAGCGCATAAAGCCCGACGGCAAAGTGTCGGCGCGGGTCTCATCGGCGGTGGGGTTGGCGCGTTTGCTCATGCCCGAGCCGGTGGTCTGGCGAAAGTCCTTGGCCGAGGCGCGGTCCAGGCGCGCGCCGCTGACCAGGCGATCACGGTCGGCGGCATACCAGGTGAGTTCGCCAAACACGCCGTAGTTGTGGAAGTCGGCGTCCTTGTCGCGCGGCAGGTTTTTGTAGGTGTCGATGCCCATACTGCTGCGTTGGCGGTGTTCGTTGGTCTGGGCGTCCAGGCCGCCGATCAACTGCACGTCGGCCCAGCGCCAAGTGGCCTTGATGCGGGCACCGAGGGTGCGTCGGTCGACGTTGGAGGCCATGGGGCCGGCCATCATCCCGGTGCCCGACGGCGTGCGCAGGCTGTAGTTGTCCATCACATGGTCGGCGTAGTTGTAGTAAACCTGGGCTTCGACCTTATCCAGCACCTCGCCGATATTCGACTTTTCGAAGCGCAGCCCCAGGCTCTCGCGCAGGAACTGCGAACCGTCCATGCCGCGCCCGGCGTAGCGCGCTTCGCCGTCGCCACGGCCAGCGGTAAGTTCCAGCAAGGTGTCGGCGTCGGGGGTGAAACCCACCGCAACGTCACCGTTCCACTTGTCATAGCGCGAGGCGACTGTGTCGTTATGGCCGTCCTTGTAGTCATCGGCGTGGGCCTGGTTGCCGATCACTCGCACGTAGCCCAACGGCCCGCCGGCGGCGGCATCGATGACCTTGTCGAAGCGTCCGTTGGAGCCGGCCAGCACACTGGCGTTGAGACGCGTGCCGAGTTCGCCGAAATGCTCAGGCTCACGGTCGAACAGGATCGTGCCGGCCGAGGCGCCCGGGCCCCAGAGTACGGTTTGCGGGCCTTTGATCACGGTGAGAGTGTCGTAGGTTTCCGGCGAGATGTAGGAGGTGGGCGCATCCATACGACCGGGACAGGCCCCGAGCATCATGCTGCCGTTGGTGAGGATATTCAGGCGCGAACCGAACATGCCGCGCAGCACCGGGTCGCCATTGGTGCCGCCGTTGCGTACCAGGGCGAAGCCGGGGATGGTCTTGAGGTAGTCGCCGCCATCGCTGGCGGGCACCGGTTGGCGGGGATCCTTGGGGTTGGTGACCACGGTCAGCGGCGAGCTGGGGGCGATTGCGGTGATCACCGTGGGGCTCAATTCATGTTCGTCGGCGTGGGCCATCGGAACCAGCAGTGCGCCGCACAGAACGGCGAACACGGGGGGGCTTCCCAAACGGGAGTCAGCAGAAAACCTGGACATGACAAATTCCATCAATCAATCGTAAACAACACGGCCAGCAGCCTGCGGCTGTCTGTCTAAAGTCGGCCGGGGTGAAGTAACGGGGTTGAGTGCTTACGTTGCGATGGGCGGCGCACGGCTGCGGGCGCCGGGGAAGATGCTCTGCCGGGCATGGCCCAGGCGCGTGGCGGGGGTGAGGGCGTTGGCCGGCGGTGGGGCGCCGACGGCCACGAAGGATGCGTTGCCGGGCAGGGCCGGGCAACTGAACAGCAGCTCGCAGTAGCCGCACTTGGCCCACAGCGCGTGGTGCTCGCTAGGGGCCTTGGGATGATGGGAGTCGCCGTGGTCAGCGGGCATCTCCATGGGCATTGCCATGGACATACCGGCGTGATGATCCATCGGCATCGCTTGGGAAATCAGCGGACCGATAAAGATCATCAGCATGGCGAACAGGCTGATCCAACTGCCGCGCGTTACACGGCGGCGGGGAGACAACCTGGCGCGAGGGGCGCCCATCGAGCTTCAGCCTATTGCGGGTGCTGGTGCTGGTGCTCGTGACCGGCCATGGGCGGCATTTTCTGCACTGACACTTGCACCTCGACCTTGCCGGCCTTTTCGAAGGTCAGGGTCAGCGGGAACTGTTTGCCATCGGCCAGCAGGCTGCGGTCTTTGAGGCCCAGCAACATCACATGGTAGGCCATGGGCGCGAACGTCAGATCGCCTTTGGCCGGCACGGCCACGTTGGGCACCTCTTGCATTTTCATCAGGGCGCCTTGCATGACGTGCTCGTGCAACTGCGCCTTTTCTGCCACTGGCGTCTCGGCGCTGAGCAGGCGGTCCGGTGTTTCTGCGGTGTTATGCACCACGAAATACGCCGCGACGGTGGGCGCATTGGGTGGCAACTCCTGGGACCAGGGATCGCTGACCAGCAGGTCGCCGGCCTTGTAGTCTTGAGCATTGGCAGCACTGAACACCGGCAGCAGCAACGCGGCCAGAAGCAGGGAAGATTTGAGCATGGCAGTTCTCCAGAACGGTTCTAAACGCAGTTCACTTGCGAAAAAGACTAGACCGGTGGAGAGGCGCGGGGGTTGAGGCTCGGCCATTGCTGGCGCGGGGTGGGGGTCTGCAATAACGGCGGCGACAGGCTTTGTAGCGGCTCGAAGCGCGTCACATACAACTGCGGCACATGCCCCGGCAATGCCACCAACGACGGTGAGCCCGAGCAACACCAGCAATGCTGCATGGTGGAATGATCGTCCGGCTGCGGTGCCGGAATCTCCAGTTTGCCCAGTTCGATAGTCTTGAGGCTGGCGCCATTGGATGAACAGAAACTACCCCACAGCAGTTGCTGCACAGGGTCCTTGGATTGCTGCATCGCCCCGGCCAGCGGCATGGCAAACGCGTTGAACAGCACTGCAAAGCAGGCGATCCAGACGATTGCAAAGCGTTGACGGGCCATGGCGGACAATCCGTAGGGTTAAACGATCAGGCCGGTATTTAGCCTGATCGGCGGGGATAAGTAAAAAGCGGCGGTGTGGTTTGGTGTCGCAGTGCTATCAGATCACCGTGGCGTGCAGCTTGAGGCCCAACGCTTTCATGACTTTCATGATAGTCGCGAACTCGGGATTGCCACCGCTGGAGAGGGCTTTATACAGACTTTCTCTGCCGAGGCCCGCGTCGCGGGCTACTTGGGTCATGCCTTGGGCGCGGGCGATGTTATTGAGCGCCGAACGAATCAGCACGCCGTCGCCCGCATCTTCTTCGAAGCATGCTTCAAGATATTCGGCCATATCTTCGGGCGTTCTTAGGTGCTCTGCCACATCGAAGTCAGTGAATTCATTCATGAATTACTCCTTTTTCTCAAAGTCTTCTGCAATTTGTTTAGCACGCTGAATGTCACGTTTCTGCGTTGATTTGTCGCCTCCGATCAACAGCAGATAAACCACCTCGCCTCTGCGAGTGAAATAAACCCTGTAGCCAGGGCCATAGTGGATGCGCATTTCAAAAACGCCATTTCCGAGCGCTTCGCAATCTCCAAAGTTGCCCCATTGCGCGTTATCCAACCTCGCCAGTACGCGTGCTCGCGCGGGTTTACTGCGTAACGAATCAAGCCATTCTTGAAAGTGTTTTGACTTCTTAAATTGAATCATCTTGGATCGTATTCCTTGGGATACAAAGTGGCAAGATGCGACGCGCTGCAAAAGCAGTGCATCCCCCTCCGCGGGCGCTGACGCAAAACCGCGAAACGGGAGGTTAGGGCGGGGGCTTTTGGCTGAGCCAGCCAGCTGGCTCGGAAGTGTCTGTAGGTGGATTCTGCGTTTAAGGCGGGGTAAGGGTGGTATCGGCGTCTGTTTACCGTAGCCGCTGGCATCAGCACCGGAGACCTGTTGGTCAACCTCAGCGAAGCACTCGCCTCGGCCAATGCGCTGAGTAGCGATTGCTCGGCGTTGCGCAGTTGATCAAACTGGCGCAGTGACTGGCGGATCCTGTGCACAGTGGTGTCGGACAGGCGATAGCCACAAGCCACTAACGCCACAACAAACAAGGTGGGAGGGGGCTTGCCCCCGATAGCGTTGTGTCAGTCGCTGATTTGCTGGCTGAACTATCGCCATCGGGGGCAAGCCCCCTCCCACATTAGGTTTGTGGTGCTCCACGAGTGTGTATTGCCTGTAGCAGCGCTGACACGGCTGTGAATTCTCGGTCCACCGCCGCCAACACTGGCCGCTTCAACACCAGCACTGGCACCCCGCGTTCCCGCGCCACTTCCAGCTTCGGCTCGGTGGCGGCACTGCCGCTGTTCTTGCTGATCAGTACATCGATCCCACGCCGTTCAAACAGCGCGCGTTCGTCTTCGAGCAGAAACGGCCCGCGTGCGCCAATCACTTCACAGCGATCATTGCCGGGGTACACATCCAATGCGCGCAGTGTCCAGAATTGCTCGGCGGGGATTTCGTCGAGGTGCTGCAACGGTTCGCGGCCCAAGGTGAAGAGCGGGCGCTTGAAGGGTTTCAGGGCTTCGATCAGCTCGGCCCAGTCACTCACTTCGCGCCAGTCATCATCGGCCTGCGGCTGCCACGCCGGACGGCGCAGGGCCCAGCAAGGGATGCCACTCAACCGCGCAGCCTCGGCGGCGTTACGGCTTATCTGCGCCGCATAGGGATGGGTCGCGTCGAGGATCAGGCTGATCCCTTCATCCCGGACAAACTGCGCCAGGCCCTCAGCGCCGCCATAACCTCCGACACGCACTTGGCAACTGAGATCGGTCGGCACACGCCCCACTCCCGCCAAACTGTAGATGTGCTGCGGGCCCAATGTGTGGGCAATGGCGAGGGCCTCGGTCACACCCCCCAGCAGCAGAATCCTGTTCATAGTGGCTTGATCACTTCGAGCAAAGTGATCGGCAGCGCCTGGCGCCAGGTATCGAAGTCGCCCAACGGCTGGGCCTGGGCTACATGGATGCGCGTCAGTTCGCCGCCGTGCCGGGCGCGCCAGTTCATCAGGGTTATTTCGCTTTGCAGGGTGACCGCGTTGGCGACCAGTCGGCCGCCGGGGCGTAGGTGTTGCCAGCAGGTATCGAGTACGCCGTCGCGGGTGACGCCGCCGCCGATGAAGATCGCGTCCGGGGCTTCAAGGCCTTGCAACGCATCCGGCGCTTTGCCGCGTATCAGCTGCAGGCCAGGTACACCAAGGGCGTCGCGGTTGTGTTCGATCAGGGTTTGGCGGCCTTCATCGGCCTCGATCGCCAGCGCGCGGCAGCTGGGGTGGGCGCGCATCCATTCGATGCCGATGGAGCCGCTGCCCGCGCCCACATCCCACAGCAGTTCGCCGGGCATGGGGGCGAGGCGGGCGAGGGTCATCGCGCGCACGTCGCGCTTGGTCAGTTGGCCGTCGTGCTGGAACGCCGAATCGGGCAACCCCGCCAGGCGCGACAGGCGCGGCGCCGTGGCATCCGCCACACAGTCGATGGCAACCAGGTTCAAATCGGCCACGCATGTGTGTTGCCACGCCTGCGCCAACCCATCGATGCGCTGTTCCTGCGCCCCGCCCAGGTGTTCGAACACGCTCAACCGGCTAGGTCCAAAGCCTGACTCAGCCAATAGCGAGGCGATCAAGGCAGGGCTGCGACCGTCATTGCTCAACACCAACAACCGCACGCCGCTGGCCAGATGCGCGTTAAGCGCCGCCAACGGGCGCGCCACCACGGAGAGCGTCACTACGTCCTGCAACGGCCAGCCCAACCGCGCCGCCGCCAACGACACCGACGACGGCGCCGGCAAGATCAGCAACTCCTGTGCGGCCACTTGCCGCGCCAGGCTGGCCCCTACGCCGTAGAACATCGGGTCGCCGCTGGCCAGCACGCACACAGGCTCACCGCGCCGCGCCAACACCGGCTCCAGGGAAAACGGGCTCGGCCATAATTGCCGCTCGCCTCGAATACACATCGGCAACAGATCCAACTGGCGTTGCCCGCCGATTATCCGTGAGGCGCGCAACAGGGCGTGCCGGGCGTTCCTGCCCAGCCCCTTGAAGCCGTCTTCACCGATGCCTACTACCGTCAGCCAGGGCGACATAGGGATTCCTTGAACGACATCCGACGGGCAGGCTTTTCATGCCGCCGGACAAAGCAGGCATAATACCGCGCCTTTGCCTATGAACCGGTAGCCCCGTGAAGCCAACGCCCGCTGTGAATACCTTGCGCCCCTCGGCTTGTCCGGGGTTGCTGCGTATTGTCCAGGCGCTGGATGGCGGCATCTGCCGGATCAAATTGGCCGGCGGTTCCATCACCGCCGCCCAGGCCCACGCGGTGGCGGACGCCGCCCAAGCCTATGCCGGTGGGGTGATCGAGGCGACCAATCGCGCCAATCTGCAGATTCGCGGCATCGGCGCCGAGCAGGACGCGTTGATTGCCATGCTGCTCGCCGCCGATCTTGGGCCGAATAACCCCGCCGGCGATGACGTGCGCAACCTGATGCTCAGCCCCAGCGCCGGCATTGACCCACAGATGCTGTTCGATACCCGCCCGCTGGCCGAGCAGATCCTCGCCACCTTGCAAAACCATTCGCGGTTTCACCAACTGTCGGCCAAGTTCGCGATCCAGTTGGATGGCGGCGAGGCCCTGGCGATGCTCGACCATCACCATGACCTGTGGCTATCGGCGTTTGTGCGCGATGGCAAGACATTGCTGGCGTTCGGCCTGGCCGGCTGCCCAGGCCAGGATGCCCCCGTGGCGGCGGTGCCGCTGGAGCAGGGCCATGCGCTGGTGGTGGCAGTACTGGAAGCTTTTCTCGACCTGGCGACCCCCGAGCAAACCCGCATGCGCCATCTGGATGTGGATAACCTCATGCGCCGCCTGCGTCTGCCGCTGCTGTCGGTGGAGGGCTTTAAACGCCCGGCCACTGGCGCGTTGCTGCACATCGGAAGTTATCCACAAGAGCAAAAGAATCAGTTCTATGTCGCGGCAGGCGCGCCGCTGGGTCGCCTGGACTCGATGATGCTCAAGGGCGCCGCGCAACTGGCCTGCGAGTACGGCGATGGGACGTTGCGCCTGACCCCTTGGCAGGGCGTGTTGCTGCCCAATATCGAGCGTCCGGTCGCGTTGACCCAGCGCTTGGCGCAGTTGGGCTTCCTGTGTGCAATCGACGATCCCCTCGCGCGCCTGATCGCCTGCACCGGTTCCAGCGGCTGCGGCAAAGCCCTGGCCGATACCAAAGCTGACGCTGTGCAACTGGCCGCGCTGCAACCCGGCGTGGAGGTGCACCTGTCCGGCTGCCCGCGCTCCTGCGCTGCTGCGCACACCGCGCCGGTCACCTTGCTTGCGGTAAGCCCCGGTCACTACGACGTCTATTTTCGCGATGCAGCCCAGCCCGGTTTTGGCCGGCTGCAGGCGCGCACCCTTTCTATTGAAGCGACGGGCACCTTGCTGCGTGCCCACCCACGGAGCAACACCGATGATTGATTACATCCGCGACGGTCAGGAGATCTATCGCAACTCCTTCGCCATTATTCGCGCGGAAGCCAACTTGGCCCGTATCCCGGCTGATTTGGAAAAACTCGCGGTGCGCGTGATTCATGCCTGCGGCATGGTCGAGGCCATCGACGGCTTGCAGTTTTCCGACGGCGCAGGCAAGGCCGGGCGCGATGCACTGGCCGCCGGCGCGCCGATCCTGTGCGACGCGCGCATGGTCTCCGAGGGTGTGACCCGTGCGCGCCTGCCGGCCAACAACCCCGTGATCTGCACCCTGCGTGACGACAGCGTGCCGGAACTGGCGCGGGAGCTGGGCAACACCCGTTCCGCCGCCGCCCTGGAACTGTGGCGCCCACACTTGGAGGGCAGCGTGGTGGTGATCGGCAACGCGCCGACGGCGCTGTTCTATCTGCTGGAGATGCTCGATGCCGGCGCACCGAAACCGGCGTTGATCCTGGGCTTTCCGGTGGGTTTTGTCGGTGCCGCCGAATCCAAGGCGATGCTGGCCGCCGACAGCCGTGGCGTGCCGTTCGTGATCATGCAAGGTCGCCTGGGCGGCAGCGCCATGGCCGCCGCAGCGGTGAATGCGCTCGCCACGGAGGTTGAATAATGTCGGCGCGCGGACGCTTGATCGGCCTGGGCGTGGGCCCCGGCGATCCTGAACTGATCACCGTCAAGGCGCTGCGCCTGCTGCGTGAGTCGCCGGTGGTGGCGTACTTCGTGGCCAAGGGCAAGAAGGGTAACGCCTTCGGCATCATCGAAGACCATCTGGTGCCACAGCAGACCCTGATGCCGCTGGTGTACCCGGTGACCACCGAAGCGCTGCCGGCACCGCTGTCCTACGAGCAGGTGATCAGCGATTTCTACGATACCGCCAGCGTCGATGTGGCCGCGCACCTGGATGCCGGCCGCGACGTGGCGGTGATCTGCGAAGGCGACCCGTTCTTCTACGGCTCCTACATGTACCTTCACGACCGTCTGGCCGAGCGCTACGAAGCGCACGTCATCCCCGGCGTGTGCTCGATGCTTGGCGGCGCCTCGGTGCTCGGCGCGCCACTGGTGTATCGCAACCAGAGCTTGTCGGTGCTTTCGGGCGTGTTGCCCCATGACGACCTCAAGCGCCGCCTGGCGGACGCTGACGCGGCGGTGATCATGAAGCTGGGGCGCAATTTTCCCAAGGTGCGCCAGGTGCTCGAAGAACTCGGCCTGGCCGAACGCGCGCTGTATGTGGAACGCGCGACCATGGCCAACCAGAAGATCGTGCCGCTGGATCAAGTGGAACCGATGTCGTCGCCATATTTTTCGCTGATCATCGTGCCCGGTGAACGGTGGCAAGGATGATGCGCCCGGCGATTGTCATCCTGGGCCAAGGCAGCTTGGCCACGGCGCGCAAGATCCAGCAGGTTTACCCTGGCGCGCTGATCCACGGCCTGGCGGGGCGTATTGAGGGTGCGGACACCCTCTACAACGAGTTCGGCACCACCCTGCGCCAGCTCTATCAACAGGGCACGCCGTTGATTGCGTTGTGCGCGGCCGGCATCGTGATTCGCACCCTGGCGCCGTTGCTGCTGGAAAAAGGCGAAGAGCCTGCGGTCCTCGCGGTGGCCGAAGACGGCAGCGCTGTGGTGCCGTTGCTGGGTGGGCTGGGTGGGGTCAACGTCATGGCCCGCGAGATCGCGGCTGCGTTGAACGTGGCGGCGGCAATCACCACCAGTGGTGAACTGCGTTTCGGCACTTGCCTGCTCAACCCTCCGAGTGGTTATGAGTTGGCCGATCTGGAGTTGGGCAAGCGTTTCGTCTCCGACCTGCTGGCCGGTGAAAGCGTGCGCATCGAAGGCGCGGCGCCGTGGCTGGAACAGGCCAATCTGCCCCAGGATCAACAGGCGCGCCTGGCGATTCATGTGGGCAGTGCCGAGCGCAAACCTGCGGCCAATGAATTGCTGATCTATCCGAAAACCGTGTGTGTGACCTGTGCTCCGGGCCCGTACTTGGCCGAACGCGTGCGCAGCGCTTTGGGAGAAGCCGGTATTGCCGTGCAATCCCTGGCCTGCCTTCTGGCCAGCCACACGCAGATGGCCGACTCGACGCTGCACGAAGCCGCGCTGGCGCTGGGCGTGCCGCTGCGGTTTGCCGATGTGCAGCCCGGCGCGCAGTTGCTGATCGATGTTGCCGAGCAACCATTGGATGTGTCCAAGCTGGGCCGCGCCCGTGGTCGCCTCGCTGTGATTGGCCTGGGCCCCGGCGCCGCCGAGTTGATGGTGCCGGCGGTGAAAGCCGAACTGGCGCGCTGCACCGATGTACTGGGTTATGAAACCTATGTGCGCATGGCCGGCCCATTCCGTGACGATCAGGTACAGCATTGCACCGACAACCGCGAAGAAATGCAGCGTGCGCGCCATGCTTTCGAACTGGCCGCCCAGGGCCGTTCGGTGGTGGTGGTGTCGTCCGGCGACCCGGGTGTGTTCGCCATGGCTGCGGCGGTAATCGAGGCGTTGCACGAGTCCGACGACCCGGCCTGGCATCAGGTCGACCTGGAAATCCTGCCAGGTGTCTCGGCGTCCCTGGCCACCGCCGCTCAGGCCGGCGCGCCGTTGGGGCATGACTTCTGCGTGATGTCGCTGTCGGACAACCTCAAGCCCTGGTCGATCATCGAAAAACGCCTGGACCTCGCGTCCCAGGCCGACCTGGCCCTGGCGTTCTACAACCCGATTTCGCGTTCGCGCCCGTGGCAACTGGGCCGCGCCCTGGAAATCGTCGCGCTGCATCGCACGCCGCAAACGCCGGTGGTGCTGGGCCGCGACATTGGCCGCCCCGGCCAGACGCTGCGCGTAACCACCCTGGGTCAACTCACCCCGGACCAGGTGGACATGCGCACCATGGTGCTGATCGGCTCGTCTACCACCTGCACATTCCCGCGGGCCGATGGCGGTACATGGGTCTATACACCGCGTTGGTACGGCGAAAAACCCGGCGCCTGAGGCTGCACGAAAGCTCCGATAACCCCTGGGCGATCACCGGGTGTTTTCGGAGCTTTTTTCTTTTTTGCACAAGGAAAACCGGAAGGTCCGGCGATGTGCCCCGCAATTGCTGGGCAGCGTTTCGCGCGGCGTTGCGGCGAGCGTTGTTTGTCGTGTGGAAACCCCGCCGGGCGCTGGACTAGGGTGAAGGCAGCCCCATGTTGGGGTGCTTGTGGAGAACTGGAAAATGGAGCGACATCACAAACGGATCAACAACGTAAAACGGCGCAAATTGATCGCCGCCTACAAATTGCCGGGGGCGCCCGGGGCGCACGCCACGTTACCGCTGGACACCGATGAAGACAGCAACGCCGCGGTGGTCAACAACAGTGTCATGTCGTTTGCCGAGGGCCTGTCGGGGCTGAACCGCGAATACATCCGTAAAAGCTATCTGCTGGCCAGCAGTTACGTGAGCGATGTGTTGAAAATCCAACGCGGCAGCGAGGCGTGGTACGACGAATTTATCAAGGTGATGATCAGTCTGGGCTGGCTACCGGTACGCAGTCGGTTCGAGCGCGTCTCCAGCGTCGGCAAGGGCCTGACGGTGCAACTGGCGGCGTTGAATATGATTGCGACGTTGCTGGCCTCGACGTCATTGAGCGGGCCGTTGCTGGCTACGCTGCCCAAGCTCGCGGCGGATGCGCTGGAGGCGCTGAAGCAGCAGCCGACGTCTTTCGAACTGTTCAAACGCAACAGCGCCGTGCACCAGGGCGGTGATTTCGGCCTGGCGTCCTGCGCCGAATCCGACGGTGAATTGACGATGGTTCTGGTGACCTACAGCACCCAGGGCGTGAGTAAACAGGTGGGGTTGCCATTCCTGGAATGGGATAGCTCCTCGTTCGAGGCCTTCAGCGGGCAAACCTGCCTGGTGCTCAATACCTCGGTGGTCAACGAAAAAACCATCCAGCTGATGCGCGAGAGCGCGGGAGACAAAGTACAGCTGGCAATCGCGAAATACCGGATTTAGGGCACCAGATAGCCGCGCACGCCCGTAAAAATAATCTGCGCGGCAAGGGCGCAAACAAACAAGCCCATCAACCGACTGACAATCTGCAAGCCCTGGTCACCCAAAATGCGTTCGATGCGGTTGGACAAGTACAGCACCACACCCACCGTGAAGCTGGCCAGGGCGATGCTGAGGATGGCCATGATTTTGTCATCCCAGTGCGGCTGGCTGACCCCCATTACTAGCAACGCACCGATGGTGCCGGGGCCGACGGTGAGGGGGATGGTCAGCGGCACGATGGTTACGTCCTGCTGCACGTTATCGGTCTGCACGGCCGACTTACCCTGAGCCATGCCCAGGGCAGAGATGAACAGCACACTGCCGGCGCCGATGCGGAATGCGTCCACGGTGATGCCGAACACACTGAAAATCAACCGGCCGAACAGGTAGAGCAACACACTGGACACCAGTGTTGCCAAGGCCACTTTCCAGGCCAGGCGGCGTCGTTCTTTGCTGGAATAGCCGCGAGTCAGGCTGATAAAGCAGGACAGCACGAAGAACGGGCTGTAGAGCACCAGCATCTTCAGGTAAACGCTGAATAACACGTGGAGCATGGAGGAGGCTCGCGGCAGGAGAAGTGGGGAGAGTCTAACAGGCGCCAGGGGGCAAATGTGGGAGGGCAAGCCCTATCCCACATGGGATTTCAGGTCACGAGGGGGCGTGTTCGGGGCGCTGTTGACGCTGTGCCACCCAGAACTCCACCAGTTCACGCAGTTGCGACAGTTCCACTGGCTTGGCCATATGCCCGTCCATGCCGGCTTGGCGTGCGCGCTCTTTGTGTTCCGAGAGAATGTGCGCGGTGAGCGCGACCACCGGCGTGCGGATGCGTTGGTGGCTGACTTCCCAGGCGCGCAGTTGTTGGGTGGCCGAAAAGCCGTCGAGGATCGGCATCTCGCAGTCCATCAACACCAGGTCATAACGCTGGGCTTTCATGGCCTCCAGCGCTTCTTCGCCGTTGCTGGCAGTGTCCGGGTTGAGGTTGAGCTTGCCGAGCATGCCGCGGATAACCTTGGTGGAAATGCTGTTGTCTTCGGCCACCAGGATGCGGAAATCGCTAGGCACGGTGACCGCTTCCGGCGTAGTGGGGACCGGGCGCGGCGTGGCGCTGCCTTTGCTGCGTTGGGTCAGTTCGTCGGCCAGGGTGGTCTTGAGGGTATAGCCGGCCACCGGCTTGGCCAGGATGCGCTTGATCCCGCAGTTACGCGCGATGATCTTGCTCGGCGCGTTGCTGATGCCGGTGAGCATGATCAACAGAATGTCGTGGTTCAGGCTAGGGTCTTCCTTGATCTTCGCCGCCAGTTGCATGCCGGTCATGCCTGGCATGTTCTGGTCCAGCAGCACCACGTCGAAGTAGTCGCGCAGGTGCGCTTTGGTGCGCAGCAGGGCCAGGGCTTCTTTGCCCGAGGGCGCGGCACTGACGTTCAGGCCCCAGGCCGAGCATTGCTGCACCAGCACTTTGCGGCAGGTGTCGTTGTCGTCCACCACCAGCACGCGGGCGCCTTTGAGCGGGCCGTCGAGGTCGGACGTCGGGTGTTCCAGGCGCTCCGGGTCCAGCGGCAGGGTTAGCCATAGGGTGCTGCCCTGATGGCTGCCGCTCTTGATGCCGAATTCGCCGTTCATCAACAGGATCAGCTGGCGCGCGATCACCAACCCCAGGTGGCCGCTCAAACGGGTGGCCGACAGGAAATTCTTACTGTGCAGTTCGCTATGCAGCAGGGCATCGCGCTCGGCGGCTTCCATTGGAATGCCGCTGTCTTGCACGGCGATGCGCAGGCGCGGTTTGGTGCTGCGATCGTCCAAGGCCACCACGATCAGCACTTCGCCTTCGTCGGTTTTCTGCAGGGCGTTTTCCAACAGGCTCAACAGCGCCTGGCGCAGGCGTGTCGGGTCGCCGCTGATAACGCGCGGCACCTGGGGCTGGATAAAGCTGATCAGTTCGACATTCTGCTGCTCGGCCTTGGCGCGGAAGATACTCAGGCAGTCCTCGATCAGCGCATTGAGGTCGAACTGCACATCGTCCAATTCGATCTGCCCGGATTCGAGTTTGGAGATGTCGAGAATCTCGTTGATCAGCGTGAGCAGTTCGTTACCGGCGCTGTGGATGGTCTGCACATAGTCCCGTTGCTTCACCGACAGCGGAGTGCCCAGCAGCAGTTCGGTCATGCCCAGCACGCCGTTCATGGGGGTGCGGATTTCGTGGCTGATTTTTGCCAGGAACTCGGCCTTGGCGGCGATCTCGGCATTGCTGGCGGCCAGGTCGCGGCTGAGGCTGAAGCGTGCCTCGACAATCGCGCGCTGGCGCTCGCCCAGAGCCAGGCTCATCAACAGGCCACTCAGGCAAATGAATGCCAGCAGCGTCACGATCAGGCCCTGTGGCGAGACCATCGTCAGGCCCAGCAGCGCCGGCAGGATAATCAGAGTGCCGATATTGAAGACCACCATCCCCGCCACGAACAGTCGCGCTGGACGGTAGCCTTTCTGCCAGTGATACGCTGAAACGAACAACATGCTCAGCCCCGCCAACGCCACCAGCGCGTAGGTGATGATATTCAGGGGCAGGGTGTTGACGAACAACAGCAGCAGACCGCACAGCACGATGAGCAGGATGTCGGCCATCAGCAGCTTGTTCAGTACATGGGGGCCGAGCGGCATAAAGAAGCGATAGGCAAACATCAGCCCGCACGGTGCGGTCAGCAGCAGGGCCAGGTACGCGCCGGGGGTCTGCACTGCGTGCCAGTTGGGCAGCCACGGGCCGACCAGGTTAAGCAGCAGCGCCAGGCTGAGCATCAACAGGGCCTCGCAGGCGGCCAGCCATAGGCTGCTGCGCGAGCGGTGGTAGGCGAACCGTGTGAGGTTATGCAGGATCAGCATCAGCAGGCAGCCGAACAGCAGGCCGTAGATCAGCGTCTGCGTCTGGTTGGCGGCGGCAAGTACGGCCGGTTCCAGAGTGATATAGGGGCGCAGCTCGTGTTCCGAGACCAGCCGCACGTAGACATCAAGGACGTTCTGACTTTGCGGCAGCGGTAGCATGAAGTCGCTGCTGGGCAGCGGGCGTTCCGTCTGGGCCTGGCGGGTGCCGGTGCTTTGTTGCTCTACCAGGGTGTCACCATCGAGCACGTATAGGTTCAGGTGGGACAGGTCCGGGGCGAAGATGCGCAGCACTTGCTCGTGCTTGCCGGGTTGCAACTTGAAACGTACCCACAACGCACCGTCCGGCTCCGCGGCGGTAATACGGTCCAGTTCGATGGGGCTGAATTGATTGGTGTAACGCGAGGAGCGGATGTCGCTCAGTTGCAGGTCAGCCTGTTCATCAAGCAATACTGCCCAGCCACTGCCTTGCGCGGCGGCCTGGGCCGGGAGCAAGCAGAGCAGCGTCAGCAGACTGACAGTGAAACCTATGGCGATCCTGAGCCAGCGCACGGCGAAATCCCTTCGTAGGTTGATGCACGGGTTAACTATGCGCGGGGTGGCGGGTATACGGCAAGGGCCTTGAGCCCTTGCCTAACCGAACGGATAGCTACTGACAATGCTAGCGATGTTCGAGATTTACTGGCTCTCACCACGCTCGCGGGCAATGGCGCGATAGCCGATGTCCTTGCGGTAGAAGCAGCCCTTCCAGTCGATTGCCGCGGCCAGTTTGTACGCTTGCTGCTGCGCGGCGTCGACACTGGCGCCCATGGCGGTGGCGCACAGCACGCGGCCGCCGGCGGTGACGACCTGGCCGTCCTTGAGCGCAGTGCCCGCATGGAACACCTTGCCTTCCAGCTTAGCCGCCGCTTCCAGGCCTTCAATCACGTCGCCCTTGGCGTAGTCGGCAGGGTAGCCGCCGGCTGCCAGCACAATGCCGACGCTCGGACGTGGGTCCCACTGTGCTTCAACCTTGTCCAAGGCCTGGGCCAGGGCGGCTTCCACCAGCAGCACCAGGCTCGATTGCAGGCGCAGCATCACCGGTTGGGTTTCCGGATCGCCGAAGCGGCAGTTGAACTCGATGACTTTCGGATTGCCGGCTTTGTCGATCATCAGACCGGCGTAGAGGAAACCGGTGTACACGTTGCCTTCGTCGGCCATGCCGCGCACGGTCGGCCAGATCACCTGATCCATCACACGCTGGTGCACATCACTGGTCACCACCGGCGCCGGCGAGTAAGCGCCCATGCCACCGGTGTTCGGGCCAGTGTCGCCGTCGCCGACGCGCTTGTGGTCCTGGCTGGTGGCCATTGGCAGCACGTTCTTGCCGTCGACCATCACGATGAAGCTGGCTTCTTCACCGTCGAGGAATTCTTCGATGACGACACGCGAGCCCGCATCGCCGAAGGCATTGCCGGCGAGCATGTCGCGTACGGCGTCTTCGGCTTCCTGCAGGGTCATCGCTACGATCACGCCTTTACCGGCGGCCAGGCCGTCGGCCTTGATCACGATTGGCGCGCCTTTTTCACGCAGGTAAGCCAGGGCCGGCTCGATCTCGGTGAAGTTCTGGTAATCGGCGGTCGGGATCTTGTGGCGGGCGAGGAAATCCTTGGTAAAGGCTTTCGAGCCTTCCAATTGCGCAGCACCGGCGGTGGGGCCGAAGCAATCCAGGCCACGGCTGCGGAACAGGTCCACCACACCGGCCACCAGCGGTACTTCCGGGCCGACGATGGTCAGGGAAACGTTTTTCTCGGCGAAATCGGCCAGTTGCTCAAGGGCCAGCACGTCGATGGCAACGTTCTGGCATTTGGCTTCAATGGCGGTGCCGGCATTGCCGGGGGCTACGAAAACTGTCTGGACGCGAGGGTCCTGGGCAACTTTCCAGGCCAAGGCGTGTTCACGGCCGCCGCTGCCGATGATCAAAACATTCAAGTCAGACTCCTTCGAGGGAAGTTAAAAGCTGCAAGCGGCAAGTTAAAAGCAATCTGCATTGCCTCTCCCTACGTTGCGCAGCCTCTAATGAATAAGGCTGCAAGCGAAAGTAAAAGCGATCCCGGTCTACTCTTACTTGCCGCTTGCAGCTATAAGCTCGCTACTTCACGCAGTGGATCAGTGGCGGAAGTGGCGCATGCCAGTGAAGACCATGGCAATGCCAGCTTCGTCGGCCGCGGCAATCACTTCGGCGTCGCGCATCGAGCCGCCTGGCTGGATCACGGCAGTCACACCGGCCTTGGCGGCGTTGTCCAGGCCGTCACGGAACGGGAAGAACGCGTCGGACGCCATCACCGAACCGGCCACCTGCAACCCGGCGTGCTCGGCCTTGATCGCGGCGATACGCGCCGAGTTCACGCGGCTCATCTGGCCGGCGCCGACCCCGATGGTCTGGCGGTTCTTGGCGTAGACGATGGCGTTGGATTTAACGTACTTGGCCACTTTCCAGGCGAAGATCAGGTCGTGGATTTCCTGCTCGGTCGGCGCCCGCTGGGTCACCACTTTCAGGTCGTCGGCGCTGATCATGCCGATATCGCGGCTCTGCACCAGCAGGCCGCCGTTGACGCGCTTGTAGTCCCATGCCGCGGCGCGGTCGGCCGACCACTCGCCGCAGGCCAGCAGGCGCACATTGGCCTTGGCTGCGACGATGGCGCGGGCTTCTTCGCTCACGGATGGGGCGATGATCACTTCAACGAATTGACGATCGACGATGGCTTTGGCGGTCTCGGCGTCCAGTTCGCGGTTGAAGGCGATGATGCCGCCGAACGCCGACTCGGTGTCGGTGGCGTAGGCCAGTTCGTAGGCCTGGCGAATGCCGCCTTCGGCGTCCGGGCTGACGGCCACGCCGCACGGGTTGGCGTGCTTGACGATCACGCAGGCCGGCTTGACGAAGCTCTTGACGCACTCCAGCGCAGCGTCGGTGTCGGCCACGTTGTTGTAGGACAGCTCTTTGCCTTGCAACTGGGTCGCGGTGGCGATGCCCACTTCGGCAGGCTTGGCTTCCACGTAGAACGCCGCGCTCTGGTGCGGGTTCTCGCCGTAGCGCATTTCCTGGGCCTTGATGAACTGGCTGTTGAAGGTGCGCGGGAACTGGCTGCGGCCTTCGGTGCTGAGGGTTTCGGCGGCTTGATTAACGGTGCCCATGTAGTTGGCGATCATGCCGTCGTAGGCGGCGGTGTGTTCGAACGCCTTGAGCATCAGGTCGAAACGCTGAGCGTAGGTCAGGCCACCGGCCTTGAGGTTTTCCAGCACGCTGGCGTAGTCGCTGGCATTGACCACAATGGCCACGTCTTTGTGGTTCTTGGCCGCCGAGCGGACCATGGTAGGGCCGCCGATGTCGATGTTTTCGATGGCGGTCGGCAGGTCACAGCCGGGTTTGTTGATGGTGGCTTCGAATGGGTAGAGGTTGACGGCCACCAGGTCGATCGGCTTGATGCCGTGCTCGTTCATGATCGCGTCGTCGGTGCCGCGACGGCCGAGGATGCCGCCGTGGATTTTCGGGTGCAGGGTCTTGACCCGACCGTCCATCATTTCTGCGAAACCGGTGTAGTCCGCGACTTCTACTGCGGCCACGCCGTTGTCCTGCAGCAGTTTGAAGGTCCCGCCCGTGGAGAGGATTTCCACGCCCAGAGCTTCCAGCTCACGGGCAAATTCGAGGATCCCGGTCTTGTCGGAGACACTGATCAAGGCGCGGCGGATCGGCAGGCGGGTGGTCTGGTCGGTCATTTCAATTTCCATCAAAAGCAAAGGAGTCAGCAAAAAAGGCGACCGGTTTTACGCGGGCGCCTTTCTGGTTGGATTGAATGCTTACAGCAAATCGTACTGCTTGAGCTTCTTGCGCAGGGTCCCACGGTTGAGGCCCAGCAGCTCACTGGCTTTGGTCTGGTTGCCCTTGACGTAGTTCATCACGCTTTCGAGCAAGGGCGCCTCGACTTCGGAGAGCACCAGGTTGTACACGTCCGTGACGGAAGCGCCCTCAAGGTGGGCGAAATAATTGTGCAGCGCCTTCTCGACACTCCCGCGAAGGGTCTGACCTTCTTCGCTCGGCGTGTTGAGGTGCTGTTTCAAATTGACGTTGTCGCTCACGGGTGCTGTTCCACTCACTAAAGTCTCGGTCATCATCGTCATGCGGCCACCCCCTCTCCGTCCCCTGTCACCAGGCTCTTGTAACGTCCGGCGAAGAACTCACGAACGTTGGCGCACTGTGCTTCCGTATCATCCAAACGATTGAAGTGGGCGCGAAACTCCTTGGCGCCCGGCAAGGTTGCGAGATACCAGCCCACATGCTTACGAGCAATGCGTACTCCCATGACGTCTCCATAGAAGGCGTGCAGGGCGGCCAGATGCTCTAGCAGAATACGTTCCACCTCGATCAGCGCCGGCGCCGGCAAGGTTTCGCCGGTGCGCAGGAAGTGCTCGATCTCACGAAAAATCCACGGCCGCCCCTGGGCAGCACGGCCAATCAACAGGCCATCGGCACCGGTCGCGTGGAGTACGCGCCGGGCTTTCTCGGCGGAGTCGATATCGCCATTGGCAAAGACCGGCATCGACACCGCCTGCTTGATCGCGGCGATGGTGTCGTACTCGGCTTCACCGGTGTAAAGGTCGGCGCGGGTGCGGCCATGCACCGCCAGCGCTGTAATACCTGCCTGTTCGGCGATCTTCGCCACCGTAAGACCATTCTTGTTGTCCCGGTCCCAGCCGGTGCGAATCTTCAGGGTTACCGGCACATCGACTGCGGCGACAACGGCCTGCAGGATCTCGGCAACCAACTGCTCATCTTTCAACAGCGCTGAACCGGCGGCCTTGTTGCAGACCTTCTTGGCCGGGCAGCCCATGTTGATATCGATAATCTGCGCACCCAGCTCCACGTTGGCCCGGGCCGCATCCGCCAGCATCTGCGCATCTCCACCGGCGATCTGCACCGAGCGGGGCTCGGGATCACCTTCGTGGATCATGCGCATCCGCGACTTGCGGGTGTTCCACAGACTCATGTCGCTGGTGACCATTTCCGAGACTACTAGGCCGGCGCCCAATCGTTTGCACAGCTGACGAAAGGGCTGGTCGGTGACGCCCGCCATAGGGGCGAGAATCAAGCCGTTCTGCAATGTGTATGGGCCGATGCGTACCGCCGACATAGGACTTCCCTGTTGTGGGGCCGGATCATTAGAGTTCGAAAAAGGGTTGGCATGATACCCGCTCTCGATGACTGGATAAAGGCTGAATTGGATAAAATCTGAACAGTTATTTCTTTATCGCCGTCGGTTTGGTTGACCGGCGCGCAGTCAATCTTCCACCGTCAGGTTTCGCTGGTTGAGTCGTTTCACTCGGGGGAGTGGAAGCTCAGGCTGTAATTCACGGCTTTGTTGCCCGGATCGAGGATATCCAGGGAGATATGGATCGGGGTCTGCGATGGCATTTCGCTAACGCCGGCCAGCTCGCCGCTGAGGTATTCGCTCGGTTTGAACCGACGACTGGCAATCAAGCCGCCGTTGAGGTCGGCGAAACGCAGCTCTAGCAGTGGGAAGGGCTGGGAGAAAGTTGCACGGTTGTAGATGATTGCGTCCACCACCAGCGCCCCGGCGAACTCAGGGTGGCTGCGCACCACCAGGTTGCTGCTCTTGATATGGGCGATATCGACCCGTGACGGTACCGTGCAGCCCAGTGTGGGGCACAACTGCTGGAACCACGGACGGTAGGCGTCCTGGCGGGCCAGGTCGTCGAATTGATAGGCGATGTACTGGCCCGCCAGGCCGGCTGCGGCGAGAAGCACCAGCAATAGCCAGATCAGGCGGCGGCCCAGCCCTGAAGGGCGTTTTTGCGCGTAGAGGTGCAGCGGGTCGTCTTCCAGGTCCTGAAGCACGTCGTCGTGGACGCTGGCCGCAGGGCGCGCACGCTTGCGGCGCGGCTGAGGGTGTTCTTCCGGCTCCGGGGTGGGGGTCTCATCGTGTACTGGAGTGACGGGGGGATCGAATGCGTCGGTGTCGCGTATCGACCGCAACGGCGGCTCATCCTCGATCTCGTCGGTGTGGAACGACATCGACGGTTCGGTGCGCTGACGTGTCGCAGCGCCTGGGGTCGCTTCGGGTTCGTCTTCGTCGGCTTGGACACGTTCTTCAGCGGGTTCGCTGAACAGGCTGGCGGCCCACTTTTCCTCTTCGGCCTTGAGCGTGTCGCGGCTGGCGCTGAGGGGTTCTTCCTTCTGCCGACGATCGCCGGGTTGGCGACGGTCGGCGCTCACCGATGCGGCGGGCTGAGTGGGGCGGCGTTCCAGCTTGGCCAGTTCTTCGTCCAGGTCCAGGTGATCCAGATCCAGCTCTTCGGCGCTCCATTGCTTCTGGCTGATCGCGCGCGGCGCCTCGGGCAAGGCCTCGGCGGCTGTCGGCGGCTCGGTCGTCGGCGCAGGCGCAGGCGCAGGCGCATGGGCCGCGCGTTGCTCCAGTAACTGACGAGCCGCGTTGAACACTTGCAGGCACGAGCCACAACGAACTACGCCGCGGGCCACGCTCAATTGAGCATGGTTGACGCGAAAGCGAGTCTGGCAATGTGGGCACTGGGTGACGAAACTGTCGGTCATGCGGCCATCCGATTCAGGCAAGCGCTCATTCTAGCGCCGACGACCGCTGATGCGTACCCAGCCATCGCGGTTAGCGATCGGGTCCAGGTCGAAGTCCTGGGCATAAGCGGCGGCGACTTCATCGCCCTGTTCGGCGAGGATCCCCGACAGCGCCAGGCGCCCGCCGGGCTTGACCAGGCTCGATAGCTGCGGCGCCAGGGACACCAGCGGCCCGGCGAGGATATTGGCCACCAGCACATCGGCCTGCACCTGGGGCAAATCCTGCGGTAGGTAAAGCGGGAATTTGCCTTCAGGAATGTTGTTGCGCCCGGCGTTGTCGCGCGACGCTTCCAAGGCCTGTACATCGATATCGGTGCCGACGGCTTCCTTGGCACCCAGCAGCAGAGCGGCGATTGCCAGAATCCCCGAGCCGCAGCCAAAGTCCAGTACGTGGCTGTCGCGCAGGTCCTGACCGTCGAGCCATTCCAGGCAGAGGGCGGTGGTGGGGTGGGTGCCGGTGCCGAACGCCAGGCCCGGGTCGAGCAGCAGGTTCACCGCGTCCGGCTCCGGGGCCGCGTGCCAGCTCGGCACGATCCACAGGCGCTGGCCAAAACGCATGGGCTGGAAGTTGTCCATCCAACTGCGCTCCCAGTCCTGGTCTTCGATCACTTCGCTGTGATGTTCCGGCAGCGGGCTGCCGGTGAGCAGTTCCAGATGGGCCAGTACGCTGGCGGCTTCGGTGCCGCCCTCGAACAGGGCCAGCAAGTGGGTGTGGGACCACAGTGGGGTGGTGTTCAGTTCGGGTTCGAAGATCGGCTGGTCTTCGGCATCCATAAAGGTCACCGACACGGCGCCCACTTCGAGGAACGCGTCTTCGTAGGTTTCGGCTTGTTCTGGGCTGATGGCGAGACGGACTTGCAGCCAAGGCATGGCGGGCACCTTTGAAAATAATGAGTGTGCGACGACGGGGTCGCGAAAGCGCGCAAGTTTACGCGAGCGGCGGGCAGAAGACGACACTACTGACTGCACGCCGGTCAAATGTGGGGAGGGGGCTTGCCCCCGATAGCGTTGGACCAGTTAGAGATACTCAGACTGACACACTGCAATCGGGGCAAGCCCCCTACCACATTTGGCTTGTGTACATTTTCACAATAGAGGGCTCACAAACAACAAAACCGCCCGAAGGCGGTTTTGTTGGGTGGAGCACTTACTGGTCGGCCAGTTTGTGTTCCAGGTAGTGAATGTTCACACCACCTTCGCAGAAGCCTTCATCGCGGACCAATTCCCGGTGCAGCGGAACGTTGGTCTTGATGCCGTCGACCACGATTTCGTCCAGGGCGTTGCGCATACGGGCCATGGCCTCGTCGCGCGTGGCGCCCCAGGTGATCAGCTTGCCGATCAGCGAGTCGTAGTTGGACGGAACCTTGTAGCCGCTGTACAGGTGCGAATCGACGCGAACGCCGTTGCCGCCCGGAGCATGGAAGTGCTTGACCAGGCCTGGGCTCGGCATAAAGGTTTTCGGGTCTTCGGCATTGATCCGGCACTCCAGGGAGTGGCCATGAATCTTCACGTCAGCCTGGGTGAACGACAGCACGTTGCCGGCGGCGATGCTTAGCATCTCCTTGACGATGTCGATACCGGTGACCATCTCCGAAACCGGATGCTCCACCTGCACGCGAGTGTTCATCTCGATGAAGTAGAAACGACCGTTCTCGTAGAGGAACTCGAAGGTACCGGCGCCACGGTAGTTGATGTCGATGCACGCCTTGACGCAGCGCGCCAGAACTTCCTGGCGAGCGGTTTCGTCCAGGCCCGGAGCCGGCGCTTCTTCCAACACCTTCTGGTGACGGCGTTGCAGCGAGCAGTCACGGTCGCCCAGGTGGATGGCGTGGCCCTGGCCGTCGGACAGTACCTGCACTTCCACGTGACGTGGATTGGTCAGGTATTTCTCCAGATAGACCATCGGGTTGCCGAACCAGGCGCCGGCTTCCGCACGGGTCTGCTTGGCCGCTTCGATCAGGTCTTCTTCTTTGTGCACCACGCGCATGCCGCGACCACCACCACCACCGGCGGCCTTGATGATCACCGGGTAACCGACTTCGCGACCAATGCGCAGGGCGGTTTCCTCGTCTTCAGGCAATGGGCCATCGGAACCCGGAACGGTTGGCACGCCGGCCGCAATCATGGCGTCCTTGGCCGACACCTTGTCGCCCATCAGGCGAATGGTTTCGGCTTTCGGGCCGATGAAGGCGAACCCGGATTTTTCCACCTGTTCGGCGAAATCGGCGTTTTCCGCGAGGAAGCCATAGCCTGGGTGGATGCCATCAGCGCCGGTCACTTCTGCCGCGGCGATGATGTTCGGGATGTTCAGGTAGGAGTTCGAGGCCAGTGGCGGGCCGATGCAGATGCTCTCGTCCGCCAGCTTAACGTGCATCAATTCGGTGTCGGCCGTCGAGTAAACAGCGACGGTCTTGATGCCCTCTTCCTTACAGGCGCGCAGGATACGCAGCGCGATCTCGCCGCGGTTGGCGATCAGGACTTTTTGCAGTTTCTTCGCAGGTTTCAACATCGAAGGTGCTCCGCGGTTCAAACGATGGTGAACAGCGGCTGGTCGTACTCAACCGGCTGACCGTTTTCTACCAGGATGGACTCGATCACGCCGGCTTTTTCAGCGGTGATGTGGTTCATCATTTTCATCGCTTCGACGATGCAAATGGTGTCGCCCACTTTCACGGTCTTGCCCACTTCAACGAAGGCTGGCGAGGTCGGTGCCGGGGTGCGGTAGAAAGTACCGACCATTGGCGACTTGACCACGAAACCGTTCAGCGCAGGAGCTGCCGGTGAGGCAGGAGCAGCCGGGGCAGCCGGTGCAGCGGCTGGTGCAGCAGCAGCCGGAGCCGGCGCTTGCATCTGCGGGGCATAGAATTGTTGAGCTGGGGTCTTGCTGTGGCGGCTGATCCGTACGGACTCTTCGCCTTCCTTGATTTCCAGCTCGTCGATACCGGATTCTTCCAGCAGTTCGATCAACTTCTTAACTTTACGGATATCCATGAATCATCAACTCCCAAGGGTCGGTCAGGGGCGCTTGGCCGGTTGTTCAAGCTGTTCCAGGGCGGCCTCCAGGGCCAGTCGGTAACCGCTGGCGCCAAGGCCGCAGATCACTCCCACCGCTACGTCGGAGAAGTAGGAGTGATGGCGGAAAGGTTCGCGTTTGTGCACGTTCGACAAATGCACTTCGATGAATGGGATGCTCACCGCCAGCAGCGCGTCACGTAATGCAACACTTGTATGCGTAAAAGCGGCTGGATTGATCAGGATAAAGTCCACACCTTCGCCGCGCGCGGCATGGATGCGATCAATCAACTCGTACTCGGCATTGCTTTGCAGGTATTGCAGATGGTGGCCGGCATCACGGGCCCTCTGTTCCAGATCGAGGTTGATCTGATCGAGGGTCACTGCCCCGTAGACGCCCGGTTCACGGGTGCCAAGCAGGTTCAGGTTGGGTCCGTGAAGAACCAGTAAGGTCGCCATCGGCTGTTCCTTGTTATAGAGGTGGGTACGTCAGAACCCGGCGACTATGCCGCAAAGCCTTTGTGACTGTCCAGTTCTATGCAGTAGGCGGCACGATTAGCGAGGATTGCGCAAAATTTATGACTGTGGGTCAGTATCCGGTCATAGGCGACACGTCATGAACCCTATGGAGATCAAGTGTGGAAGGGGGCTTGCCCCCCGATTGCAGTGTGACAGTCTCAGTATCTCTAACTGATCCACCGCTATCGGGGGCAAGCCCCCTCCCACATTAGTTCTTGATATGACGCTGGGACCGGTTAGACGCGGAATGCCTGTACGGCGGTATTGAGCTGCCCACCCAGCACCAGCAAATGCTCACCCTGGCTGCGACCTTGGCCGATACGCAGCAAATTGTCTTCGCCCAGTTGATGAATACGCTCGCTGTTATCGCGAATCTCACTTACCGCGCCACTCTGCTGCGCGGTGACATCGGCGATGCGCACGGCGGTGTCGGAAATGGTCTGGATCGCGCCGACGATTTCGTCCAATGCGCCGTCGGCGGCCTGGGCCTGCTGGGCGGTGGCTTCGGCGTGTTCCACCTGGGCGCGCATGCCTTCCACCGATTGGCGGGCGGCGCTTTGCAGGCCGGCGATCAAGCCTTGGATTTCGGCGGTGGCGCCGGCGGTGCGCTGGGCCAGGGAGCGGACTTCGTCGGCGACCACCGCAAAACCGCGGCCGGCCTCCCCGGCGCGGGCGGCTTCGATGGCTGCGTTGAGTGCGAGCAGGTTGGTCTGGTCGGCGATGGAGCGGATTACCGTCAGCACACCGCCGATGGTGGCGGATTCTTCGGCGAGTTTTTCGATCATCTGCGCGTTTTGCTGTACTTCGCCCACCAGGACATGCAGGCCGGTCAGGCTCAGGCCGATCACCCGCTGGCCCTGTTCCACCGCCTGGCCTGCGCTGCGGCTGGCGCCGGCGGCCTGGCTGGCGTCGCCGGCCACTTGCTGAATGGTCGCTTCCAGTTCACCCAGGGAGTCGCGGATCTGCGCGGTATCGCCGGCCTGGCGCTCGGCGCCGTCGTGCAGGCCGCTGCTCAATTTGGCCAGCGCACGGCTGCTGCCGGCGACTTCTTCGGCATTGCCACGAATGGTGTCTACCAAGTCCACCAGGTAGGCACGCAAGCGGTTCAGGGAGGCTTCGATATCGTGCAGTTCGCGGTTGGTCTTGCCCAGGGCAATCGGTTGGCTGAAGTCGCCCTCTGCCCAGGTCGATAAGGCCGGCGCCAGGCTGGTCAGCACTCGGGCCAGGCGGCGTTGGAGGGTGTCGATCAGCAGCGCGATCAGCAGGATCAGGCCAATCATCACGCCTTGCATCAGGCGCACTTCGCCCTGGATTTTGCCATGCTGCGCGCGCACTACCGGTTCCAGCCCGGCGATGGCCTGTTGCACCGCATTGATCTTCAGATGCGTGGCGGCGGCCAGGTCGGCGCGCTGCTGGATCTGCGCGCGGGTGCGTTTGAGTTCGGCGGGGTAACGGGTCAGCAGGCTGTTGAGTTCGCGCTTGAGGTCGACGCCGCTGTCCTGGGCTTCGGCTTTTTCAGTGTTTTCCAGGCCCATCAACGCGGAGAAGTCATCGGTATTGGATTCGGCGCTGGCTTTCACACCCAGTAATGGCAACTGTTCCAGCAGGTCGGCCTGGCCACGGATCTGGCCGAGTTCGCGCTCCACGTCATCGGCCAGCTCGGCGCGCCCGCTGCTGACCAGTTTGTCGCGGGCCAGTGAGAGTTTGCCCAAGTGCTGGGACGCGGCCAGCAGCGCTGGCAGGTAGCGTGCAGCTTCCGGGGAGTTCACGCCGGTGGCGTACTGGCTCAGCTGTTCCAGGTTCGCACTCAGCTCACGCTCGGCCTGCACCAACAAGGCTTGCGGGTCGCCGGCCAACTTGCCGGCGGCGAGCAGGTCGGTCTTGCTGAAGGCGTCCAGCTCCACCAGGCTGGGGCGTAGGCTCTGCGTCAGCTCGGCGGGCAGTTCATCCAGATGTTGCTGCAGGCTTTCCAGGCTTTGGCTGGCACCGCTCAAACGCAGCGCATCGCCACTGGCCAGATAGTCCTCGATATTGCGTGCCGCCTGGTTCTGAAAGGTCTGCGACAGGCTCAGGTAGCGTTCCATCAGCAGATAAGGGCGCTCCAAGGCGCGTTGCGACCACCATAAGGTCGCCCCCAGCGCCAGGCACACGGCCACTAACAGGAGGGTGTTGAGATTGGTCAGCAGCTTCAGGCGCATGCGTGGTTTCAGCCGGCAGCAAAAGATAAGTGCCTGAAGTTATTGCGTTTCTATTACAGCGTTATGACGGAGTCAGTGGATTCCGATGAAAAGATGGCACTTTGCTTTGATGTGCGCGCCGCCTGTACGCGGTTGCGTCCTCCACCTTTGGCGCGGTACAGCGCCTCGTCGGCCTGGGCCGCCATCATCAGGCTGTCGGAACCGTCGCACAACTCCACCAGGCCGGCGCTGAAGGTGCACCACAGATCATGGGGCTGGGCGGGGTAGTGGATTTCGGCAAAGCGTTCGCGAATTTCATCCAGCACCTTGCAGGCCGATTCCAGGTCGGTGTCGGGCATGACGATGGCGAACTCCTCACCGCCGTAGCGCCCGATAAAGTCGGTCTTGCGCAACCGCTGCTTAAGAAACAGCGCCAGGCTCTTGATCACGCGGTCGCCCATCGGGTGGCCGTGGCTGTCATTGACGCGCTTGAAGTGGTCGATATCGAGCATGGCAAAGCTCAGCGGCTTGTTTTCGCGGCGCGCGCGGAAGCTGCAGTCTTCGAGCAGTTGCAGGATATGGGTGTGGTTGTACAGACCGGTCAGGCTGTCGCGCACCATCCGCGCCTTGAGGTTACGGGCGCGGGCCGCGCGGTTGCGCACGGTGGTGATCAGGTGGCGCGGCTTGATCGGCTTGGTGAGGAAGTCGTCGCCGCCCTCGCTCATGGCATCCAGTTGCTTGTCCAGATCGTCCTCGGCCGACAGGTAGATGATCGGCACGCTCACATAACGGTCATTGTGGCGGATCACCTTGGCCAGCTCGGTGCCGGTGCAGGCGGGCATGTACATGTCGAGGATGATCAGGTCGGGCTGGAAGTCCGCCAGTTCGGCCATGGCCTGGATCGGCTCGATCAAGGTGCGGGTGACGATGCCGGCGCTGTTGAGCAGGCGCTCGGTATGCAGGGCCTGGGCCCGCGAGTCATCGATGATCAGCACTTTATAAGGTTCGTACTGGGCGACGCAGGTCAGCACTTCGATCTTTTCCAGCAGGCTGGAGGCTTCCAGCGTGCCGGTGAGGAATTCCTGGCCCCCGGCGCGAACGGCGGCCAGGCGCGTGGGGGTGTCGGTTTCGTGCAGGCTGAAAAACAGCAGCGGCAGTTTTTGCTCCAGGCCTTCTTGGGCTTCGGCAGCGAGCTTGAGGCCCAGCCCGGTGCCGCAGAAATCCACGTCCATCACGATGGCAGATGGCAGGCGCTCGGCCATGGACGAGCGAAATGCCGCTACGCTGTCCAGGGACTGTGCGCTCATACCAAAGAATTCCAATTGCTTGGCCAGGCGCTCGGCACGGTCGTGATCGGCCAGCATCACGTAGATCGGCTTGCGCATCGGCGGCAGAAAGGTTTGTTCCAGCTGGTCGCCCTGGCGCAGGCCGGTGCGGGACAAACGCTGCATCAAACGGTTGAGTTCAGTGATCAACTGGCTGCTCAGGCGGCCGCGGTTTTCGTCCACCGCTTTAAGGGATTCGCCGATATGGTGAGCCAGTTGACCGTGCTCGGGCTGTTCGAAGCGCTCGGCAAAGCGCAGCAGGCGTAAATTGGCTTCGCTGAGTTCGGAGAGGTCGGCGCTCGACCATTCGCTGCGTTGCAGGCGCTGCCAGATCTCAAGAATTTGACGTGCCTGATGAATTACCCGCTGGGCAAAGTGCTGCTTGAGGCGCTCACGGCTGGGGTCTTCTGGCTCGGTCATATCCTGACTACTAGGTGAGGGTGCATGCTGAGGTTGACTGATGGCTCTATGCTAGCACCTCTTTTCATGGGAATGAGTGTCATACGTCAATTAACTGTGCGTCTTCGCTATTCAGTTACTGACTCGGTGGTCGCGCTGCGAAAAAAAACGTGCATCCTTATATAGACGAACACGCCCGATACGCCAGTTTGGATAAAACCCCCACACCGACCGGCACGATGGGGTAGGGTTGTGGTCGGAGTGTTTTGAACGCACGCCCTCAATTCAAGTGCATGAACTCAAGTGATTGAAAGGATATCGCCATGCTGGACTGGAAAAACCGTGCAGGCAGTGCCACCGGCCCCGCGCCTGAACCCAAATCGACCAACCGCGGCTATTTTCGTACGCTGCTGATGAGTCGGGCCGTACTCAGCGTACTCGGCCTGTACCTGTTGGTCACCGGCGCTCTGGGCTGGTATTGGAGCGAAGAGCCGGCGTTGTTTCCGGTCCAGCAAAATGCGCAGATCGCTGCCGACAAAGACGGCAAGCAGATGGTCGTGGGCTTCACCACCGTTGAAACCCTCAAGACTGTGGTCGGCACGCTGTTGAACAAACCCGGTGGCTACATTTCTAACGACCGCTTCCCGCCGGGCCTGTGGATGGACAACATGCCCAGCTGGGAATACGGCGTGCTGGTACAGGTGCGCGATCTGACCCGCGCTCTGCGTAAGGACTTCGCCCGCTCCCAGTCCCAATCGGCTGAAGACGCTGACTTGGCCAAGGCCGAGCCACGCTTCAACTTCGACAACAAGAGCTGGGTGCTGCCGTCCAGTGAGTCCGAGTACCAGGAAGGCATCAATTCCCTGAGCCGCTACGAAGCGCGCCTCTCCGATCCCAACCAGAAAGGCGCGCTGTTCTACGCCCGCGCCGACAACCTGAACAATTGGCTGGGCGATGTCGCCACGCGCCTGGGTTCGTTGTCCCAGCGCCTGTCGGCCAGCGTCGGTCGGGTCAAACTCAACACTGCGTTGAAAACCGAGGCGCTCGCGCCGGGTGAAGTGCCGCAGGTTGACGAAGAAGTGGTGGAAACACCGTGGATGCAGATCGACAACGTGTTCTACGAAGCCCGTGGTCAGGCCTGGGCCTTGTCTCACCTGCTGCGTGCGATCGAAGTCGACTTTGCCGATGTGCTGGCCAAGAAGAACGCCACCGTCAGCGTGCGCCAGATCATTCGTGAGCTGGAAGCCTCGCAAGAGCCGGTGTGGAGCCCAATGATCCTCAATGGCAGCGGTTTTGGCGTGCTGGCCAACCATTCGCTGGTCATGGCCAATTACATTTCCCGGGCCAACGCTGCGGTGATCGACCTGCGTCAACTGCTCAACCAGGGTTGATGATGGATGCCAGTCAACGGGAGGAGGCCCATCGCGCGGCCTCCGATGCCGAGCTGATCTGTTGGGTCGACGAGCAGGACAACCTGCTCGGCCACCTCGTCAGGTCCGATCTGCGTGCGCGTGGCTTGATCGGCCGCTGCACGTTTATCTTCCTCTTCAACTCCAAGGGTCAGCTGTGCGTGCATCGGCGCACCCTGAGCAAAGCCCTGTACCCAGGGTTTTGGGACACGGCGGCGGGTGGAATGGTCGCGGCGGGTGAGTCTTACGCGGTGTCGGCGGCCCGTGAATTGGAAGAAGAGTTGGGCGTGGGCGGGGTGGATCTGGTCGAACATGACCATTTCTATTTCGAGGATGGTGACAGTCGGCTCTGGTGTAAATCCTATTCAGCCGTGTGGGATGGCCCTCTGCGGTTACAGCCAGAAGAGGTGATGGAGGCGCGCTTTTTACCCATCAGCAAAGTCTTGCGGGACGCCAAGAAAAAACCTTACTGCCCTGACGCTCAAGAGGGCTTGCGCCGCTATCTGGCCTTGCGTCGCTAAAGTTGCATGAAATGGCGCCATTTGGCTCTTAGCAAGCGTGCTTTTTGCCGTTACACTGCGCGACTTTTCACCCGCGTCGCTTTGGCGATTCGGTAGCGCTGCCCCTGCCTGAGTGGGGCTTCGCGGTCGGCTGACCCTTTTGGGGGCCGATCAGTCTTCATCCTCCCAAGAGGATTGCCGGTGGCCAAAAAAGCCGCATCCTTCGCCGCCCTTGGTGGCCTGGTATTTTCCACCGACGCAGGTCGACACTGCCCGGACTGTCGTCAGCCCGTGGATGCCTGCATCTGCAAACAGACCCTGATTCCCGAAGGCGACGGTATTGCCCGCGTGCGACGCGAGAGCAAGGGCCGTGGCGGCAAGACGGTGACCACCATCACCGGCGTGCCCCTGGCCGCGGAGCCCCTCAAGGAACTGGCCACCACGCTGAAAAAGCGCTGTGGCACCGGTGGCGCGTTGAAAGACGGCGTCATCGAGATCCAGGGCGACCACGTCGAGCTGTTATTGGCCGAGCTGATCAAGCTGGGATACAAGGCCAAGAAGTCCGGCGGCTGAGCCTCTTACCGGCCAGTGTCTAAACTCTGTCCTGCGAGTGGGGTCTACCTCTCTTACAGGCAAATCGTCATTTTCATTCTTTAGACTGCGCCGGCCTCGAACCCGAGGCGGTGCCTTCGACTTCATTTATAGGGGACTTCGATGTCCGTACGACGCACACGCAAAGACGATGGCAGCCAATGGACCGTTGCGGACAGCCGCAGTGTTTATGGGATCCGCCATTGGGGGGCCGGGTATTTCGCGATCAATGACGCCGGTCGCGTTGAAGTTCGTCCAAACGGCCCGAACAGCACGCCCGTCGACCTTTACGAGCAAGTCGACGAACTGCGCAAAAGCGGTCTTTCGCTGCCGCTGCTGGTGCGCTTCCCCGACATCTTGCAAGACCGCGTGCGCCAACTGACCGGTGCTTTCGATTCCAACATCGAACGCCTGGAGTACCAGAGCAAGTACACCGCGCTGTACCCGATCAAGGTGAACCAGCAGGAAGCGGTGATCGAGAACATCATCGCCACCCAGAACGTTTCCATTGGCCTCGAAGCCGGCTCCAAGCCCGAGCTGCTGGCCGTGCTGGCGTTGGCACCAAAGGGCGGCACCATCGTTTGCAACGGTTACAAGGACCGTGAGTTCATCCGTCTGGCGCTGATGGGCCAGAAGCTGGGCCACAACGTGTTTATCGTGATCGAAAAAGAATCCGAAGTCGGCCTGGTGATCGAAGAGGCCGCGAGCCTCAAGGTCAAGCCTCAGGTGGGCTTGCGCGTGCGCTTGTCGTCCTTGGCGTCGAGCAAGTGGGCGGACACCGGTGGCGAGAAATCCAAGTTCGGTTTGTCGGCCGCGCAGTTGCTGTCGGTGGTCGAGCGCTTCCGCGCCGCAGGCCTGGATCAGGGCATTCGTCTGCTGCACTTCCACATGGGCTCGCAGATCGCCAACCTGGCGGACTACCAGCACGGCTTCAAAGAGGCCATTCGTTATTACGGCGAACTGCGTAACCTCGGCCTGCCGGTGGATCACATCGACGTCGGCGGTGGCCTGGGCGTGGACTACGACGGTACTCACTCGCGTAACGCCAGCTCCATCAACTACGACATGGACGACTACGCCGGCGTGGTGGTTGGCATGCTCAAGGAGTTCTGCGACGCGCAGAGCCTGCCGCATCCGAACATTTTCTCCGAAAGCGGCCGTTCGCTGACCGCCCACCACGCCATGCTGGTGGTGCAGGTGACCGACGTCGAGAAACACAACGACGAAATCCCGCTGATCGAGAACAAGGAAAGCCTGCCGGAAACCGTGCAATGGCTGGTGGACCTGCTCGGCCCGACCGACATCGAAATGGTCACCGAAACCTACTGGCGCGCTACCCACTACATGAGCGACGTGGCTGCCCAGTACGCCGACGGCAAACTGACCCTTTCGGAAAAAGCCCTGGCCGAACAGTGCTACTTCGCCGTGTGCCGTCGCCTGCATAACTCGCTGAAAGCCCGCCAGCGCTCGCATCGCCAAGTACTGGACGAACTCAACGACAAACTGGCCGACAAGTACATCTGCAACTTCTCGGTCTTCCAGAGCCTGCCCGACACCTGGGCCATCGGCCAAGTGCTGCCGATCCTGCCGCTGCACCGTCTCGACGAAGAGCCGCTGCGCCGTGCGGTACTGCAGGACCTGACCTGCGACTCCGACGGCAAGATCAAGCAATACGTCGACGAGCAGAGCATCGAAACCAGCCTGCCGGTACACGCCCTGAAGGAAGGCGAGGACTACCTGCTGGGTATCTTCCTGGTCGGCGCCTACCAGGAAATTCTCGGCGACATGCACAACCTGTTTGGCGACACCGACTCGGTGAACATCTACCAGCGTGAAGACGGCTCGGTGTACAGCGCCGGGATCGAAACCCACGACACCATCGAAGACATGCTGCGCTACGTGCACTTGTCGCCGGAAGAGTTGATGACGCACTACCGTGACAAGTGCGCCAGCGCGAAGATCAGCGCGTCGGAGCGTACCCAGTTCCTGGATGCGTTGCGTCTGGGGCTGACGCGTTCGTCCTACTTGTCTTCCTGATACCGTCTTGAGCGACGCACGGTGTTTTCCGTGCGTCGTATCGGCGGGCGCTTCAGTGCACTTTCAGGCACACACTGTGCCCGCATTGAGCGGTATTGAACTCAAGGCTAAGTCGGTCAATTCTGTCAACGTTACCGTTTCTACGGTGCACCATGACAACTCGGTCATCAATGGGCAGCTCAACTCGACCTTTTGGCCCAAGTTGGTGAACATCGGCTTCTTGGGTGACTATCAGATTGAACTGGGTGCTGTTTTCCACCTCCAGCATGCCCTGAACATTGGCCGGCCCTTGCCCATTAGTGCAGCCAGCAGTGGTTGCGAGTGTGCAAGCGGCGGCCATCCACAGTGCTTTCGTGATGTTCATATCCGACTCTCCTTGAATGTATGGGATGGGGATTACCCATGACCATTCAACGCCCGGCGGGTCGGTTTGTAACCTGTGAAAACTAACAGGTCGGATCGCCAAACCATTGGTTCTTTTTGCTCAAGCGCCACGCGATAACCCACAAGGTTAAACTGCGCAGCGCCATAAACAGCAGGAAGCTGATCCACAACCCGTGATTGCCCAGCCCCTGCAAGACCCACGCGAACGGCAGCACGATCAATACCGTCAACAACATCCCATCGCGCATTTCCCGCGCCCGCGTGGCACCGATAAACAGCCCATCCAGCAGATAACTCCACACCGCAATCAAGGGCAGTACCGCCAGGTAAGGCAGGTAGGTGTCGGCGGTTTCGCGCACGCTGGGGATATCGGTCTGCATGGCGATAAACAGATGGCCGGCGACGCTGAACAACAATGCAAATCCAAGGCTGGCGATCAGTGACCAGCCACCGGCCACTACCAGCGAGCGGCGCAAGGTTTGCCGGTCCCGTGCGCCGATGGCGTGACCGCACAGTGCCTCCACCGCGTGGGCCAGGCCGTCCAGGGCGTGGGCGGTCAGCAGTAGGCCGTTGAGCAGCAGCGCATTGGCCGCCACGGTGGCGTCGCCCAGGCGCGCGCCTTGCACCGTGATCATGAAAAACACTGACTGCAACGCCAGGCTGCGGATAAAAATGTCGCGGTTGACCGCCAGCAACGGGCGCCAGCTCTGCCAGCGCTTGAGGGCCGCCCAGGCGATATGCCCGGGGTAGGCGCGTAGGGCTTTTTGCGTGAGGGCCAGGCCAAGCAAGGCACCGGTCCACTCGGCGATGACCGAGGCGCGTGCCGACCCCGCGACGCCCCACTCCAGGCCAAGCACGAACCAAAGGTTCAGGGCGATATTGACCAAGTTGGTGGTCAGCAGAATCGCCAGCGGCGCGCGGGCGTTCTGCGTGCCGAGGAACCAGCCAACCAGCGCATAGCTGGCCAGTGCAGCGGGCAGGCCGAACAGGCGGGTGTGGAAAAAATCCCGGGTCAGTTGATTCAGTTGCGCGGACGGCTGCATCCATTCCAGTGCCATATGGCTCAGGGGGATGCCCACCGTGCCCAGCAATATGGCCAGCCCAAGCGCCAGCAGCAAGCCTTGCAGCAGGATCTGTCGCAGCGCTGCGCCATCCTTGCGCCCGGCGGCCTGAGCGGCGAAACCAGTGGAGCCCATGCGCAGAAAACCCATGGCCCAGGCCAAAAAGGTGTACAGGCTGGCACCCACGGCCACCGCGCCCAATTGGTGGGCATGCGGCAAATGGCCGATCACCATGCTGTCGACCAGGGCAACCAACGGCACCGAGATGTTCGACAGAATCATCGGCGCAGCCAGGGCCCATACGCGGCGGTGGGTGGGGCGGTCGCGCCAGTCGGTCAGTAAGGTGGACATGCAGGCTCCTTGGGGGAACGACATTGTAACCATCCATTAGCCATGCAGCAGAGCCAATGTGGGAGGCGGCTGTGGGATTTGGCTGGGGGTTTCAAACGGCTGCGAACCAACCCACCCTCCGTCGGTCAATGTGACCAGCACCACATCGGCCCCGCTCGGGCTGATATATAGTTCACACCCCCGGTTCCCTCTGACAACGAGTGCCCCATGCTTAACAAAGGATTGTTCCTGGCCTGCGCCCTGGCCCTGCTGAGCGCCTGCGATTCTTCCGATAAACCCACTGCGCCCACCGCACCCGTGGCGATCACCAGCACCGCCCCCAAGCCGATCAAAGCGGCGGTGGATGTGGCGGCGCTGAAGCAGCGCTACGCCGGGCGTGAATTAAGCGTGGTAGACGTGTCCGAGGTGCAGTTGGACGGTGCCAGCACGCTATCGGTGAGCTTCTCCATTCCCCTGGACCCGGAGCAGAAGTTTGCCGACAAGCTGCACCTGGTCGACAGTAAGTCCGGCAAGGTCGACGGCGCCTGGGAACTCTCCGATAACCTGATGGAATTGCGCCTGCGTCACCTCGAACCGCAGCGCAAACTGGTGCTCACCGTCGACGCCGGGCTCAAGGCCGTCAACGATAGTAAACTCGCCGCCGAGCACATCGCCCGCCTGGAAACCCGAGACCTGCAAGCCACCGTCGGCTTCGCCAGTCGCGGCACCCTGCTGCCGACGCGCCTGGCCGAGGGCCTGCCGGTGATCGCGCTGAACGTCGACAAAATCGACGTCGAATTCTTCCGCATCAAGCCCGAGTCCCTGCCGTCGTTCCTGGCGCAGTGGGGGCGCAATACCAGCCTGCAAAGTTACGAGTCCCGCGAGTTGCTGCCCATGGCCGATCTGGTCTACGGCGGGCGTTTCGATTTGAACCCTGCGCGCAATACCCGCGAAACCCTGCTGCTGCCGATCGCTGGCCTCAAGCAATTACAGCAGCCAGGCGTATACCTGGCGGTGATGCGTGCGTCGGGCACGTATAACTATTCCCAACCGGCCACGCTGTTCACCCTGAGCGACATTGGCCTGTCGGTGCACCGCTACAGCAATCGCCTCGACGTTTTTACCCAGGCCCTGGAAGGCGGCAAAGCCCTGAATGACGTGGACCTGGAAGTGCTGGATGGCGATGGCCGCGTGCTGGCCGAGGGCAAGACCGAAAAGGGCGGCCACGCGCAGTTGCCGCTGCCGAAAAAAGCCCAGGTGTTGTTGGCCAAACAGGGTGAGCAGACCAGCCTGTTGCGCCTGGATAGCGCCGCGCTGGACCTGGCCGAATTCGACATCGGCGGCCAGCCGTCCCACCCCTTGCAGTTCTTTGTATTCGGCCCGCGCGACCTGTATCGCCCAGGCGAAACCGTGCTGCTCAACGCCTTGCTGCGGGACAAGGACGGCAACACGGTCAAGCCGCAGCCGGTGAGCGTCGAAGTGCGTCGTCCGGATGAACAGGTCAGCCGCAAATTCGTGTGGGATGCCGACGCGTCCGGCCTCTATCAATACGCCCTGCAATTGGCCGGCGAAGCGCCGACCGGGCGCTGGCAACTGGTGTTCGACCTGGGCGACGGCAAGCCGCAGTTGTACGAATTCCTCGTTGAAGACTTCCTGCCCGAACGCTTGGCCCTGGAACTCAAGGGCAGCGACACGCCGTTGAGCCCGGCGGACAGCCCGCAAATCCAGCTCACGGGGCGCTACCTCTACGGCGCGCCGGCTTCGGGTAACCGGGTGAGCGGCCAGGTTTATGTGCGGCCGTTGCGCGAGGCGGTCAAGTCGCTGCCGGGCTACGAGTTCGGTTCCGTCACCGAGGAGGACCTGAGCCAGGATTTCGAGATCGACGAAAACGTGCTCGACGCCAAGGGCCAGGAGGTTCTGAGCCTGGAGAGCAAGTGGGCCGAGGCCAAGTCGCCGCTGCAACTGATCGTGCAGGCCAGCCTGCATGAGTCGGGCGGGCGGCCGATCACTCGGCGCCTGGTGCAGCCGATCTGGCCGGCCAAGCAACTGCCGGGCCTGCGCGGGCTGTTTGACGGCAAGGAAACCAATGGCGACGGCCCGGCGGAATTCGAAGTGCTGCTGGCCAACCAGGACGGCCAGAAGCTTGCCGCGCCCAACCTCAAGGTGCGCCTGGTGCGCGAGCGCCGTGACTACTACTGGAACTACTCCGACAACGACGGCTGGAGCTACCACTACAACGAAAAATTCCTCAACCTCGACGAGCAGACCCTCAACATCAAGGCCGGTGATACCGCCAAGGTCAGCTTCCAGGTGGAGTGGGGGCCGTATCGCGTCGAGGTCGAAGACCCGCAGACCGGCCTAGTCAGCAGCCTGCGTTTCTGGGCCGGTTATCAGGCCCAGGACAACACCGAAGGCGGCGCCGTGCGCCCCGATCAGGTCAAGCTGGCGCTGGATAAGCCAGCCTATGGCGATGGCGATACCGCTAACATCACGGTCACGCCGCCGGCCGCCGGTAAGGGTTACTTGCTGGTGGAATCCGCCGAAGGGCCGCTGTGGTGGCAGGAAATCGACGTGCCGGCCGAAGGCAAGAGTTTTGCCGTGAAGCTTGACCCGAAATGGTCGCGCCATGACCTGTATGTCAGCGCCCTGGTGATTCGTCCCGGCGAGCGCAAAGCCAATATCACCCCGAAACGCGCGGTGGGCCTGCTGCACTTGCCCCTGGATCGCACCCAGCGCAAGCTCGGCGTGACCCTCAGCGCTCCGGAAAAAATGCGTCCCAAGCAGCCGCTCACGGTGAAGGTCGCAGCCAGGAATGCCGACGGCAGCGTGCCTAAACAAGTGCATGTGCTGGTGGCAGCGGTGGACGTGGGCATCCTCAATATCACCGAATATCCGACGCCCGACCCGTACGCCAGCCTGTTCGGCCGTAAGGCTTATGGCGTGGATCAGTTCGACATCTACGGCCAGTTGATCGAAGCCGGCCAGGGCCGTCTGGCCAGCCTGGCGTTCGGCGGTGACGCGGCGTTGGCCAAAGGTGGCAAACGCCCTGACACCAGCCTGACCATCGTGGCGCTGCAAAGCGCGCCGGTGACGTTGAATGACAAGGGCGAGGGTGAAGTCAGCGTCAATATTCCTGACTTCAACGGCGAGTTGCGCCTGATGGCCCAGGCTTGGAGCGATGACCGCTACGGCATGGCCGAAGCCAAGACCGTAGTCGCCGCACCCCTGGTGGCCGAACTGTCGGCGCCGCGCTTCCTGGCCGGCGGCGACCAGACGAGCCTGGCGTTGGACCTGTCCAACCTGTCGGGCAAGGCGCAGAAGCTCGATGTGCAACTGAGTGCCGAAGGCCAGTTGGAACTGGTCGATGCCGGCGCGCAATCGGTCGAACTCAAGCAAGGCCAGCGCACCACGCTGCGCATCCCGGTGAAAGCCTGGGGCGGGCTGGGGCAGGGCAAGCTCAAGGTCACCGTCAATGGCCTGGACCTGCCGGGCGAACAGCTGCCGCCGTTCAGCCGCGAATGGACGTTGGGCGTGCGCCCAGCCTACCCGGCGCTGCTCAAGCATTACCGCGCGGTGCTCAAAAGCGAACCGTGGAGCTTGCCCGTTGGCACGCTGGATCAATTCGATGCCTCGGGGCGTGAAGCCTTGCTGAGCCTGTCGAGCCGGCCGCCGTTGAACCTGGGCGCGCAGATCAGTGCGCTCAAGGCCTATCCCTACGGTTGCCTGGAGCAGACCGCCAGCGGCCTGTATCCCTCGCTGTATGCCGATGACGCGTTGCTCAAGCGCCTGGGTATCAAGGGTGAGTCGGACGCCGAGCGCAAGCGCAAAATCGAACTGGGCATCGAACGCCTGCTGGGCATGCAGCGCTATAACGGCAGCTTTGGCTTGTGGGGTGCCGATGGCGAAGAGGAATATTGGCTGACCGCGTACGTCACCGACTTCCTGCTGCGCGCCCGTGACCAGGGTTTTGCCGTACCGGCCGAGGCCCTGAAAAAAGCCAGCGAGCGCCTGCTGCGTTATGTGCAGGAGCGCAACCTGATCGACGTCGACTACAGCGACAACGCCGACCACACCCGCTTCGCCGTGCAGGCTTATGCCGGCATGGTCCTGGCGCGCAGCCAGCAGGCGCCGTTAGGGGCGTTGCGCAGTCTGTTCGAGCGGCGCAGCGATGCGCGCTCGGGGTTGCCGTTGGTGCAGTTGGCGATTGCCCTGCAGAAAATGGGCGACCAACCGCGTGCCGATCAAGCCTTGCTCGCCGGCCTTGCCGCACAGCGCAGTAACAAGGATTGGCTGGCCGATTACGGCAGCCCATTGCGCGATCAGGCGATGATCCTGGCGCTGCTTGAAGAAAACGACCTAGCCAAGGGCAAGCGCGAGGAGCGGCTGTTTACCTTGTCGGATCAATTGGCGGCCAGCCCGTATCTGTCGACCCAGGAGCGCAATTCGCTGTTCCTCGCCGGGCGTCTGGGGTTCGCGCAACCGGAGGCCAACTGGCAAGTGTCGCTTACCGGCAGCGGCGGGGTGCATGAGTTGAATAATCAGCAGTCGACACTGGCATTGGACGGCAAGCTGCTGTCCGCCGACCTGGCCCTGAGCAATCAGGGGGAGACGCCGGTGTACCAGCAACTGACGATCTCCGGTTACCCACAAGTCCCGCCGGCACCGGGGGGCGACAACCTGAGCATCCGCCGCGAGTACCTGGGCATGAACGGTCAGCCGTTGAACCTGCGCAACCTCAACAGCGGCGATCTGGTGCTGGTGCATGTGGCAGTCAAAGCCAAGCAACGGGTGCCGGACGCTCTGGTGGTGGATTTGCTCCCCGCAGGCCTGGAGCTGGAAAACCAGAACCTGGCACAAAGCGCCGCCAGCCTGGATAACGCCAGCAGCCAAGTGAAGGAGTGGCGTGAGTCGATGCAGAACGCATCGCTCAAGCACCAGGAGTTCCGCGATGACCGCTACGTGGCGGCCTTGAATCTGGACAGCGATGTCACCACGCACCTGCTGTACCTGGCGCGTGCCGTAACGCCGGGCACCTATCGCGTGCCGCCGCCGCAGGTGGAGTCGATGTATCGGCCGAACTGGCAGGCGGTGGGTGAGACCCCGGCGGATCTGGTGATCAAGGGGCGCTGATTTCTCAACTCGGAATCGGCGCTAATGTGAGAGGGAGCTTGCTCCCGATGGCGGTGGGTCAGTTGCCAGGTGCGTTGACTGGAGCGCTGCTATCGGGGGCAAGCCCCCTCCCACAGGGGGCTGTGGCGTGCTTAACGTTAATGCACGACCCAACTGAGCAGCCACAGGCCGAGCATCAGCCAGATGATGCCCATGATGATCGACGCCCGCATAAAGGCGCGTACGGCCGAGTAGAGCAGCATCAGGCCGATGATCAGGGTGATGATGCTGATGATCGAAGTGTCCATGCCCAAGGTGCGGGACAGGCCTTCGACGAAGTTGCTGCCGGCGTGGGTCAGGGCGCCGAACAGTCCGCTGAGGCCGTCGACGATAAAGCGGATGACGGAACCGAGCGCCTGGCCCAGCCATTCGAAGAAGCTTTCTACCTGCATATATGTGTCCTGATCAAAAGGTGGGCGGGTGTGTGCCTTTGGTTGTTATTGCAGCGGGCTAGTTCCCCACAAGCATAGAGGTTTGCCGGTTTGAGGTTTCGTTTATTCATGGCTGGATTCACTCGGCTCCCACGGTTGCTGCGCTGGTTTATGGGTGCTGTGCTGTCAGTGATTGCGCTGCTGTGGCTGGCTGACCGCATCTGGCCCTTGCCGCTGCCTCAGGATGATTTGGCGCGGGTGGTGCTGGCCGAGGATGGCACGCCGTTGTGGCGATTTGCCGATGCCGACGGCGTGTGGCGCTATCCGGTGCAGACCAGTGAGGTGTCGCCGTATTACCTCGATGCGCTGCTCACCTATGAAGACCGCTGGTTTTATCAGCATCCGGGGGTGAACCCGCTGGCGTTGGTGCGGGCGACCTGGCAGAACCTGGCCGGGGAACGGGTGGTGTCGGGTGGCAGTACCCTGTCGATGCAGGTGGCGCGCCTGCTGGACCCGCACTCGCGCACCTTGCACGGCAAGTTGCGTCAGTTGTGGCGCACAGCCCAGTTGGAGTGGCACCTGTCCAAGGCCGAGATCCTCAACCTGTACCTCAACCGCGCGCCCTTCGGTGGCACCTTGCAGGGCGTGGCGGCGGCCAGTTGGGCGTACCTGGGCAAATCCCCGGCGCAGTTGACCCACGCCGAGGCCGCGTTGCTGGCGGTATTACCACAGGCGCCCAGCCGCCTGCGCCCGGATCGCCATCCGCAACGTGCGCAGCAGGCCCGCGATAAGGTGCTGCGGCGCCTCGCCGAATTCCAGGTATGGCCGCAAACGGCGGTCGATGAAGCCCTGGAAGAACCGCTGCTGCTCGCTCCGCGCCAGGAGCCCAGCCTCGCGCCGTTGCTTGCGCGACGCCTGAACCGTCCCGACAGCCCGCCGTTGATCCGCACCACCCTGGACGCCTCCTTGCAGCGCCGTCTGGAAGACCTGCTGCTGGGCTGGCGTGCGCGTCTGCCGGAGCACACCTCGGCCGCGATCCTGGTGGTAGAAGAAGAAACCATGGCGGTGCGCGCCTACTTGGGTTCGGTGGACATCAACGATGCCAGGCGCTTCGGGCATGTGGACATGGTCAGCGCCTTGCGCTCGCCGGGCTCCACCTTGAAACCCTTCCTGTACGGCATGGCGCTGGACGACGGCTTGATTCATTCCGAGTCGCTGCTGCAGGACGTGCCTCGGCGCTACGGCGATTACCGCCCGGGCAACTTTTCCATGGGCTTTACCGGTGCGGTGCCGGCGAGTACGGCGCTGTCCAGTTCCCTCAACCTGCCGGCGGTGCAGTTGCTTGAAGCCTACGGGCCCAAGCGTTTTGCCGCGCAGATGCGCATCGGCGGCGTGCCCCTGGCGCTGCCGGCGCTGGCCGAGCCGAATTTGGCGCTGATTCTGGGCGGCGCCGGCAGCCGCCTTGAGGATCTGGTGAGCGGCTACAGCGCTTTCGCCCGCGACGGCAAGAGCGCCACTCTGCGCTTTCAACCGGACGATACGCTCAGAGAGCGGCCGTTACTGTCGCCAGGTGCCGCCTGGATTGTGCGGCGCATCCTCAGCGGCCAGTCCCGGCCGGACCGCGACCCGCGCGCCGAGTTGGTCCAGCGCCCGGTGCTGGCCTGGAAAACCGGCACCAGCTACGGCTTTCGCGATGCCTGGGCGATTGGTGTGGGGCCGCGCTACTTGATCGGCATCTGGATCGGCCGCCCGGACGGCACACCCGTGCCCGGTCAGTTCGGTCTGGCGTCGGCGGCGCCACTGATGCTGCAAGTGCACGATGTGCTGACCAACCGCGACAGCCAGCGCGGTATCAGCGCGCCGGTCAAAGCAGTGCCGGCCAATGTCGGCGTGGCGGCGATCTGTTGGCCGCTGGGCCAGCCTATGAGCCGCACCGACCCTAATTGCCGACGCCAGCGCTTTGCCTGGACTCTGGACAACACCACGCCGCCGACCTTGCAGGCATTGGATCAACCGCTCAGCGTAGGGCTGATGGAAAACGTGTGGGTCAACGCCAAAGGCTTGCGAGTGGATGCCCACTGCCCCGGCGCGCAGGCCAGGAATATCGCCCTATGGCCCGCGCCGCTGGAGCCCTGGTTGCCCAGGGCCGAACGCCGTGAAGCACGCATTCCGGCGGCCGACCCGGACTGCCCGCCACCGGCCTTGGCGGCCTCTTCACCGCTGTCGATTGTCGGCGTTCGCGAAGGCGACCAACTGCGCCTTCCGGCCGGCAGCCAGCAGGCTTTGCAGTTGAAGCTATCCGCCCTGGGCGGCAGCGG